>NZ_JBVKCZ010000018.1:0-187602 GCF_055634335.1 Streptomyces sp. NPDC111802 | reverse complement strand
TCAACGCGCACAAGGCCGGCACCATCAAGGGCCTGTCCGCCGAAGTCGGCGCCTCCCTCACCTCCGGCGCCGCCATCTGCGAAATCAAGGACTGATTCTGACGGGGTTTGACATTCGTCTGACCTGAACTCCCTTGAAAGCGGCCGTAAAAGCGACGAACCTGGATGCCAGATCCCCTTTCTCGCGCTTCTCGGAAATTCTCCGGGAGCCATTCGATGTGAATTCATCCGGTCACCGCGCGTGGAATCACCGGGAAACTCTGTCGTGGAGGAGAGACGCATGCACAGCACCTTGATCGTGGCTCGGATGGATCCCGACTCCAGCATCGACGTGGCGAAACTGTTCGCGGAGTTCGACGCCGGCGACATGCCGCACCGCATGGGCACCCGGCGCCGCCAATTGTTCTCGTACCGGGGCCTTTACTTCCATCTTCAGGACTTCGACTCGGACAACGGCGGTGAACTGATCGAGCAGGCGAAGGCCGATCCGCGGTTCATTCGGATCAGTGACGACCTCAAGCCGTTCATCGAGGCCTACGACCCGGCGACCTGGCGTTCGCCGGCCGACGCCATGGCGACGCGCTTCTACAACTGGGAGGCGTCCGCGTGACGTCGCGACGAGTCGTCATCACGGGGATGGAGGTCCTCGCCCCCGGCGGCATCGGCACCAAGAACTTCTGGAGCCTGCTGAGCGAGGGCCGGACCGCGACCCGTGGCATCACCTTCTTCGACCCCTCCCCGTTCCGTTCCCGGGTGGCCGCGGAGATCGACTTCGATCCCGAGGAGCACGGGCTGAGCCCGCAGGAGGTCCGCAGGATGGACCGCGCCGCGCAGTTCGCGGTGGTCGCGGCGCGCGGTGCGGTCGCCGACAGCGGTATCGAGGTGGAGGAGTACGACCCGTACCGGGTGGGCGTCACCATCGGCAGCGCCGTCGGCGCCACGATGGGGCTCGACGAGGAGTACCGGATCGTCAGTGACGGCGGCCGCCTGGATCTCGTCGACCACGCGTACGCCGTGCCGCATCTCTACAACTATCTGGTGCCGAGCTCCTTCGCCACCGAGGTGGCCTGGGCGGTCGGTGCCCAGGGACCCAGCTCCGTGGTGTCCACCGGGTGCACCTCGGGCATCGACTCGGTCGGATACGCGGCGGAGCTGATCCGGGAGGGCTCCACGGACGTGGTGATCGCGGGCTCCTCGGACGCGCCGATCTCGCCGATCACGATGGCCTGCTTCGACGCGATCAAGGCGACCACCCCGCGCCATGACGAGCCGGAGCGCGCCTCCCGTCCCTTCGACGGCACCCGCAACGGCTTCGTCCTCGGCGAGGGCGCGGCGGTGTTCGTCCTGGAGGAGCTGGGCAGCGCCCGGCGGCGCGGGGCCCATATCTACGCGGAGATCGCCGGGTACGCCACGCGCAGCAACGCGTACCACATGACCGGACTTCGGCCGGACGGCGCGGAGATGGCCGAGGCGATCCGGGTCGCGCTGGGCGAGGCGCGGATGAACCCGGAGCAGATCGACTACGTCAACGCCCACGGCTCGGGCACGAAGCAGAACGACCGCCACGAGACCGCCGCCTTCAAGCGCAGCCTGGGCGAGCACGCGTACCGGACCCCGGTCAGCTCCATCAAGTCGATGGTCGGGCACTCGCTGGGCGCGATCGGTTCCATCGAGATCGCTGCCTCCGCGCTGGCGATGGAGCACAACGTGGTGCCGCCGACCGCCAATCTGCACACCCCCGACCCCGAGTGCGACCTCGACTATGTGCCGCTGACAGCCCGTGACCAGATCACCGACGCGGTGCTCTCGGTCGGCAGCGGGTTCGGCGGCTTCCAGAGCGCCATGGTGCTCGCCCGGCCCGAGAGGAGTGCGGCATGAGTACGGCCGTGGTGGTGACCGGTCTCGGAGTGGTGTCCCCCAACGGGCTGGGCACCAGGGACTTCTGGGCCGCGACCAAGGGCGGCAAGAGCGGCATCGGGCGGATCACCCGCTTCGATCCGTCCCAGTACCCGGCGCGGCTGGCCGGGGAGATACCGGGGTT
Organism: Streptomyces sp. NPDC111802; assembly: GCF_055634335.1. NCBI lineage: Bacteria > Bacillati > Actinomycetota > Actinomycetes > Kitasatosporales > Streptomycetaceae > Streptomyces > Streptomyces sp. NPDC111802. Next base: position 185,562 of record NZ_JBVKCZ010000018.1, on the reverse strand, counting down.
CGTCGCCGAGGACCATCTGCCGAACCGGCTGCTGCCGCAGACCGACCGGATGACACGGCTCGCCCTGGTCGCGACCGACTGGGCGCTCGCCGACGCGGGAGTGACGCCCGCGGAGCTGCCCGAGTTCGACATGGGTGTGGTGACCGCGAGTCACTCCGGTGGGTTCGAGTTCGGGCAGAACGAGCTGCGCAAGCTGTGGAGTCTGGGCAGCCAGCATGTCAGCGCGTATCAGTCCTTCGCCTGGTTCTACGCCGTCAACAGCGGCCAGATCTCCATCCGCAACGGGATGAAGGGGCCGAGCGGGGTCGTCGTCAGCGACCAGGCCGGCGGGCTGGACGCGGTCGCCCAGGCGCGACGGCAGATCCGTAAGGGGACCTCGCTGATCGTGTCCGGGGCGGTGGACGCGTCCATCTGTCCTTGGGGGTGGGTGGCGCAGCTGGCCGGTGACCGGCTGAGCACCAGTGATGAGCCCACGCGCGCGTACCTGCCGTTCGACGGTGAGGCGCGCGGGCATGTGCCCGGTGAGGGCGGGGCGATTCTGATCATGGAGTCCGTCGAGGCGGCTCGTGCGCGGGGCGCGAAGGTCTACGGAGAGATCGCCGGGTACGGCGCGACGATCGATCCTCGGCCTGGTGGCGGGGGTGAGCCCGGGCTGCGGCGGGCGCTGGAGACCGCGCTCGCGGATGCCGGGGTGCGGGCCGGTGACGTCGATGTCGTCTTCGCGGACGCGGCGGCCGTGCCGGAGCTCGACCGGGTCGAGGCGGAGGCGATCAACTCGGTCTTCGGGGTGGGGGGTGTGCCGGTCACCGCGCCCAAGACGATGACGGGGCGGCTGTACTCCGGGGCCGCGCCGCTGGATCTCGCGGCGGCGTTCCTCGCCATGGCGGAGGGGTTGATTCCGCCCACGGTCAACAGTGAGCCCCTGCCCGAGTACGGGCTTGACCTGGTCGCCGGTCAGGCGCGCGCTGCCGATGTGCGTACGGCGGTTGTGCTGGCTCGGGGGCAGGGCGGGTTCAACTCGGCGGTTGTGGTGCGGGGCGTGGAGTAGCGGCGCCGGTCTTTCTTCGCCCCCGCCGCCCCTACCCGTCCCGTCCCTGGGGGCTGCCGCCCCCAGACCCCCGCTTCGGCCCTGAACGGGCCTCGTCCTCAAGCGCCGGACGGGCTGAGAGTGCCCGGAGCACTGAGAGGTGCCGACCGGCAGCGAATGACGTACGTAACACGACACGAAGGGACCAACCACCCGTGGCCACCACCCAATTCACCCTGGACGACCTCAAGCGCATCCTCCTCGAAGGCGCCGGCGCCGATGAGGGCGTCGACCTCGACGGCGACATTCTCGACACCGGGTTCGAGGAGCTCGGGTACGAGTCGCTCGCGCTGCTGGAGACCGGTGGGCGGATCGAGCGGGAGTTCGGGATCACGCTCGACGACGACGTCCTGACCGACGCCCACACTCCGCGCGCGCTGATCGCGGCCGTCAACACCGTGCTCGGAGTCGGCGCCGCGGCCTGACGCGCGCCCCCTTTCACCGCGGGGCGGGACCCGAGACCCGCCCCGCCCGCCCCGCCACGAACCAGTCAACGCACCCCCACGGGAGAGAAACATGGCGCAGCAGCACCAGCGCGTAGCCCTCGTCACCGGAGCCACCAGCGGCATCGGGCTCGCCGTCGCCCGGCTCCTCGCCGGGCAGGGGCACCGGGTCTTCCTCGGCGCCCGTACCCCCGAGAACGTGGCGTCCACCGTCAAGGAGCTCCGTGAGGAGGGGCTGGACGTCGACGGCGCCGCCGTGGACGTGCGGTCCGCCGACGGGGTCAAGGCCTTTGTGCAGGCGGCCGTCGACCGCTTCGGCACCGTCGATGTCCTGGTCAACAACGCCGGTCGCAGCGGTGGCGGGGTCACCGCCGACATCGCCGACGAGCTGTGGGAAGACGTCATCGACACCAACCTCAACAGCGTCTTCCGGATGACCCGTGAGGTGCTCAACACCGGGGGGATGCGGGAGAAGGACCGCGGGCGCATCATCAACGTCGCCTCCACCGCCGGCAAGCAGGGCGTCGTCCTCGGCGCCCCGTACTCCGCCTCCAAGCACGGCGTCGTCGGCTTCACCAAGGCGCTCGGCAACGAGCTCGCGCCGACCGGCATCACCGTCAACGCGGTCTGCCCCGGCTATGTCGAGACCCCGATGGCCCAGCGGGTGCGCGCCGGGTACGCCGCCGCCTACGACACCACCGAGGACGCGATCCTGGAGAAGTTCCAGGCGAAGATCCCGCTCGGCCGCTACTCGACCCCCGAGGAGGTCGCGGGTCTCGTCGGCTACCTCGCCTCCGACACCGCCGCCTCCATCACCTCGCAGGCCCTGAACGTCTGCGGTGGGCTGGGCAACTTCTGACATCCGAGGAGAGCACGCCATGACGACTCGTCAGGTCGAGCACGAGATCACCGTCGACGCCCCCGCCCCCGCCGTCTACCGGCTCATCGCCGAGGTGGAGAACTGGCCGCGGATCTTCCCGCCCACCATCTACGTCGACCACCTGGAGCGCGGCGAGGGCGAGGAGCGGATACGGATCTGGGCCACCGCCAACGGCGAGGCCAAGAACTGGACCTCCCGCCGCACCCTCGACCCGGACGGTCTGCGGATCACCTTCCGGCAGGAGGTCTCCACCCCGCCCGTCGCCGCGATGGGCGGCGCCTGGATCATCGAGCCGCTGTCCGGAACCTCGTCCAGGATCCGGCTGCTGCACGACTACCGGGCCGTCGACGACGACCCCGAGGGCCTGCAGTGGATCGACGAGGCCGTCGACCGCAACTCGCGCTCCGAGCTGGCCGCGCTGAAGACCAACGTCGAACTCGCCCACGCCTCCGAGGAGATCACCTTCTCCTTCGAGGACACCGTGCAGATCGACGGCTCCGCCAAGGACGCCTACGACTTCGTCAACGAGGCCGGGCTCTGGGTGGAGCGGCTGCCGCACGTGGCCTCCGTCAGGTTCAGCGAGGACACCCCGGGGCTGCAGACCCTGGAGATGGACACCCGGGCCAAGGACGGCTCGACGCACACCACCAAGTCGTACCGGGTGACCTTCCCGCACCACAGGATCGCCTACAAGCAGGTCACCCTGCCCGCGCTGATGACCCTGCACACCGGCTACTGGACCTTCGCCGAGAACGCCTCCGGCGTCGCCGCCTCCTCACAGCACACGGTGGTCCTCAACACCGCCAACATCGCGAGGATCCTCGGCGCGGACGCCACCGTCGCGGACGCGCGCGCGTATGTGCAGAACGCGCTCAGCACCAACAGCCGCGCCACCCTCGGCCATGCCAAGGACTACGCCGAGAACAGGAGTTGACCGTGGCCGCGCGCGCACTGGAGACCGATGTCCTCGTCGTCGGCGCGGGCCCCGTCGGGCTGATGCTCGCCGGGGAGCTGCGGCTCGGCGGTGCCGGGACGGTCGTACTGGAGCGGCGGGCCGCGCCGACCACCGAGTCGCGCGCCTCCACGCTGCACGCCCGCACCATGGAACTCCTCGACAGCCGCGGCCTGCTGGACGCCCTGGGCACCCCGCCCGACGAGCCCCGCGGCCACTTCGGCGGGGTGCCGCTGGACCTGACGCTGCCCAGCCCCTGGCCGGGGCAGTGGAAGGTGCCGCAGACCCGTACCGAGGAGCTGCTGCGGGACTGGGCGCTCGGGCTCGGCGCGGATCTGCGGCGCGGGCACGAGCTGCGGGCCGTGCGGCTCGGCGAGGACGGTGTCGAGGCGGTCGCGGCGGGGCCCGGCGGACGGGCGCTGCGGATCCGGGCACGGTTCGTGGTCGGCTGCGACGGCGAGGACAGCACCCTGCGGCGGCTGACCGGGGCCGAGTTCCCCGGGCGGGACGCGGGGCGGGAGCTGCTGCGGGCGGACGTGGCCGGGATCGACGTGCCCAACCGGCGTTTCGAGCGGCTGGAGAAGGGCCTCGCTATCGCCGCCCGGCGCGGTGACGGGGTCACCCGGGTGATGGTCCACGAGTTCGGCTCCGCCGCCGGGCCACGTTCCGCCGAGCCCGAGTTCGCCGAGGTGGCCCAGGTGTGGAAACGGGTCACGGGGGAGGACATCAGCGGGGGAACCCCGCTGTGGGTGAACTCCTTCGGGGACGCCAACCGGCAGCTCGTCGAATACCGTCGGGGGCCCGTGCTGTTCGCCGGTGACGCGGCCCACCGGCAGATGCCCGCCGGCGGCCAGGCGCTCAACCTCGGGCTCCAGGACGCCGTCAACCTCGGCTGGAAACTCGCCGCCGAGGTGCGTGGGCGGGCCCCGGCCGGACTGCTGGACACGTATCACGCCGAGCGGCACGCGGTCGGCCGGCGCGTCCTCGCCAACATCCGGGCGCAGGCGCTGCTGCTGCTCGGCGGGCCCGAGGTGGAGCCGGTGCGGGCGCTGCTCGGCGAGCTGATCGCCGAACGGCCCGAGGTGCGGGCGCACTTGGCGGGGATGATCTCCGGACTCGACATCCGGTACGGCACGCGGCACGCGGATCCACTGCTCGGCACCCGGCTGCCGTACACCCGACTCAGCGGCCCGGACGGCCCGTTGAGCACCGCCGACCTGCTGCGCACCTCCGGACGGGGCCTGTTGCTCGACCTGGCCGGCGACGCGCGCCTGCGCACCGTCGCCCGGCCCTGGGCGGACCGGATCGTCACGGTGACCGCCCGCCCGGAGGCTCAGGGCCCGCTTCGTGCCGCCCGTGCCGTGCTCGTGCGGCCGGACGGATACATCGCGTGGACCGGCGGGGACGGCGATACGGAAAATGCCCTGAACACCTGGTTCGGCACTTCTGACAGAAATTGACATCGCTCTGACCTGGCGGCCCTTGAATCCGCCCGTACGTCCGAGAAAGCTGGTCATCGGCTCCCCCGACCGCGCGAACCGGCAGAATTTGCCTGGAGGCAGGGACAGTGAAAGGGATCATCCTGGCCGGAGGCCATGGGACAAGGCTGCAGCCGATCACCCTGGGAATGTCGAAGCAATTGCTCCCGGTGTACGACAAGCCAATGATTTACTACCCGCTTTCGGTGCTGATGCTCGCCGGCATCACCGATATCCAGATCATTTCCGCGCCGCGTGATCTGGGTGGTTTTCAGCGGCTGCTTGGGGACGGTTCGGACTACGGACTGAATCTGACCTACGCGGAGCAGGACGAACCACGCGGTCTCGCCGACGCGTTCGTCATCGGCGCCGACCACGTGGGTGACGACTCGGTGGCCCTGGTCCTCGGCGACAACATCTTCCACGGCCTCGGCTTCAGCGGCATCCTCCAGGACGCGGTCGTGGACGTCGACGGATGTGTGCTGTTCGGCTACCCCGTGCGCGACCCCGAGCGGTACGGCGTCGGCGAGGTGGACGCGGACGGCAACCTGGTCTCGCTGGAGGAGAAGCCGGCCCGGCCCAGGTCCAACCTGGCCATCACCGGGCTCTACCTCTACGACAACGACGTGGTCGACATCGCCAAGAACCTGCGCCCCTCCGCGCGGGGCGAGCTGGAGATCACCGACGTCAACCGGGTCTATCTGGAACGGGGCAAGGCGCGGCTGATCTCCCTCGGGCGCGGCTTCGCCTGGTTGGACACGGGCACGCACGACGCCCTCACCGAGGCCGGCCAGTACGTGCAGATCCTGGAGCATCGCCAGGGCGTCCGGATCGCCTGTATCGAGGAAATCGCCTGGCGCATGGGATTCATCGACCGCGAGGCCTGCCACCGGCTCGGCACGAAGCTCGCGAAGTCCTCGTACGGCCGCTACGTGATGGAAATCGCCGCGGCCGGCTGAGAGTTCACCTTCATTTCTCGAACTGCGGAGAGTCATGCCTTTCATCTCGCCCGACGACGGCTACATGACCCTGTTCAACCTGTTCGACACCGAGGACCGGGAAAAGCAGGACCTGGTGCTTCAGGCCATGCGGGACATCGTCGACAACGCCGATTATCCCGGCTGGATATCCTCCACCGTGCACGCCGGCGAGGACACCCCGGGAACCGCCAACTACATTCAGTGGCGCAGCGCCGAGGACCTCAAGGCGCGGTATCAGGGGGAGAAGTTCAGGACGAAGACGGTGCCGGAGTTCCACCGGCTCGCCACCACCGTCCAGCTCATCCAGACCGAGGCGGTCTTCGCCCAGCGGCACCCCTCGCTCGGGGACGCCGCCGAGATCTCCACACAGCGCGACGACTACACCGTGATCTTCGTGCTGCGCTGCGAGCCGGAGAACCAGAAGGCCCTCGTCGACGCGCTCGCCAAGCCCGACGACTGGCTGCTGACGGTCCCCGGCTACCGCTCCCACGCCTACTTCCGCTCCCTCGACGGCACGGCCCTCGTCAACTACGCGCAGTGGGACAGCAAGGAGGCCTACGACGCCTTCCACACGCTGCCCGACGAGCAGCGGCCGCTCGAAGTCCAGAAGGGCCGGGTGCGCGCCCGTTCCCTGGCCACCTCGCGCTGGGCGAACACCTTCCGCGTGTGGCACTCGCGCTCCGCCGCGAGCTGACGTCCCTCTGACCCGGACCGGAGAAGCCACAGCCATGCGCTACATGTTCACCACCATCCCGGGGGCCTCGCACATGCTGCCCCTGGTCCCGCTGGCCCACGCCGCCCTCGCCGCCGGCCACGACGTGCTCGTCGCGGCGAACGGCTCGGCGCGGACCACGGCGGCCTCGGCCGGGCTGCACACCGTCGCCACCGACGACGGCCGGTCCGTACGGCCGTACGACGATCTCGTCCGACGCTTCACCGAGACCGACGTGAGCTGGAATCTCACCCCGGGCGAGGTGATCGAGCATGTCGCCGGGGTCTTCGCGGAGGTCGCCGGCGGGATGGCCGACGGCCTGGTCGACATCGCGAGGACCTGGAAGGCCGACGCCGTCGTCTACTGCCCGCCCGCCGTGGCCGGACTGCTCGCCGCCCGCGCCGCCGGTGTGCCCGCCGTCCTGCACGGCATCGGCACCCGCCGGCCTACCTTCCGCCCCGCCCTCAACCGCCTCGCCCCCGTGGCCGAGCGCTTCGGCGTCACAGACCCGGCCGAGGCCGAGGTGGAGATCGACCTGAGCCCGGCCTCCCTGGAGACCATCCACCAGGACGCCCCGCACCAGGGCGGCGCCGGCCACACCCTGCCGATGCGGTACGCCCCCTACACGGGCGGCGCCGAACTGCCCGACTGGGCGCTCAGGCGCGGCGAGAAGCCCAGGATCGCCGTCACGCTCGGCTCCATGCGCGTCTTCTACAGCGACGGCGCCCATCTGCGCGACATCCTCAAGGGCACCGAGGAACTCGACGTCGAGGTGGTCCTCACCACCAGCGGCGCCGAACTGACCGCGCTGCCCTCGCCGTTGCCGAGCCATGTGCGCACGGTCGACTGGATGCCGCTGCGCGCGCTGCTCGCCACCTGCGACGCGATCGTGCACCACGGCGGCATGGGCACCATGTACGCCGCCTTCGACGCCGGTGTGCCCCAGCTCGGCGTGCCCATGGCGCACGACGACGGCTGGGCCAACGCCCAGGTCCCGGTGGCCCGCGGCGCCGGTCTGATGCTGGAGGGCCGTAAGGCCACCGGCGCGGACATCGCCGCCGCCCTGCGCGAGGTGCTCGGCGCGCCGGGCTACCGCAAGGCGAGCCAGGACGTGGCCGCCGAGATGCGCGCCATGCCGACCCCCGCCGATGTCATGACGCGCCTGCCGGAGCTGCTGGGGGCCACGTCATGAGACTGCTGGTGACCGGGGGCGCCGGATTCATCGGCTCCCACTACGTGCGCTCCCTCCTCGCGGGCGACTACGACGAGGGGCGGGGTACCGCCGTCACGGTCCTCGACAAGCTGACCTACGCCGGCAACCGGGCCAACCTGCCCGCCGACGACCCGCGGCTGACCTTCGTCCACGGCGACATCTGCGACCGGGAGCTGCTGCTGGAGCTGCTGCCGGGGCACGACGCGATCGTCCACTTCGCCGCCGAGTCCCACGTCGACCGGTCCGTCACCGGCGCCGCCGAGTTCGTCCGTACCAACGCGCTCGGCACCCAGACCGTGCTGGACGCCGCGCTGGACACCGGTGTGGAGCGCGTCGTGCACGTCTCCACCGACGAGGTGTACGGCTCCATCGACGAGGGCTCCTGGACCGAGGAGTGGCCGCTGCTGCCCAACTCCCCGTACGCGGCCTCCAAGGCGAGCTCCGACCTCGTCGCCCGCTCCTACTGGCGCACCCACGCCCTCGACGTCTCGGTGACCCGCTGCTCCAACAACTACGGCCCCTACCAGCACCCCGAGAAGCTGATCCCGCTCTTCGTCACCAACCTTCTGCAGGGCATCGAGGTCCCGGTCTACGGCGACGGGCGCAACCGGCGCGAGTGGCTGCACGTCGACGACCACTGCCGGGCCGTCCACCTGGTGCTGACGCGGGGCGGGGCCGGCGAGATCTACAACGTCGGCAGCGGCGACGAGCTGACCAACCTGGCCCTGACCGAGCGGATCCTGAAGCTCTGCGGAGCCGACCGCTCGATGATCCGGCACGTCACCGACCGCAAGGGACACGACCTGCGGTACGCCCTCGACGACACCAAGATCCGCGCGGAGCTCGGCTGGGCGCCCCGGACGTCGTTCGAGGACGGGCTGGCCGCGACGGTCGCCTGGTACCGCGACAACCCGCAGTGGTGGCGGCCCGTCCGGGACACCGCCCGCCAGTCGGCCGCCGCCTGACGCCCGGTCACCTCACAGGCACATCACACCAACGCAGACAGGAGGGGACGTTCGTGGACGCGGATGTGATCATCGTCGGTGCCGGGCCCACCGGGCTGATGCTGGCCAGCGAGCTTCGGCTCGGCGGGGCGCGGGTCGTCGTGGCGGAGCTGCTCGACGAGCCCACGGGGCAGTCGCGCGGCCTGGGCTTCACCGCCCGCGCCATGGAGGCCTTCGACCAGCGCGGCCTGCTGCCCGGGTTCGGCGGTCTGGAGACCAGCCCGCTCGGCCACTTCGGCGGCGTGCAGTTCGACTACACCGTGCTGGAGGACGCCCACTTCGGCGCCCGCGGCATACCCCAGTCGCAGACCGAGGCCGTCCTGGAGCAGTGGGCCGGTGAGCTGGGCGCGGACATCCGGCGCGGCCGGCGGCTCACGGCCCTGACCGACCACGGCGACCGCGTCGAGGCCACCTTCGTCACCCCGCAGGGCGAGCAACGGCTCACCGCCGGCTGGCTGGTCGGCTGCGACGGCGGGCACAGCGTGGTCCGCAAGGAGGCCGGGTTCGACTTCCCGGGGACCCCGGCCACCCGCGAGATGTATCTGGCCGACGTCGTCGGCTGCGGCCTCAAGCCCCGGTTCCTCGGCGAGAAGCTGCCGAACGGCATGGTGATGGCCGCCCCCCTCGCCGAGGGCGTGGACCGCGTCATCGTCTGCCCGCACGGCACCCCGCCCCGCGACCGCACCGAGCGGACCGTCTCCTTCACGGAGGTCGCCGACGCCTGGCAGCGCATCACCGGCGAGGACATCTCGCACGGCGGCGCCGAGTGGGTCAGCTCCTTCACCGACGCCACCCGTCAGGTCACCGAGTACCGGCGCGGCCGGGTGCTGCTCGCCGGCGACGCGGCGCACATCCACCTCCCGGCCGGCGGACAGGGCCTGAGCACCGGCGTGCAGGACGCGGTCAACCTCGGCTGGAAGCTGGCCGCCGTGGTGGCCGGCCGGTCACCCGAGAGCCTGCTCGACTCCTACCACGCCGAGCGCCACCCGGTCGGCGAGCGCCTGCTGAGCAACACCCGCGCCCAGGGCATGGTGTTCCTCGGCGGCGAGGAGGCCGACCCGCTGCGCGAACTGCTCACCGAACTCATGACGTACGACGACGTCAAGCGCCATCTGGCGGGCTCGGTCAGCCACCTCGACCTCCGCTACGACCTCGGCACCGGGAGCCACCCCCTGCTGGGCCGCCGGCTGCCGCCCCGCGCGCTGCGCACCGCCGCAGGCACGAGGACCACCACCCCCGAACTGCTGCACGAGGCCCTGGGCGTCCTGCTCGACCTCACCGACGACGCCGGGCTCCGCGGCGCCGCCGAGGGCTGGAAGGACCGCGTGGTCACGGTGACCGCGACCCTCGACGCCGCCGAGACGCGCAGCGACCCGTTCGCCGGCGCAGCCGCCGTCCTCGTGCGGCCCGACGGCTACGTCGCCTGGACCTCCGCCGACGACGAGCCGGCGACGGCGGCGCTGGAGCGCTGGTTCGGCCCGGCGGCCGACGCGCGCTGACACCCCCACCAGCCCCCACTCACCGAGGCCCACCGAAGGAAACCCCCATGGCCGTACGCCTGTTCACCTCGGAGTCCGTCACCGAGGGCCACCCCGACAAGATCGCCGACCAGATCAGCGACACGATCCTCGACGCGCTGCTGCGCGAGGACCCGGCCTCCCGGGTCGCCGTCGAGACCCTCATCACCACCGGGCTCGTGCACATCGCGGGCGAGGTGACGACCCAGGCGTACGCGCCCATCGCCCAGCTGGTCCGCGCCAAGGTCCTGGAGATCGGCTACGACTCCTCGCAGAAGGGCTTCGACGGCGCCTCCTGCGGCGTGTCCGTCTCGATCGGCGCGCAGTCCCCGGACATCGCGCAGGGCGTCGACACCGGCGGCGCGGGCGACCAGGGCCTGATGTTCGGCTATGCGTCGGACGAGACGCCGACCCTGATGCCGCTGCCGATCTTCCTGGCGCACCGTCTGTCCAAGCGCCTGTCCGAGGTCCGCAAGAACGGCACGATCCCGTACCTGCGCCCGGACGGGAAGACGCAGGTCACCATCGAGTACGACGGCGACCGCGCCGTACGCCTGGACACGGTGGTGGTCTCCTCCCAGCACGCGTCCGAAATCGACCTGGACTCCCTCCTCGCGCCCGACATCCGGGAGTTCGTGGTCGAGCCGGAGCTGAAGGCGCTGCTGGACGACGGCATCAAGCTGGACACCGAGAACTACCGCCTGCTGGTGAACCCGACCGGTCGTTTCGAGATCGGCGGTCCGATGGGTGACGCGGGGCTGACCGGCCGGAAGATCATCATCGACACGTACGGCGGCATGGCCCGCCACGGTGGCGGCGCGTTCTCCGGCAAGGACCCGTCCAAGGTGGACCGTTCGGCGGCGTACGCGATGCGCTGGGTCGCCAAGAACGTCGTCGCGGCCGGTCTTGCCTCGCGCTGCGAGGTGCAGGTGGCGTACGCGATCGGCAAGGCCGAGCCGGTGGGCCTGTTCGTCGAGACCTTCGGCACCGAGACGGTCGGCGTCGCCGACATCCAGTCGGCCATCTCCGAGGTCTTCGACCTGCGCCCGGCCGCGATCATCCGGGACCTGGACCTGCTGCGCCCGATCTACGCCCAGACCGCCGCGTACGGGCACTTCGGCCGTGAGCTGCCGGAGTTCACCTGGGAGCGGACGGACCGGGTCGAGGCGCTGCGGAAGGCGGCCGGGGCCTGATGCGTATCGCCGTCACGGGCTCCATCGCCACCGACCATCTGCTGTCCTTCCCGGGCCGGTTCACCGAGCAGTTCGTCGCGGACCGGCTGGACCGGGTCTCGCTGTCCTTCCTCGCGGACAGCCTGGACGTGCGCCGCGGGGGAGTGGCCGCCAACATCGCGCTGGGCCTGGCCCGCCTCGGTCTCGCGCCGGTGCTGGTGGGCGCGGCCGGCACGGACTTCGCGGAGTACGCGGCCTGGCTGCGCGAGAACGGGGTCGCCACGGACGCCGTGCTGGTCAGCGAGACCCTGCACACCGCCCGCTTCGTCTGCACGACCGACCTCGACCACAACCAGATCGCCACGTTCTACGCCGGTGCCATGGCGGAGGCCTCCCGCATCAGCCTCGCCGAGGTGGCCGAGCACACCGGACGCCCCGACCTGGTGGTCGTCGGCCCCAACGACCCCGGGGCCATGCTCCGGCACACCGACGAGTGCCGGCAGCAGGGCATCCCGTTCGCCGCCGACCCCTCCCAGCAGCTGGCCCGGCTCACCGGTGAGCAGGTGCGCCAACTCGTCGACGGGGCACGGCTGTTGTTCACCAACGAGTACGAGGCCGCCCTCCTCCTGGAGCGCACCGGCTGGACCGAGGACGAGGTGCTGAAGCGCACCGGCGCCTGGGTCATCACCCGCGGCGCCGACGGCGTCGACATCGCCCGCGCCGGCCGGGAGCGGCTGCACGTCGTCGCCGTACCGACCGACCGGGCCGTCGACCCCACCGGAGTCGGCGACGCGTTCCGCGCGGGCTTCCTCGCCGGGACCGCCCGTGAGCTGCCGCCCCAGTGGGCCGCCCGGCTGGGCTGCGCGCTGGCCACCGTCGTGCTGGAGACGGTCGGCACCCAGGAGTACGTGCTGACCCCGGCCGATCTGCTCCGCCGTATCGAAGCCGCCTACGGCCCGGCCGCCGCCCGGGAGACCGGGCCCGGCCTCGGCCCCGACCGAAACCCGAGCAACTTCAAGCAGGAGGCGATCGCGTGACCACCCGAGTCTGGGACTATCTGCCGGAGTACGCAGTCGAGAAGGACGACATCCTGGACGCCGTGGCGAAGGTGTTCGGGTCCGGTCAGCTGGTGCTCGGCGAGAGCGTCAAGGGCTTCGAGGCCGAGTTCGCCGCCTACCACGGGCTGCCCCACGCCACCGGCGTCGACAACGGCACCAACGCGCTCAAGCTCGCCCTTCAGGCGCTCGGCGTCGGCCCGGGTGACGAGGTCATCACGGTGTCCAACACGGCCGCCCCCACCGTCGTCGCCATCATCGGCGCCGGGGCCACGCCGGTGTTCGTGGACGTCCGTGAGGAGGACTTCCTCATCGACACCGAGCAGGTCGAGGCGGCCGTCACGCCCCGCACCAAGGCGCTGCTGCCGGTCCATCTCTACGGCCAGAGCGTCGACATGGAGCCGCTCAGGCGCATCGCCGAGAAGCACGGCCTGAAGATCCTGGAGGACTGCGCCCAGTCGCACGGCGCCCGCCACCACGGCAGGCTCACCGGCACCCTGGGCGACGCGGCGGCCTTCTCCTTCTACCCCACCAAGGTCCTCGGCGCCTACGGCGACGGCGGCGCCGTCGTCACCGCCGACGACGAGACCGACCGGGCCATGAAGCAGCTGCGCTACTACGGCATGGACAAGGTCTACTACGTGGTGCGCTCGCCGGGCCACAACTCCCGCCTGGACGAGGTGCAGGCGGAGATCCTGCGCCGCAAGCTGACCCGCCTCGACGCCTACGTCGCAGGGCGGGGCGCAGTCGCCCGCCGCTACGAGGAGCAGCTCGCCGACGTCACCGGGCCCGGCGGACTGCTGCTGCCCGCCACCAACCCGGGCAACACCCACGTCTACTACGTCTACGTCGTCCGCCACCCGAAGCGTGACGCGATCATCGAGGCGCTCAAGGCCTACGACATCCACCTCAACATCAGCTATCCGTGGCCGGTGCACACCATGTCCGGCTATGCGGACCTGGGTTGGGCCGAGGGCTCCCTGCCGGTCACCGAGAAGCTGGCCGGCGAGATCTTCTCGCTGCCGATGTACCCCTCGCTGTCGGAGGGGCTCCAGGACAAGGTCATCGGCGCGCTGCGGGAGGTGCTCGCGCGTGTCTGAGGCATCCAGGACGGCACCCCTCGGCATCTACGACGTCGGTGACGTCTACGACGCGATCTACAACGGCCGCGGCAAGGACTACGGCGCCGAGTCCGCCGTCGTCGCCAAGCACATCCGCTCCCGCTTCCCGGCCGCCGCCTCGCTGCTGGACGTCGGCTGCGGCACCGGCGGCCATCTCGCCCACTTCGCCGAGGAGTTCGGGGACGTGCGCGGCATCGACCTGGCCGACGGCATGCTGGACGTCGCCCGCCGCAACCACCCCGGCATCCCCGTCGAGCGCGGCGACATGCGCACCTTCCGGCTGGAACGCCGGTTCGACGCCGTCGCGTGCCTCTTCGCGGCCATCGGCAACCTGACCGGCGAGGACGAACTGAGGGCCACCATCGGCTCGTTCGCGCACCATCTCGCCCCGGGCGGCGTCGCCGTCCTGGAGCCCTGGTGGTTCCCGGAGAACTTCACTCCCGGCCACGTCGGCGGCCACGTCGTCACCCACGGCGGCATGACCGTCGCCCGCGTCTCCCACACCGTCCTGCACGACACGGGCGACGCCAGCCGCATGGACGTGCACTACCTGGTCGGGAAGCCGGGGCAGGACGTCCGGCACTTCGACGACACCCATGTCATGGCCCTCTACAGCAGGGCCCAGTACGAGGCCGCGTTCACCGACGCCGGGTTCACGGTCGAGTACGTCACCGGTGAGTACCCCGGCAACGGCCTCTTCGTCGGCGTCAAGCACGACAACCAGGAAGGCGAGTGAGCGCCGTGCAGGTGCACAAGCTGGGCATCGAGGGTGCCTTCGAGTTCACGCCCCCCGTCTACAAGGACGACCGCGGCCTGTTCTCCTCCCCGTACCAGGGCACGGCGTTCACCGAGGCCCTCGGCCGGCCGCTGTTCCCGGTCAAGGACATCAGCCACAACCTGTCCGCCCGCGGCGTGCTGCGCGGCATCCACTACACCGCCACCCCGCCCGGCCGGGCCAAGTACGTCTACTGCCCCTACGGCCGTGTCCAGGACTTCCTAATCGACCTCAGGGTCGGCTCGCCCACCTTCGGCCAGTGGGAGGCCACCGAGATCGGCGGCGACGACTGCCGCGCCCTGTACATCCCGGTCGGCGTCGGCCACGCCTTCCTGTCCCTGGCCGACGACTCGATGGTCGTCTACGTGATGTCCGAGGGCTACGTCCCCGAGAACGAGCGCGCCGTGAGCCCCTTCGATCCCGAACTCGGCCTGCCGCTCCCGGCGGAGCTCAAGGCCGCCCAGTCGCAGCGCGACCTGAGCGCGCCCACCCTCGCCGAGGCCCGGGACCGCGGCCTGCTGCCCACGTACGAGGCCTGCCAAGAGGTGGAGGCACAGCTGTGGCCGTGAACCCCTCGCCGGTGAATCCCCCGCCCGTGAACTCCTCACCCGTGCACCCCCCGCTCGTGGTGCTGCTCGGCGCCACCGGATTCGTCGGCTCCGCGGTGCTGCGTGAACTCTCCCGGCGTCCGCTGCGGATCCGTGCCGTCTCCCGCCGCCCCGCGCCCGTCCCCGCGGACGCCCGCGCCGAGATCGAGGTGCGTGCCACCGACCTCACCGCACCCGGCGCCGTCGCCGAGGCGGTCGAGGGCGCCGACGTGGTGATCCACACCGTGCTGTACAGCGCCGGCGCCACCACCTGGCGCGTGGAGGACGGCGACACCGCCGCCGAGCGCGTCAACGTCGGCCTGGTCCGCGACCTCGTCGAGGCCCTGCGCGACCGCCGTACCGCCGCGGGCTCCCCGGTCACCGTGCTGTGGGCGGGCGCCGCCTCGCAGGCCGGCCCGCTGGAGAAGGACGTCCTCGACGGCACCGAGACCGACCGGCCCAAGGGCGAGTACGACCGTCAGAAGCTCGCCGCCGAGCAGGTGCTGCTGGCCGCCGACGCCGAGGGCGTGCTGCGCGGCGCCGCGATCCGGCTGCCCACCGTCTTCGGCTACGGCCCCGAGTCCACCGCCCGCGACAAGGGCGTCGTCACCCTGATGGTGCGCCGCGCCCTGTCCGGGGAGTCCATCACCATGTGGCACGACGGCACGGTCCGCCGCGACCTGCTCTACGTCGAGGACGTGGCCCGCGCCTTCGCCGCCGCCGTCGACCACCCGGACGCGCTCGCCGGCCGGCACTGGCTGCTCGGCACCGGCCGGGGCGAGCCGCTCGGCGAGGTCTTCAGGACCGTCGCCGCGCTGGTCGCCGAGCAGACGGGCAAGCCTCCCGTGCCGGTGGTCTCCGTAACCCCGCCCGCGCACGCCGAGGCCGGCGACTTCCGCAGCGTCACCATCGACGCCTCGGCGTTCCGCACCGCCACCGGCTGGCGTCCCGCGACACCGCTGGACGAGGCGCTGCGCCGCACGGTCGCGTTCTTGGTCACCGGCGGCGAGGAGGACCTGTCGTGACCGCGCCCGTCGCCCCCTCGCTGCGCTCCCGCGCCGCCGAGGACCTGACCGCCCGCCTGGCCCGCTCGGCCGCCGCCGGCGGCGCCGGGCACGGCCTGCGCACCGCCGACGTCGACGGCTGGCTCGCGGGGCGGGCCCGCGCCCACCGATTCCGGGTGGAGCGCCGCCCGCTCGGCGAGCTCGACGGCTGGTCCTTCGCCGAGGGCACCGGCAACCTGGTGCACCACACCGGGAAGTTCTTCAGCGTCGAGGGGCTCACCGTCAACCTCGGCGAGGGCTCGATGCGCTCCTGGCAGCAGCCCATCATCCGGCAGCCCGAGGTCGGCATCCTCGGCATCCTCGCCAAGGAGTTCGACGGCGTCCTGCACTTCCTGATGCAGGCCAAGATGGAACCCGGCAACCGCAACATCCTCCAGCTGTCCCCGACCGTGCAGGCGACCCGGAGCAACTACTCCACCGTGCACCGGGGTTCGAAGGTGAAGTACCTGGAGTACTTCGCCGGAGCGGGCCGGGCCCTGGTCCACGCGGACGTGCTGCAGTCCGAGCACGGCTCGTGGTTCTACCGCAAGGCCAACCGGAACATGCTCGTCGAGGTCGGCGCGGACACCGACGTCCCCCTCGACGACGACTTCTGCTGGCTCACCCTGGGCCAGCTCGGCGAACTGCTGCGCCGCGACAACCTCGTCAACATGGACGCCCGTACGGTCATCGCCTGCTTCCCGCCGGCCCGGTCCGGCCCGGGTGCCCTGCTCACCGACGCCGAACTGCAGTCCTGGTTCACCATCGAGCGCTCCCGGCACGACATCGACATCCGGCGGATCCCGCTCGACGCGGTCGAGGGCTGGCGGCGCGGCGACGACGTGGTCGAGCGCCCCGACGGCCGCTACTTCCGGGTGGTCGGCGTCCGGGTCGAGGCCGGCAGCCGGGAGGTCTCCGGCTGGGACCAGCCGCTGTTCGAGCCGACCGGCACCGGGGTCACCGCCTTCCTGTACCGGCGTATCGGCGGTGTGCCGCATCTGCTGGTCAACGCCAAGGTGGAGGCCGGGTTCCTGGACACCGTGGAACTCGCGCCGACCGTGCAGGCCAACCCCGGCAACTGGGAGCACCTGCCGCCCGCCGACCGCCCGCCGTTCCTGGACCTGGCGCTGGACGCCCCCGCCGACCGCGTCCGGTACGCGGCGATCCACTCCGAGGAGGGCGGCAGGTTCCTCAACGCCGAGAGCCGCTACCTCTTCATCGAGACCGACGACGCCCAGACCCCGCTGGAACCGCCCACCGGCTACCAGTGGGCCACCCCGGACCAGCTGGGCGCGCTGACCGCCCACGGCCACTACGTCAACGTCCAGGCCCGGACCCTGCTGTCCTGTATCGACGCCGGCGCCGTACAGCTGTGACGCCGACTCACGGGGGACGCATGACCGTCATCAGCCCGCCCACCACCCCCGGCATCCGCCGGATCACCCTCGACGCGGCCGGGCTCACCCTGTCCGCGCTGCTCGCCGAGCCCGCGCACGGCGCGCCCCGCGCCACCGTCGTCGCCCTGCACGGCGGCGGCATGAGCGCCGGTTACTTCGACGGCCGGGCGCACCCGGGCCAGTCCCTGCTCGGCCTCGGCGCCCGGCTCGGCTACACGGTCCTCGCCGTGGACCGGCCGGGCTACGGCGCCTCCGCCGGCGTACTGCCGGACGGCCAGCCTCTGGCCGAACAGACGGCCGCCCTGCACGCCGCCCTCGACGACCTGACCCTCCGGTACGACACCGGCGCCGGACTCTTCCTGCTCGCCCACTCCTACGGCGGCAAACTCGCCCTCACCGCGGCCGCCGACGACACCGGACCCGACCTGCTCGGCCTGGACGTCTCCGGCCTCGGACACCGCTACGCCGTGCCGCCGCGCGAACTGCCCGACGAGCGCGGGCACGGCCACTGGACCCGCAACTGGGGCAAGCTGCGCCTGTATCCGCCGGGCACCTTCCGGCACAGCGACACAGTGGTCGCCCCCATGCCGGTACGGGAGCGGGAGGAGGCGGCGCGCTGGCCGGAGCGCTTCGCGTCGCTGGCCGGGCGGATCCGCGTCCCGGTGCGGCTCACCTTCGCCGAGTACGAGGCGTGGTGGCTGCACGACGACGACACCCTCGCGGCGCTGCGGGCCGAGTTCGGCGGGGCGCCGCGCGTGGTGGTCGACCGGCTGCCCGGCGCCGGGCACAACATCAGCCTCGGCTGGGCCGCCCGCTCGTACCATCTGCGCGCCCTCGGCTTCCTGGAGGAGTGTCTCGCCCTGCGCGAGTGCGCCCCCGGCGGGCGCTGACCCGCGGTGCCCACCATGGTCGGCATGACTCTCGCCAGCGGCTTCCGCTCCCTGTCGGTGCGCAACTTCCGTCTCTTCGCGGCCGGTCAGCTCGTCTCCGTGGCGGGCACCTGGATGATGGTCGTGGCGCAGGACTGGCTGGTGCTGTCCCTCACCGGCGACTCCGCCGCGGCCCTCGCCACCGTGACGGCACTGCAGTTCACACCGCTGATGCTGTTCACCCTGTACGGCGGCCGGCTCGCCGACCGGCACGACAAACGGCGGCTGCTGGCGTGGGCCAACACCCTCTCCGGCGCCCTGGCCCTGGCGCTGGCCCTCCTCGACCTGACCGGCACGGCCCGGCTGTGGCACGTGTACCTCTTCGCGCTCGCCCTCGGCAGCGTCAACGCGGTCGAGGTGCCCGCCCGGATGTCCTTCGTCAGCGAACTCGTCGGCGCGGAGCTGCTGCCCAACGCCTCCGCGCTCAGCGCCGCGTACTTCAACGTCGCCCGGGTCGGGGGCCCTGCCCTCGCCGGGCTGCTGATCGGGGCGTTCGGCACCGGGTGGGTGATGCTGCTGAACGCGGCGAGCTACGCCGGGACCGTGGTGGGGCTGCGCATGATGCGGACGGCGGAGCTGCACCGGTCGGGGCGGGCGGCCGGACGGGGCGGGGTGGTCGACGGGCTGCGGTACGTCACGACGCGTCCGGACCTGCTCCTGCCGGTCGCGCTGATCGCGGTCATCGGGCTGTTCGGCCTCAACTTCCAGCTCATCCTGCCCCTGCTCGCCAAGACCGTCTTCCACGCCGACGCGGCCTCCTTCGGCCTGCTCACGACGTCGTTCGCGGCCGGTTCACTGCTGGCCGCGCTGGTGGGCACCGGACGCCGCTCCCGCCCGCCGGCCCGTACGGTCGTCCTCGCCGCGCTCGCCTTCGGAGCCCTGGAGACGACGGCCGCGTGGGCCCCCGACTTCGGGTCGGCCCTGGTCCTGCTGGCCATGACCGGCTTCGCCTCCCTGTACTTCGCACAGGCCGCCAACCACCGCATCCAGCTGGGCAGCGACCCCGACTACCGGGGCCGGGTGATGGCTCTCTACACCCTGATCCTCCAGGGCTCGACGCCCCTGGGCGCGCTGCTCGTCGGCTGGCTCGCCCAGCAACTGGGGGCGCGCGCCGGGCTGTTGGCCGGAGGGCTGGTGTCGGTGGGGGCGGCGGTGGTGGCGCTGGTGGTGGAGCGGCGGGGGAGTGGCGAGGGCGTCCGGCCCACGGCGCAGGAGCGGCCGTCGCGCGAGCACAAGCACTCCACGAAAGGCGGTACGCCATGACACCCCGACCCGCCGGTACGGCCCCGGAACGCCCCCGGTACCTGCCCGCCACCGCCGCCCTGCGCGCCATGCCCGCCGACGCCCGCGTGCGCACCCTGGAGGCCTCTCTGCGCCGGGAACTGGAACTCCGCCTCCGCGTCCCACCCGCCCACCGCCTCAGCACCGACCGCCCCCTGCGCCGCCAGGGCGTCCACCCCCTGCTGGCTCTCCAGCTCACGCTCGCCCTGAAGCGTGAGCTGGACGTCGAGATACCGGCCGACCTGCTGTGCGAGGGGACGCTCGGCGAGGTCGCGGCACTCGCGGCGGCGGGGCTCGACGCAGGCGGCAGCTCATGAGCGTCCGGTCCCGCGCCCTCCCGCCGGCCGTCCCCCGACTCTCCCTCGCCCCCGGCGAACTGCACCTGTGGGCCCTGCGCCCGCCCGCCGACGCCGAGGAACCGCGGGCCGTCGCTGAGCTCGACGGCGAGGAGCGCCGCCGGGCCGCCGGTTTCCTGCGGCCCGACGCACGGTCCGCCTACCTGCACGCGCACATCGGGCTGCGCCGGCTGCTGTCGGCGTACACCGGCGTCGCCCCCGGACTGCTCCGGCTGCGCAGGGCCCCGTGCCCGTACTGCGGCGGCGCGCACGGCCGTCCCGTCCTGCCGGGCTCGCTGCACTTCTCCCTGTCCCACAGCCACGGCCTCGTCCTGTACGGCGTCGCGGGCAGCCCGGTCGGCGTGGATGTGCAACGGGTGCCGGACGCCTCGACGGTGGAACTGTGCCTGCCCCGGCTGCACCCGGCGGAGCGGCGGGAAGTGCTGCGGGCGCCGGACGAGCGCCGGCCGAGGGTCTTCGCGGAGCTGTGGAGCCGCAAGGAGGCGTACCTCAAGGGCGTCGGCACGGGACTGAGCCATGGCGTCGGCGACGACTACCTCGGCGTCCACGCGAGCGCCGGAGGGCACCGCGCACCGGACGGCTGGCTCGTGACCGACCTGCACGGCTGCCCGGAGCATGTGGCCGCGGTCGCGGTCGCGGCGACGACGCCCCACCGGGCCGTACTCCACGAACTCCCGGACCGGATCACGTGGTTGCCGCAGCGGGAGGCCGCCGAGCGGATCGCCGCCATGGAGCCGGTCCTGTCCATGGTCCTGCCCGCGCCGCCCCCACCGACAGCGACACCGACACCGACACACGAGGAGTGAGGGACATGGGGGAGACCACCACACCCCGCCGCGTCGAGGAACTCGGCCACATCAAGGAGGAGGCCCGCCAGGGAGCCGACCCGAAGGCCACCGAACGGCAGCACGCCAAGGGCAAGCTGACCGCCCGCGAACGCATCGGACTCCTGCTGGACAAGGGCAGTTTCACCGAGGTCGAGCCACTGCGCCGGCATCGCGCCGTCGGCTTCGGGCTGGAGGCCAAACGGCCGTACACGGACGGAGTGGTGACCGGCTGGGGCACCGTCGACGGCCGTACCGTCTTCGTCTACGCCCATGACTTCCGCATCTTCGGCGGCGCCCTCGGCGAGGCCCACGCGCAGAAGATCCACAAGCTGATGGACATGGCCCTGGCCGCCGGCGCCCCGCTGGTCTCCCTCAACGACGGCGCCGGCGCCCGCATCCAGGAGGGCGTGTCCGCGCTCGCCGGCTACGGCGGCATCTTCCGCCGCAACACCAAGGCCTCCGGCGTCATCCCGCAGATCTCCGTCATGCTCGGCCCCTGCGCGGGCGGCGCCGCCTACTCGCCCGCGCTGACCGACTTCGTCTTCGCCGTACGGGACATCTCCCAGATGTTCATCACCGGCCCCGACGTCGTCCAGGCCGTCACCGGCGAGCAGGTCTCGCAGAACGAACTCGGCGGCGCCGATGTGCACGGCGGTGTCTCCGGCGTCGCGCACTTCGTCTACGACGACGAGGAGACCTGCCTCGCCGAGGTGCGCTACCTGCTGTCCCTGCTGCCCGCCAACAACCGCGAACTGCCGCCCACGGTGCGCGGCGCCGACCCCGCCGACCGCTCCGGTGACAGCCTGCTCGACCTGGTCCCCGCGGACGGCAACCGCTCGTACGACATCCGCTCGGTGATCGAGGAACTCGTCGACGACGGCGAGTACATGGAGATCCACGCCACCTGGGCGACCAACCTCGTCTGCGCGCTGGCCCGCCTCGACGGCCATGTCGTCGGCATCGTCGCCAACCAGCCCGCCTCGATGGCCGGAGTGCTGGACATCAGGGCCAGCGAGAAGGGCGCGCGGTTCGTGCAGTTCTGCGACTCCTTCAACATCCCGCTGGTCACCCTGGTCGATGTGCCGGGCTTCCTGCCGGGCGTCGACCAGGAGCACGACGGCATCATCCGGCGCGGCGCCAAGCTGCTGTACGCGTACTGCAACGCCACCGTCCCCCGGGTCTCGGTGGTGCTGCGCAAGGCCTACGGCGGGGCGTACATCGTGATGGACTCCCGGTCCATCGGCGCGGACATCGCGCTGGCCTGGCCCACCAACGAGATCGCGGTGATGGGTGCCGAGGGCGCCGCGGGCGTCGTCTTCCGCCGCGAGATCGCCGCGGCCGAGGACCCCGAGGAGATGCGCCGCCGGAAGATCGAGGAGTACCGGACCGAGCTGGTCCACCCGTACTACGCCGCCGAACGCGGCCTGGTCGACGACGTGATCGACCCCCGCGAGACCCGCTCGGTGCTCTGCCGTGCCCTCGCCATGCTGGCCGGCAAGGACGCCGACCTGCCCCGCCGCAAGCACGGAAACCCGCCGCAGTGACAGGGGACGCAGCCATGAGCCGTACCACTCCCGCCCAGCTGTTCCGCGTCGAGAAGGGCAGCCCCGGCCCCGAGGAGCTGGCCGCGCTCACCGCGGTCCTGCTCTCCCGTACGGCCGCCGTCGGCGCCGAGCCCGACGACCTGTCCCGCCGCCACCGCGCCGTCGCCCGCTGGCGTCGGCTGGAGCGCGCCCAGGTCTTCGACGGCCCGCGCAGCTGGCGCGGCGCCGGCCGCTGAACCACCGCCCGTTCGAGCCGTTCCAGCCATTCGAGCCATTCGAGCTGTTCAAGGCATTCAAGGCATTCGAGAAGAGGAGCAGTCATGACCACCACCCACGACGAGTTGGCGGACCTCCGCGCCCAGGTGCGCACCCTCGCCGACCGCGCCGCGATCACCGAGCTGTGCGACCGCTACGTCCACCACCTGGACGCCGACCGGCACAACGACACCTGGTTCGACTCGGTGTTCACCCAGGACGTCCAACTCACCTTCCCCTTCGGCGAGTACAAGGGCTTCGAGGGCCTCGCGGGCTTCCAGCAGATGGCCCGTACGACCTTCGAGCGCACCCATCACCTCGCCGGGAACTACACGGTCGACCTCTACCCCGAGGGGGACGAGGACAGCGCTCGTGTGCGTGCCCACCTGATGGCGGTGCACGTACGGCAGCGCGAGGAGCCGGCCGCGCACTTCGACATCGGCGGTCACTACGAGGCCGAGCTGGCCCGCACCCCGGCGGGCTGGCGGATCCGGCGGTTCGTCTTCGACCTGGTGTGGAACGCGGGGCAGGGCCCCGACGCCGGGCACTGAGCGGGCGGTTGGGCCGTGGGCTCAGCCTCGAGGTAGATAGCCGTACAGGAAGGCGTGGACGCCGGCCGCCGCGATCTCGTGCGTGTCGGCGTCCGACAGCGCGTCCACGCCCGCCCGGTCCCGGCCCCAGGTGTTGGTGACCAGGACCACGAAGTGCTGGGCGGCCAGCTCGGAGTCCTGGACCTGCAGCAGTCCGCGCTCGGCGAGCCGTGCCATGCGGGCGGCGAGCGTGCGCTGCACTCGCAGCGGGCCGGCCTTCTGCCAGGCGTCGTGCAGATCGCCGGGGAAGTTCTCGCCCTCGGCGTTGATCCGGGCGACGATCGCGAAGTGGTCGGTGAACTCCGGGCGCGGCCGCACCCAGTCCTTGGCGAGGGCGATCAGATCGGCCTCCAGGCCGGCCGCGCTCGACGTGCCGCCGAGACATCGCTCGATCATCGCCTCGTGGGCCGCTGCGACCTGCTCCGAGCTCTCGATCAGCACCGTGGAGAACAGCTGTTCCTTGTTCTCGAAGTGGTTGTAGATCGTGCGCGTCGACACCGACGCCTCGGTGGCGATCATGTCGATGCTCGCGCCCTGGTAGCCGACCCGGCCGAACACCTTCCGGGAGGCGTCCAGGATGGCCCGCCGCTTCTCCGGGAACCCCTTGCGCGGCCTGTTCTGCCCGCTGTCTGCGCTGGCCATCGTGGCACCTCCTGGTCGATTACAACGACCACTTTACACAGTGCAATGCACGTTGTACTTTACCTTCATGAGCGCTTCCCAAGAGCTCGACCAGGCAGGGGTGCCGTCCGGTGCCGAGTCCCCTCCGGATTCCGGGGGCCGTGTCCGGGCCGCGCTGACCCTGGGGTCGGTGCTCCTCGGCTATCTGATCGTTCCGATGGCGATGTCCGGCACGAGCATCGCGCTCCCGCGCATCGCCGCCGACCTGGGCGGCAGCGGCGGGGCCCTGCAGTGGGTGGTCACCGGCTACTTCCTGGCCGCCTCCTGTCTGATGCTGGTGGCGGGCTCGCTCGGCGACCTCTTCGGCCGGCGCCGGATCTTCGCCGTCGGGGCCGTGCTCTACGTCGCCAGTACGGCCGCCGCCGCGTTCGCCCCGCATGTGCTGGTGCTGGACGCGGCCCGGACCCTGTCCGGCGTGGGCGCGGCCGGGGTGATGGCCGGCGGCGGCGCGATCCTGGGCAGCAGCTTCGAGGGGCCCGCCCGCACCCGTGCCTTCGCCATGGTCGGCACCACGGTCGGCGTCGGCCTCGCCTTCGGCCCGACCTTCGCGGGCTGGCTGGTCAGCGCCCTCGGCTGGCGCGCGATGTTCGGCGCCTTCGCGGTCGCGGGGCTCCTACTGGTGGCCGGCACGCTGGTCCTGAAGGAGTCCGCCGCCGAGCACCGGCCGAAGTTCGACCTGCCGGGCACCGTCACCTTCGTCCTCGGCATCATCGGCCTGATGTACGGCACCAACCAGGTGGCGTCGGCGGGCTGGACCAGCCCCAGGGTGCTCGGCTTCCTGGGCGCGGGTCTGCTCATGCTGGTGGTCTTCGTCGCCCTGGAACGGCGCACCGAGCACCCCGTCCTGGACCTCGCGCTGCTGCGCGGCGGCCCCTTCACCGGCTGGCTGCTCGCCGCCCTGACCACGGCCGTCGGCACCGTCGGCGTCCTGGTCTACCTGCCGACGTACCTCCAGGGCGCCGGCGACTTCTCCGCCGGTGACGCGGGCACCCTGATGCTGGCGATGACCCTGCCGGTCCTTGCGGTGCCCCCGCTGACCGGAAAGCTGGTGAACCAGGGCGTGTCCGCCCGGCTCCTCATCACCCTGGCCATCGCCCTGATCGCCGGCGGCAACGCCTGGATGACCGTGCTCACCCCGGGCTCGGGCGCCGTACAGCTCATCGGCCCGCTGCTGCTGATCGGCGTCGGCAACGGCCTGGCGGCGGCGCTCGTCGACGCCCAGGCGATGGAGCACGTCGCCCCGGACCGCATCGGCATGGCCTCCGGCCTGCTCAACACCGCGCGCGGCGGCGCCAACGCGCTCGTCCTCGCGGTCTTCGGCGCCGCCCTGATCACCCTGATGCAGTCCGACGTCGGCGGCCGTGAGCAGGCCGGCCGGATCGCCGCGGGCGACCTCGACGGCGAGTCCCACGCCTTCCTGGCCGAGCAGTACACCGACGCCTGGCATGTCGTGCTGTGGGCGGTGGCGGGCCTGTGCGCCCTGTCCGCCCTGGTGATCAACCGCCTCGTCGGCAAGACCGCCCGGGCCGCGGCACGCCCCGCCGAGGCCGCCGTAGCGGACAAGGGATGACAGGGATGCGTACGACACTCCCGACCACGCCGATGGGCGGCACCGGCCTGGTGGTCCCCGTCCAGGGACTGGGCTGCATGCGGATGACCGAACCGGCCACGCTCACCGGCCCGTCCGAGGCGGCCGCCGTCATCAACCACGCGCTCGACCTCGGCGCCACGATGATCGACACCTCCGACATGTACGGCCGCGGCCGCAACGAGGAGATGGTCGGCCGCGCCGTCCGCCACCGCCGCGACGAGGCCGTGCTGTGCACCAGGTTCGGGGTGGTCTTCGGCCCCGGCGACAGCTGGTCGATGCGCGGCGACGCCCCCTTCGTACGGGCGTCCTGCGAGGCGAGTCTCAAGCGCCTGGGCACCGACGTCATAGACCTCTACTACCTGGCCCGTCCGCAGGTGAACGTGCCGCTGGAGGAGACCATCGGCGCCATGTCCGACCTGGTCGCCGAGGGCAAGGTGCGCCACATCGGGCTCAGCGAGGTCAGCGGCGAGGAACTGCGCCGCGCCCACGCCGTGCACCCCGTCTCCGCCGTGCAGTCGGAGTGGTCGCTGGGCGCCCGGCGGATCGAGGCGATGGTGCCGGTCTGCGCCGAACTCGGCGTCGGCGTGGTGCCGTTCTCGCCGAACGGGCGCGGGCTGCTCAGCGCCCGGGGCGACCACTCGGCACAGCTCGCCCGCACCTTTCCGGGCCGGGAGGACCTGCCCGGCGTACTGCGCGACATCGCGGCCGGGCACGGTGCGCGCCCCGGTCAGATCGCGCTGGCCTGGGTGCACCACCGGGCCCGGGTCTGGGGGATCCCCGTCACCCCGATCCCCGGCACCCGGCGCCTGGACCACCTGGAGGAGAACGTCGCCGCGGCGGACATCGCGCTCACCGACGGCGAACTGGCCCGGCTCGACGCGGCATCCTTGGCGGGCGCGTGAGCCGAGGCCGACCGCTGAACCCCTGTCATCCCTGTCACCCCTGTCACCTCTGCTACCCCTTTCCGTCCTTTCTGCCGTTATGAAGGAGCACTCAGCATGTCCACGGAAACCCTGAAGCTCGCCGTCATCCTCGGATCGGTCCGCGAGGGCCGGTTCGGTGAGGTCGTGACCAACTGGTTCGCCGGGCTGGCCAAGGAGCACAGTGCCTTCGACGTCGAGGTCGTCGACCTCTCCGAGACGGTGCTGCCGCTCGCCCTTCCGGCCACGCCGCCCGCCATGGCGACCGAGGAGGTGCGGCCGGCCGAGATGCTCCCGCTCTCCGCGAAGCTGGCCGCGGCCGACGCCTTCGTCGTGGTGACGCCGGAGTACAACCACAGCTTCCCGGCCTCCCTGAAGGCGCTCGTCGACTGGCACTTCACCGAGTGGCAGGCCAAGCCGGTCGGCTTCGTCTCCTACGGCGCCCAGAGCGGCGGCCTGCGCGCCGTCGAGCAGCTGCGCCAGGTCTTCGCCGAGATGCACGCCGTCACCATCCGCGACGGGGTGGCCTTCCCGTTCTACTGGGAGGCGTTCGGCGAGGACGGCGCGCCGACCGACACCGAGGGCACGACCGGCGCCGTCAAGGTGATGCTCGACGAGCTCGCCTGGTGGGGCACCGCGCTGCACGAGGCCCGCGCCAAGTCCCCCTACAACCCGCAGGCCTGACGCCGGCGAGGGGCGGGGGCCGGTCCGGCGCCCCAGGCGATGGCCGTCCCCCGCCCTTCCCCGAACTCCCTTCCGCCGCTCACCACTTCAACTCCTCGGAGAAGTCATGTTCATCGCATACATCGTGCTGGCCGTGCTGGTGTCGTTCCTGCTGGTGTTCTCGGGCCGCAGCATGCTGGTCAAGGACAAGGACATCGTGGAGACGCTGACCCGGCTCGGCGTCCCGAGCAGCTGGTACACCATGCTGGCGCTGCTGAAGTTCGCCGGCGCCGCGGGCCTGCTGATCGGCATCTTCTACCGGCCGCTGGGCATCGCCGCCGCCATCGGCGTGGTGCTCTTCTTCATCGGCGCGGTCATCTCCCACCTGCGCGTCAAGGACGTCAAGGGAGCCCCGGTGCCCTTCGTCCTGGTGCTGGTCTCGGCCGCCCCGCTGGTGCTGGGCCTCGCCACGCTGTGACGGGCAGACGCATGACGACGACTCTGCGCGAGGTGCTGGCCCGCGACCTCGCGACCGGCACCCCCACCTTCTCCTTCGAGTTCTTCGCGCCGAAGACCGACTCCGGCACCCGCAACCTGTGGGACGCCGTACGCCGGATCGAGCCGCTGTCGCCGACGTTCGTGTCGGTCACGTACGGGGCGGGAGGGTCCTCGAAGGACCGTACGGTCGAGGTGACGAAGCGGATAGCGACCCAGACCACGCTGCGACCGGTCGCCCATCTGACCGCCGTGGGCCACAGCGTGGCCGAACTGCGCCACATCATCGGTCAGTACGCGGACGCCGGGGTCCATGACGTCCTCGCCCTGCGCGGTGACCCGCCGGGCGACCCGAACGGCCCCTGGATCCCGCACCCCGAGGGCTTCACCCACGCCCACGAACTCGTCTCCCTGGTACGGGACATCAGCGACTTCAGCATCGGCGTGGCGGCCTTCCCCGAACGGCACCCGCGCTCACCGGACTGGGAGAGCGACATCCGGCACTTCGTGGCCAAGTGCCGGGCGGGGGCGGACTACGCGATCACGCAGATGTTCTTCCACGCCGAGGACTACCTACGGCTGCGTGACCGGGTGACGGCGGCGGGCTGCACCACCCCCGTCATCCCGGAGATCATGCCGGCCACCGACGTCCGCCAGATCCACCGCTTCGCCCAACTCAGCCACGCCTCCTTCCCCGAGGACCTGGCCCACCGCCTGGAAGCCGCCCGCGACAACCCGGCCGAGGGCCACCGCATCGGCGTCGCCCACGCCACGCAGATGGCCGCCCGCCTGCTGTCGGAGGGCGCCCCGGGCCTGCACTACATCACCCTGAACCGCTCACCGGCGACATACGAGATCCACCGGAACCTGGGGCTGACACGGAGGCCTGCGGCGGTGGCGGCGTAGGCGTAGGGCGGGGGGGAGAGGGGGCGGGGCGGCGACGACGAAGGCCGTCACACAAGCGAGCGCTCCGCACCGGACCGGTCTGCCGGAACGTCACGTCCGCCGGCTCGTCAGAACGTGCTTCGCCATCGTCGGCGCCGCCGGATTCTCCCTGGCCGCCTCGCTGGCGGCGCTCGCCGCGTTCGCCGTCGGCGCCCTGCTGGGCGGCCGCTTCGCGCACCGCGCCCGTCACCGCGGGCGTCTGCTGCACCAGGCGCTGCTGCTGGAGACCCTCCTCATTCTGGTCGCGTACGTCATCGCCGAGACCGTCGCCGCCCCGTATGCGGGCGCCGTCCGCTACTGGCTGATCGCGCTCCTCGGACTGGGCCTCGGCGTCCAGAACGCCGGAGCCTCACCATCACCGGCATGGCCTCCGACAGCCGAGCCGCCGGGGGCAGCGGCGGCAGGGCCGGACGGCGCACCCTCTCCGTGGCGGCCATGTTCGCCGGCGGCCTCGTCGGCGCCACCGCCGCCCTGCACGGCGCCCCGGCCCCGCCCCTGCTGCTCGCCGTCGTGCTCCTCGTGACCGTCACCATCGCCGCCTTCGCACTGACCCGAACCGACAGCACGTGGACCGCTCCGGTGTGAAGAGACCCGGTGCGGATACGTACGTCAGGCCGGCGGCGATACGGTCACCCGCTTGACGTCCTGAACGGCCGGCGGCGGATTCCCCGCGATCTCCGCGGCCGTGCGGCGCGCGGCCGGCAACCAGCGCCTCGCGGTGGGGAAGTACTTGGCTGACGAGGCCGATCCGCAGGGCGGTAGCCGCGTCGAAGTCACGGCCGGGCAGGGCAAGTTCGCGCAGCTGCCCCTCGCCGACCACACCGACGAGACGCCGCAGGCCGCCTGCATCGGCCACGATGGCCAGGCGGACCTCGCGCATGCTGAAGCAGGCGTCCGCGCTCGCGAGCCGTACGCCCGCCGCGCTGATGAGCTCCACGCCGCCGCCCACGCACCACCCGGCCACCACGAAGTCCTCGCCGAAGGCATCGCTCGCCGGCGTCGGGCGGGCGCGGTACTACCGGCCGTGCAGGATCTCGGGCCGCGTCACGGGCACGATGGTGATCAGGTCGCCGAGGCCCTTGAAGTCATCGGGGTTGGTGGTGAAGAGGGGGAGTTCCTCGGCGGCCGCGATGGCGGCGATCATCAGGTCGGCCACACGGCGACGGGGCTTATGGCCTGCGGAGACGACGGCGGCGCAGACTCTGCCGTACATGCGGGCCGCTTCCACGTCGAAGGGGATGGGGTCGAACTCATTCTCGGCGCGCTGCAGGACGTCCATACGGCGGGCCCGCTCGGCGTGTTCGTCGTAGTCGCTCTGCTCGTCGCTGCCGCGTACCTGGTGGGGGCCTGCCGAGAGTTCCGCGAGGGTGATGGTGCTGATGGCCATCTCGGCGGGCAGCTCGTCGGCGTCGATCCACTTGCGCAAGATCATGATGTTGGTGTCGAGCAGGCCTTGCTCGTGCTCAACGGGCATACGGGTCGTCCAACTCCTGCTCGACGACGGCGTCCTGGTCGTCGCGGAAGGCGTCCACCGAGATGTCGGGGGCGGCGCGTGACATGGCCGCGAACTCGGCACGAGGAACGAAGCGGCGACGGCGGCGGAGCGGGATCAGCTCGCCGACACGGTGCCCGTCGCGGGTGACGGTGAACGCCTGTCCTCCCTGGACGGCATCCATGATCTCTTTGGAACGGGTCCGCAGATCGCGCTGAGTGATCTCGGGCTGCGCTGTCATGGAACCCACGATAGCGAAGGTGTGCTACCTGGTGCTACATCGTGCTCCGGGTGTGGATTCGCCGACGAGGGTTGCTGCCGCCGCGGCGCGGGGCCTGTCTCTGCCCGCGATCGTGTACAGGGCGAGGCGCTTGCTCACAGAGCGATGTGCGCGCCGTAAACGAAAGAGCCCCTCACGCGTATCCGCAGGTGAGAGGCTGTGTGCGCCCCCGGCAGGACTCGAACCTGCGGCCAAGCGCTTAGAAGGCGCCTGCTCTATCCACTGAGCTACGGGGGCCGGTTGTGTGGCCTCGTTCGTGGTGCCCGGGTGTGGGCCGATCCGTGACGTTGCCGGGGACAAGGATAGGGCTCCCGCGTCCGTGTCCCTGTTGCTTCGCCTCCGTGGCTCGATGTGGAGGTTCGGTGAAGCGGTCCTGATAATCGCAGGCAGGTACGAATCGTGCACCGCTTTTGGCCTCTCGGGCACCGGGTGTTGTGCACTCGTTATGCCTGGACTGTGCCTGTGTCCCAGTCGCCCCTTCCGTCCCTTGTGTCCTATCGGCGCGCAGACATGCTCATATGCTTCAGAATTCCCCTAAAATTGGGCATTCTTCGCATGTGGTGACCTTGGACGTACGGCCTCAGCTGCTCGACGCACTCTCCGCCCTGCGCGACCGTGTCGCGGCCGCACGCTTCCCGCTGCCCCTGGCGGGGGCGCCACGCGCGCGTGCCAACCGCGACGAACTGCTCGCGCAGCTCGACGACTATTTGGTGCCCCGCCTGAAAGAGCCCGAAGCGCCGTTGCTGGCAGTCGTGGGAGGATCCACCGGCGCCGGCAAGTCGACGCTCGTCAACTCTCTCGTGGGTCGGCGCGTGACGGAGGCGGGCGTACTGCGACCGACGACGCGAAACCCGGTACTGGTCTGTCATCCGGAGGACCATCACTGGTTCAGCGGAATGCGCGTACTGCCCGACCTCACGCGCGTGTGGGTACCCGAACACGACCCGGGCGAGGAACTGATGCTCCCCGGCGAGGACGCCGACCGCGTGCTGCGGATCGAGACCGCCGACTCACTGCCGGCCGGGATCGCCCTCCTCGACGCGCCCGACATCGACTCCCTGGTCGCCGACAACCGTGCCCTCGCCGCCCAGCTGATCTGCGCGGCCGACATCTGGATCATGGTGACGACGGCCGCCCGGTACGCCGACGCCGTCCCCTGGCATCTGCTGCGCACCGCCAAGGAGTACGACGCCACCCTCGTGACCGTTCTGGACCGGGTGCCGCACCAGGTCGTCTCCGAGGTCTCGCGGCAGTACGGCGCACTGCTCACCAAGGCCGGCCTCGGCGACGTACCCCGCTTCACCGTGCCCGAGCTGCCCGAGTCGGCCTGGGGCGGCGGGCTGCTGCCGGCCACCGCGGTGGCCCCGCTGCGCACCTGGCTCGTCCATCAGGCCCAGGAGCCCGCGGCCCGCGAACACGCCATGGCCCGCACGGCGTACGGCCTGCTCGACTCCCTCAAGGCCCGCATTCCCGAGCTCGCCGGTGCCGCAGCCGCCCAGTACGCGGCGGCCCTACGGCTCACCGCCGCCGTGGACAGCGCCTACGACAGCGAGTACGCACGCGTGCGTGCCCGGCTCCAGGCCGGCGCCGTGCTCGCCGGCGACGCCCTGAAGCGCTGGCGCGCCTTCCCGCTCGACTGCTCCGCAGGTGAGCTCCTCGACTCGCTGGTGGACAGCCTGAGCACCCTCCTGCTGTGCGCCGTCACCGCCGCCGACGAGCGCGTCGACGACGCCTGGCGGCGCGAACCGGCGGCCACCGCCCCGGAGCTGACGGACCGTGATCCGAAGGCGGCGAGCCTCGAACACCGCATCGGCATGGCCGTACGGCGCTGGCGGCGCGAGCTCGAGGAGTACGCCGAGGACGAGGTGAGCTACCTCGACCGCAGCGTCGCGCCGGACTCGGAGGTCGTCACCGCCCTCGTCGCCACCGCGCTGCTGGGCAGCCGCCGGGCGCGGTCAGCGGGGGAGGGGCTCGCCGAGCGGATCGGGGCGCACGGGGCGCTGCGGCTGCGCGACCGGGCCGCTCGGCTGCTCACCGAGCACCTGGACCGGGTCATGCACAACGAACGCGAGCGGCGGCTGGCCCCGCTCGACGCCCTGGAGGTCCACCCCGATCCCCAGGCCGAACTCATCGCCGCGCTGTCCGTACTGCAGAAGGAGAGGTGACCGGTGACCGCCGTCACTGACCAGGACCACACGGAACACGCCGATCAGCAGCAGGAGGACCGCCGCGTCAGCAAGGACGACGATCGCGTGAACGACATCCCTGTGCCGGGCGCCGCCGAGAACGGCCTCCCTTCGGCCGACGAACGCGCGCCGGGCGAGCAGCACGGCGAGAGCGAGGGCCCCATGGCCGCCGACGAGCCGGACAAGCGCAAGATCTGGAGAAAACTGCCGAAGTGGGAGAGCCGGGAAATCGACGACCACGCGCGCGTCGAGCCGCCCTCCGGTATCGGCGACCCACCCGCGCGCGAGGACGCCCCCGCCGCGGACGACAGCCGTCAGGGTGACGGCGACGGAGCCGCACGCGCGGGCGTGCCCGACCCGGGCGGTCGTAACTCCGACAACGGCAGCGGCAGGGACGGGGCCGAGCCCGCGCGGGGGAGCGTCCCCGACCTCGGTGGCCGTAAGGAGAGCGCCCCCTCCCGTCGTACGGCACCGCCCTCTCGTACGACACCTACCTCCCGTACGACACCTACCTCCCGTACGGAGTCCCCCTCCCGCGCCGAGCCGTCCTCCCGCGCGGACGCCTCGTCCCGGAAGGACTCCCCCTCCGGTGCCGACCCGGCGACTCCCTGGGACGACGGCCTGATCG
Source organism: Streptomyces sp. NPDC111802 (assembly GCF_055634335.1). NCBI lineage: Bacteria > Bacillati > Actinomycetota > Actinomycetes > Kitasatosporales > Streptomycetaceae > Streptomyces > Streptomyces sp. NPDC111802. The sequence continues at coordinate 152,483 of NZ_JBVKCZ010000018.1, read as the reverse complement.
CGCGGCGGGTGAACGACAGCGCCGCTGCCGAGCCGCCTGCCCATGTGGAGCCCCGAGCCTCCGCGGGGCCGCAGGCGGTGACGCCGCTCGCGTACGACGGGGCGCTGCGGTCGCGGCTCGACGCGTTGCGCGAACTGGTCGGGCTCTCGCGCACCCGGCTCGACGGCAGGACGCTCGGCGAGGCGGGCCGGGTGCTCGACGAGGCGGCGGCGCGGCGCAGGCTCTCCGGGCAGCACACGGTCGTCGCCATCGCGGGCGCCACGGGCAGCGGCAAGTCGCAGCTGTTCAACGCGCTCGCCGGAGTGACCATCTCGGAGACGGGCGTACGACGGCCGACGACCGCCTCGCCCCTCGCGTGCAGTTGGAGCGACGGCGCGGCGGGACTCATCGACCGGCTCGGCATCCCACCCCGGCTGCGGCGGCGCCCCGCGCAGAACGCGGCCGCCGACGGACAGCTGCGCGGACTCGTCCTGGTCGACCTGCCCGACCACGACTCGGCGGCCGTACAGCACCGTGAGCAGGTCGACCGTGTGCTGGCGCTCGTGGACGCGGTCATCTGGGTCGTCGACCCCGAGAAGTACGCCGACGCGGTCCTGCACGAGCGCTATCTGCGGCCCATGGCGGGGCACGCCGAGATCATGTTCGTCGTCCTCAACCAGACCGACCGGCTGCCCGGGGAGGCCACCGACCAGGTTCTCGACGACCTGCGGCGGCTGCTCGACGAGGACGGCATCGCGCTCGGCGAGCACGGTGAACCGGGCGCCGTCGTGCTCGCGCTGTCCGCGCTCACCGGGGACGGCGTCGGCGATCTGCGCGAGGCGCTCGGCGAGTTCGTCGCGGAACGCGGGGCGGCGGCGCGCCGGATCTCGGCCGATGTGGACGCCGCCGGGCTGGGGCTGCGGCCGGTGTACGCCGCGCGACGGCGGACCGGTCTCAGCGAGGAGGCGCGGGACGAGTTCTCCGCCCGGCTCGCGGACGCCATCGGCGCCACCGCCGCGGGCGAGGCCGCCGAGCGGGCGTGGCTGCGCAACGCCAACCGCGCGTGCGGGACGCCCTGGCTGCGGCTGTATCGCTGGTACCAGGACCGGAGCGAACCACCGACGGGACGGCTGTCCCTGCGGACCCAGACGGACGAGGAGGCCACCGCGCGCCAGCGTGTGGAACAGGCGGTGCGGACGGTCTCCGAGCAGGCGTCGGCGGGGCTGCCCACGCCTTGGGCACAGGCGGTGCGCGAGGCAGCCGTACGGGGGGCCCAGGGGCTGCCCGAGGCGCTGGACGAGCTGGCCGCGCGGGCCGGGCTGCCGCCGGGGCGGCCGCCGCGTCCGGGCTGGTGGCCGGCGGCCGTCCTGGTGCAGGCCGCCATGACGATCCTTCAGATCGTCGGCGGACTCTGGCTGGTGGGACAGATCATCGGGGTCATGGAGCCCAACCTGGGCGTGCCGGTGCTGCTGATGGCGGCCGGCATCGTCGGGGGCCCGCTCGTCGAATGGGGCTGCCGGATGGCGGCACGGGGGCCGGCCCGGCGGTACGGCACGGAAGCGGAACGACGGCTTCGGGAAGCGGCGGCCGGATGCGGGCGGGCCCGGGTGCTGGATCCGGTGGCGGCGGAGCTGCTGCGGTACCGGGAGGTCCGGGAGCAGTACGGCCGGGTGATGGGGGTGGGGGCCACGGGGAGGTGAGCTGAGGCACCGCCCGGGACGTTGAACTCACCCTTGTGGGTGGCGGAGATATCCACGGGCGGGCGGTGATCCACAGGGCTCTGCGGGCTCGGCCCGGCGGAGGCAGTCTGGCTTCGCGGCGATCGCGACGGACGCGGTCGATCGCGGTGACGGCGGCGCACCCGGAGGTGTCCGGGACGCGGCCGTCAGGTCGGACGCAGCCGTACGGGAAGGGCCCGTACGCATATCCGCCCGGCGCGAGCGGCCGGGCCAGGGAGGGTTCGAGATGAACGAGACGATCATCTGCGCGGTGGGCAATGTGGCGACCCAGCCGGTGTTCCGGGAACTGGCGACGGGACCGTCCGCCCGCTTCCGGCTGGCGGTGACCTCGCGCTATCTGGACCGGGGGAAGAACGAGTGGACCGACGGCCACACCAACTTCTTCACGGTGTGGGCCAATCGCCAACTCGCCACGAACGCCGCCGCGTCGCTGAACGTGGGCGATCCGGTCGTGGTGCAGGGCAGGCTCAAGGTGCGCTCGGACGTGCGGGAGGGGCAGAGCTGGACGTCGGCGGACATCGACGCGCTGGCGATCGGTCACGACCTCGCGCGCGGCACATCGGCCTTCCGACGCGCACCGAGGCCGGAGACGGTGCCCGCCGCACCCGCACAGCCCGAGCCCGACTGGGAGACACCGCCCGCCGACTCCGACCGCCAACAGGCCCCGGAACCAATGGCGGTGACGTGACGTCAGTCACTGGTGAGGACTGACCGAACTGCGGCTTATCGACGAATGCGCACCGAACGACCCCGGTGGATTTGTCGATAAGCCCTGCTCGCAAGGGATCTTGGCGATAACGATTCCGAGTCGGATCGGCCCTCCGACCAGATCACGGGGAAGCGTGCTGCGCCGCGTCCCTAGGATGCCGGGCATAGCTCTCGGAGCTTCAAGAAGCTGCTGGTGGGACCGTCCCCCCACATCAACGGGTCCTGCTCGAAGGGGAATTCTGTGTTTGCTGCGTTCTCAGCGTCGGCGCTGTCGGCGCGCGGGCGAGGGGCGGCACGCCTCGCCGCCGCGACCCTGGCGTCCGGGCTCGTCGCCGCCACCGTGCTGGCGGGCGCCGGCACGGCCGCGGCCGCGCCCGAGGCCGAAGGGACGGCGCCGGGCCAGGGCGGGGCGACCGCCACCATAGGCGGCCTGAAGACGTACGGCGCCGCGGTCGTCCACACCGACTCCGGCGATCAGGAGATCTCGGCCGGCCTGTTCGAGATGTCCGTCGACGGCGGTGGCATGCTCCAGACGTACTGCGTCGACATCCACAACCCCACCCAGCGCGACGCCAAGTACCACGAGACGCCCTGGAGCGGCACCTCGCTGGGCGCCAACAAGGACGCGGGCAGGATCCGCTGGATCCTGGAGAACTCCTACCCGCAGGTGAACGACCTCGCCGCGCTGGCCGAGAAGGCGGGCTTCAAGGGCGGCCTCACCGAGCAGGACGCGGCGGCCGGCACCCAGGTGGCCATCTGGCGCTACTCGGACGGCGTGCGGGTCGACGCCGCCGACCCGCAGGCCGAGAAGCTCGCGGACTATCTGGAGAAGAGCGCGCGGGACGTTGCCGAGCCCCAGGCGTCGCTGACCCTGGACCCGCCCGCGGTCTCCGGCCACGCCGGTGAGCGGCTCGGTCCGGTGACGGTGCGCACCAACGCGGACAGCGTGACGCTGACCCCGCCCGCGGACGCCGCCACCAGCGGGGTGCGGATCGTGGACAAGGACGGCAAGCCCGTCACGACCGCAGCGGACGGCGGCCAGGTGTTCTTCGACGTGCCCGAGGACACCCCGGACGGTCAGGCCGAGCTGACCGTGCAGGCTTCGACGACCGTGCCGGTGGGGCGTGCCTTCGCCGCCGAGAGCCGCAGCCAGACACAGATCCTGGCCGGCTCCAGCGAGTCGACGGTCTCGGCGACCGCGAGCGCGAGCTGGGCGGAGACCGGTGCGATACCCGCGCTGTCGGCGGCGGAGAACTGCGACAAGGGCGGTGTCGACATCACCGCGGCCAACCAGGGCGACGCGCCCTTCACCTTCGAACTGCTCGGGATCGAGTACAGCATCCCCGCGGGCGCCTCGCGCACGGTGACGGTCCCGCTCCAGGAGGACCAGGCCTACGACTTCACCATCGAGGGGCCGGGCGGCTTCCAGAAGCGGTTCACCGGTGTGCTGGACTGCATGACGCAGGCCGGCGAGGCCGACCAGGCCGGCACTGTCAGCCAGACCCTCAGCGAGCCGAGCCCCGCGACCGTCGGCACCACGTCCGACGACACCAACCTCGCCGCGACCGGCGGCTCCACGATGACCCCCCTGATCGCCGGCATCGCCATCGGCCTGGTCGTGATCGGCGGCGCGGCCCTGGTCGTCGTACGGAAGAGGGAAGCGTCGGCACAGAAGTAGGGGGACCCGGGCCCTCGCTCCCCTTCCTTCGGAACATCGATCAGGGCCCGATCCATGAAGACGGATCGGGCCCTGATCTTCCGGGGCGCCGGTGCGGCTCGGCCGGCCTCGGTGCGCCTTCTTCGGCGGAACAACCCATGGGCCGCCCGTCACGGCCCGTACTCCACCGGTAGGTCTCGCCTGGGGTGCACCGCTGCCGTGCCGCCCCACATCTCACGCCGCGATCATCACGGCATGAGACGTGTGCCGGCATCCCCGTTCTGAGCCGTGGCTCAGAAGCCGCTGTTGTTGCAGCCCATGGTCGAACCGATGTGGGTGGCCTGCGCACCGGGGTCGCCCTCGCCGTTGAGCGCGCTGCCGAGCGCGCCGTTGAGGATGCCGACCTGGCCAAGGACGTCGACGTTCAGGTCGTGCGACTTGCAGTTGGAGCTCTGCAGCACGCTGACCTTGTCCCCGCCCTTGCCCTTGTCGCCGTGCCCGTCGAGGCCCTGGGCCGTGGCGGTGCCGGTGCCCAGCAGACCGACGCTGCCAAGGGCGACGACCACGACGGCAGCCCTCTGAAGCTTGTGCATGTCATCTCCGATGGAGTGAGGTGGGTGCGATCTGTGAGAGATCGACTTCGTACAGTGACTAGAGGTTAATGTGAAAAATTAGGACATGTCCGCACGGCGCGCCGGGAATTCTGTCGCTCCTGTCCGAACGCGAGCCCACCCAAGTCCCCCGGGGTCGCCCGTCATCGACGGCGGCGCTGGCCGGGCCCACTGCCGCCGGTGACGAAGCCGCAGGTCAGGGGTCTTCTGGGATATGGGTTTCCGTCGTGGGCTGGACGTCGGGCAAGATGGGGTGTTACTTGCCGCGAGAGGGCATGAAAAGGCCCCTCACCAGCAGGTTTCCTGCCGATGAGGGGCCGTGTCAGGCAGCCTGGGCCGTCTCTGGGCCGTCGTGCGGCGTTGGGCCTTCATGAGTGTGACCGGCGGCCCGGTACATCGCGGTGATGGCGTTTCGAGTCCGGGTCTCGCTGGACGGCATGAGGTGCGTGTACACGCGGAGCGTGAATCCCGGGTCGCTGTGGCCGAGGTAGAGGCTCAGGGCCTTGATGTTCTCTCCGGCGTCCAGGAGGACCGAGGCGTAGAAGTGGCGTAGGGCGTGCATGCCGTGCTCGCGAGCCGCTGCGTACCGCTGGCCCTTCTTGGGAGCCGGGATGATGCCGGCGGATGCCAGCGCGGGCTTCCAGGACTGGTCGTTGAACCCCTGGCTCCAGATAGCGGAGTCGACGCCGCTCGTGAAGACGAGCCGGTGTGTCACCTTCGGGCCGTCCGGCCTGAGCCACGGCAAGGTCACCTCGACGGGCGGGAACCGCTTCATGTGCTCGTTCAGCGCGGTCGACACCTCGGCGTCGAGGGGGACGTCACGGAGCTTGCCCCGCTTGGGTGGGGCGAAGACGAGCGACCCGCGCACCTTCTTGACCTGCTGGCGGACGTAGAGCCAGCCGAGGTCCCCGATGTTGTCGACGGCCAGGCCGAAGATCTCGCCCTGTCGCAGGCCGCACCCGGCGCCGACATCGACCATGGCGCGGTAGCGCTCCGACAGGCCAGCGCGTACGCCGAACACCTGCTCAGCGGACCACGGATGGACGCGTGTCGGGACAGGGCGAGGTGCCTTGACCGATCGGGCACGGCAGGGGTTCGAGGCCAACAGGCGGTCATCCACAGCCGCGTTGAGCACAGAGGAGACCGCGTCGAAGATGAGGCGCCGGTACTGAGCCGACGCGACGGCCTCTTCGAGCTGGCGGTTCCAGTCGCGGATGTGCTCGGGCTGGAACGAGCCGATGGGGCGGGTGCCGAGGTACGGCAGGGCATGAAGGCGCAGCCTGCCTTCCACGGCGGCCCGGCTGGTGAGGTCGGTCGTGAGCGCGGCGAGCCAGCGTTCCGCGTACTCCCGAAAGGTGACACGGGCCGCTCTCGGGTCGATGTACTGCCCGCGCGCCATGTCAGCTTCGATGTTGGTCAGCCAGGTGTCGGCCAGCCGCTTCTGTTTGTCCGGGAAGCTCTTTGACTTCTCGGTGCCGTCGGGACCGATGTAGCGGGCGCGGTAGCGCATGCCCACGCCGTGGCGCTCGGTCTTGACCTTGCGGGGCTTGCCGCTCGGGCCGGTCTCGGTCCTGTACCAGCGGTCTTGGACGTGTCCGGCCATCAGGCGGCCTCCCCGAGCTGGGAGTCGACCCAGGCCCGTACGTCGGTCGGGTCGAAGCGGAGGTGCCGGCCGACGCGGAAGCCGCGGGGACCGGTGCGCTTGCGGCGCCACTGGTAGACCGTCTCGACGCTGGGCAGCTCGAACATCTCCACCAGGTCCTCGGGGGTCAGGAAGCGGTGCGGCAGTGCTGTCGCCATACTCAGCACCTCCTTTCGTCGGCGAGTTGGTCACGCAGGGCTTCGCGGGCGGTTTCGCGGTTGACCTGTAGGTCGCGGGCGATGGTGGCGGCGAGGGCGGATTCGCCGGGGGTGTGCCCGTGTCCGGCGTACTGCCAGTCGGCCAGGACCAGGACGGTGTCCGGCTCGCGATCGTCCAGGCTGAGAGCGGCTTGCTCCTGCGCAGCGCGGAAGTCGGCGCGGGCCTGGCGGAGGGCGCCGAGCGTGGTCGAGTAGCGGCGGGACTTGGAGGAGAAGTGTCCGCGGAAGCCAAGCATGTGAGCCCAGGCCCAGAGCCGCCGGTCTGGGTACAGCTCGTCGAGGTCCCGGCAAGCGGTGATCAGGCGGCGGGCGTGGTCGGGGACGCCGTGGCGGTCGAGTTCGGCGAGTTCGCCGATGCGTCGGTCGAGGGTGCCGGTGTTTTCGGCGGCCTTGGTGGCGTACTTGGCGACGTAGGAGGCGACGGCCTGTTCGGTGATGTCCGAGCCGTCGCCGAAGGCCTTCACGGGGCGGACGTCGAGCTGTCGGCCCCACTGGAAGGTGCGGGCGGGCTGGTCCCCGGCGGCTGGGATGCTCACGCTGCTGTAGGCGTGAGTGGCAGCTGCGCGGATCGCGTCTTCCAGGAGTGCGACCCTGGCCCATGACGGCGCCGGAGAGTTGGGCCCGTCCGGGCCGTCCAGGCGGATGACGGCATGGAAGTGGACGGCACCGCGCTTCTGGAACTCGGCGACCTTGCCGTACGAGACCCGGCAGACCTCCTTGAGTTCGCGCTGGGTGAGCCCGGCACGGGCGGCGATCTCGCGGCGGAGCCGGTTGACGAAGCGCACCCACAGCTCCCCCGCATGGTTGTTGAAGAGCACGGCGCCCGCGTAGTCGTACGTGGCCGGGTCCAGAGCCGTTCCGAGGGCGGGGTCATCCGGGGTGTGCCGTACGCCGCAGCGGCAGGTGCCGCGGTCGGGGCGGTTGTGGACCGGGCCGAAGGAGGGTGCTGTGAAGGTGGCGAAGACCCGCGGGTGATCGCGGACGGTTGCCGGGATGTCCTTGTCCTCGTCCCCGGCCAGTCCGGCTCGGATGAGCCGGTAGGTGTCGCCCGCGTACATCCAGGCGCAAGCCGGGCAGCGGGACGCGCGGCGGTTGCCGCATGCGACGCGAAGCCGTCCGCCCGGCTCGTTCTCAGTCGTGTAGTGGTGCAGCACCTCGCCAGTCGTCTTGTCCTTATGCAGCACCCAGCCGCGCAGGTGGATCGGGTCGGCGCAGCCACCAGTGCGGCGGATCTGGTCTTCCCAGCGTGCGTAGTCAGAGGCCGAAGCCACCCTCAGCAGGTCGCTGAGGGTGACCGGGTCAAGCAGCGTGTCAGGCACCGGCGCCCTCCCAGACGCGACGGATGGGCAGGGTCCCCAGGCCGTTGCAGGCCGGGCAGTGCGCGGTGATGGTGCGCAGGCGACCGCGGGTGTCACGGCCGCCGATGGTGATGGCTACGGCGGCGAAGCCGTCGCAGTTGTGGCAGATGCGTGCGTTGCTGGTCGTGGCCGGGGTGGGGCCGGTCATGATGGAGGTCCTTCCGGATTGTTGGGTTCGGACAGGAACGGCGCCCGGGCGGCGGATGCTTGGCGGTATCGGGGCCGCCCGGGGGCCGGTCAGCGTCGCTTGGCCTCGGAAGCCAGGAGGCAGCGCAGGACCACGGCGCACACGGCGACCGAGGCCCCGGTGATGGCGACCGCCAGGAGCAGCGAGACGAGGACGGCGCCGACGACCAGGACCACGGCGGTGCCGCCGCCGACGAGGGCGAGCGCGGTGCCAGGGGTGAGCTGCACGGTGGGCCGGGTGGGCACCGGGGCGACCGGGGAAGGCGGCGGGGTTTGGCTGCTGGGAACGATCGTGGTCGGCTCGACGACCACGGGCGGGACCGCGTGGCCGGTTGGCGTCGGGTTGGTCGGGATCTTCGGGCGGAGCATGGGTGAACTCCTCTCTGTGATCAGTTACTTGACGAAGCTGTCGATGGCGGGGGCCAGGACGCTGTCGGCGAGAAGGAAGCCGCCGAGCAGGAGGACGGCGATGAGCCAGGCGGGCGGGCGGATGAGCTTCACGCCGAGGTAGCCGACGACGAGCAGGGCGAACCAGAGCGGTACTTCCATGGCGGTGGCCTCCTCAGCGGACCTTGCAGCGGTGGGTGCGGGCGGCGAGCTGGGCGGCGGACTGGCTGGAGTAGTCGGCGGACCAGCCGCAGCGGTCGGCGGTGCACACGGCGGCGTACTTGGTGTGGCCGTGTCGGTCGCGGTGGGTGCCGATCTGCACCGGGCCGATGCGCATCACGGAGTGGAAGTGATCGCGGGCGGGCATGAGCTGTCTCCTCTTCTGCTAGGCGAGTTGAGCGGCGATGGCGTCGGCGAGGTGGGACGGGACGCCGAGGCGGGCGCGCAGGGTGTCGGGGTCGATCCGGGTCCCGGTGCGTGCTTCGTGGTCGGCAGCGACCTTGCGGGCGTGGTTGACGAGGGCGGCCGGGACCGGAACCTCGGCAGCCGGAGTCGGAGCCGGAGCGGGGGCCGGGTCGGCGGCGGGGAGTGCGGGTGCGGGCTCCGTCTCCATGGCCGGTGCCGGATCGGGCTGTTGCTCCGGTGCGGGTGCCGGCGGGACCGGTGCCGGGTCGGCGGCCGAGGTCGTCGTGTGGGCGAGCAGGGTGCCGCCGAGGAAGGCGAGGGCGGGCCATCCGGCGACGAGGATGCGCAGCCAGGCCGGGACGTGGTTGAGGTCGAGGAGTCCGGCGGTGGCGATGTTGGCGCCGAGGGAGGCGACCAGGGCGACGAGGAACCAGCACCAGGCCATCCGGGACGGGCCGTCGCTGCGGAGACGCCGCCACACGGCGACCAGGAGCAGGTCGACGGAGCCCGGGTAGGCCCAGGCCTTCCAGCCGGTCTGTCCTGCTGCGGCGGCGAGGTCGTGCAGGTGGGCGAAGGACAGCGCGCCCGCGATGACGGCCTGAATGAGGACGGCGTCCAGACGGATCGAGCGGGCCATGGGCTTCACTTCCCTTCCTGGTGATCAGGCCGCGTCGGGGCGGCCGTTGGCGGTGGCGATGGCATGCAGGACCAGGCGCAGGTTCGTGTCATCCAGGCCGCTGATGGCGTCGCCGAGGCGGACGGAGGTGTCGGAGGCCAGGGAGGCGGCCAGAGCGAGGACGCGCAGTTCGCTGCCGGAGCCGGGCAGGGCCGGGCTCTGGGCGGCGGTGGCGAGGGCGGGCCAGTCGAGGTCGTACACCTCGCCGCTCTCGTCGTCGGCGATCAGCACGTCCGGCAGCTGGACCAGGCGGGGCAGCCAGATGGAGTGCGCGGCGAGGAGCTCGACGGCGGCCGTCATGCCGGGGTTGCCGTCGGCGGTCTGGCGCAGAACGGTTTCCAGGTCTTCAGCTGTCCAGGTCTGGTCGGCGTACCAGGGGCAGTCGCGTTCGTCGTGGTCGGTGCCGGTCTCGGCGCCGTCGAGGTCGCCGCAGTGCTCGCAGAACATCGGCACTCCTTCGGGTTGCAGGCATGGAGGGGGTAGGGAACTGGCGCGATGGAGGTCGCGCCGACCGGGAGGCAGGGAGGATCAGGCGGTGGCCGGAGCTGACTCGACGACCGGAGCAGAAACCGGCGTCGGTGCGTCGAGGACGGGGCGGAAGGGGGCCAGGGCGGACAGGTGGGGGGTGAGATCGGCGTACCGGTTGCAGGTGTTGACGGCCTGTCGCAGGGAAGTGTGCGGGGCGCGAATGCGGTGCCAGCCACCGGTCGAATCGCCCGCGATGGCAAGCCCGCGCATCTCAGCGGGGATCTGGATCGCGGCCAGCACGGCGTCCGGAGCGATGTCGCCGAAGGCCATGTTGGCGGAGGTCTCGTCGTTGACACGGTGGGCGGTGCGGCCGGTGAGCTGGGCGCGGAGCATGGTGATGCCCTTGCCGAGTTCGGAGCCGAAGCGCTGCCCGCAGATTTCGAGGTAGATGCCGGCGGCGCGGCCGAGCTGGGCCAGCCGCACGAGCGCGGTGATGATGCGATCCCGGCGCTTCTCCTCCTCCTTGCTGGCGTACAGGGCGAGTTCGGCGACCTCATCGACCAGGACCACGACCGGCACCGGCCGCAGGTGGGCGGGCAGGCTCCAGATGTCGGCGGCGATCTCCGCATCGGGTATGTCCGCGGTGATGCGCTGCTCGGCGCGTATGAGCTGGTAAACGTCCTCCATGTGCACGACGAGCGCGTCGAGGAGCTCGGCAGCGGTGTCGGGGTTGTCGGCCAGCGCGGAGAACCGGCGGGCCAGCGGGAACAACTCCACACCCTGCTTGCAGTCGATACCGACCAGAGCCACGTCCTGTGAGGCGAGCCCTGCCACGAGGTTGCGCTGATAGACAGACTTGCCCGACTCGGTGGCGCCCAGCGTCAGGGCGTGGGGCACAGCCCGGTAGTCGCGGTAGTGCACCGAGCCGTCCTGGCGCAGAGCGACCGGGACGCGCATCGGAGCTGTGGCCGCCTCGGCGGGCATCTGGACCCGCTTGAGGACGTCATAGCCGGTCATCCGCACCTCGACGACGCCCGAACGCAGTTCCCGTGAGGTGACGCCGTACATGCCGAACGAGTGCCGCAGCCGATCGCAGGAGGCTGCGACGTCGAAGGCGTCCTGACCAGGCCGGAGCTTGAGCCGCAGTATCAGGCCGGTGCGGGTCGGCCGTATCCGCAGGATGCGCGGCGCACGGGATTCCGGCACAGGTCGGTTGGTCATCCGGGCCAGGGCCAGGCGCCAGCGGGACGGCGGGACGGTCAGCCCGCAGGCCTCCATGACGGACGCGTACCGGAACAGCACCCGCAGCACGGCGACTGTGACGCCGAAGGACATCCAGTACCAGGCGGGGCGCCGCCACCGCAGGAGACCCGCAGCGGCGACGACCAGCACCAGGGCGACGGCCAGCCAGGTCATGGCTCAGGCCGCCTTCGACTTCGCGGACGTGTCGACGAGCGAGGTAACCGCGACCGCGCGGAAGGCGATGCCGTGCCGCTTCTGGCCGTTGAACTCGTTCTCCCACGGCCGGGCGATCAAGCCGGTCAGGGCGACCGGGGTGCCCATACCCAGCTCACCGGAAATGCCCGGCTCGGGGACCGTGATGGACAGGATCTCGACCTCGTCGTTCGCCGCGAACATCACGTCGACCGTCATCAGCTTGGCGCCGGTCTCGGCGTCGGTGGCGATCTCACCAGTACGGCGGTCCTTGACCTTGGGCTGCGGGGTCTTGGCGACCATCACGGTCGCCGCGGAGGTGTCGACGGGGATCTGACGCATGAGCGGTCTCCTAGAGTCGATGAACTTGACGTACTTGGTACGTCATGTGCTTTCGAGATTGCACCTGTACTACTTGGTGTGTCAAGTGGCTTGGCCTCGACTCCTGTCCGAGGGATGTGCTGCACTAGGTACGACAACCACGGAGAGGGGCTATGGCCGACTTCACCGCCGGACGGGCCGCGTACTTGCAGATCGCCGACGAGTTCAAGCGCAAGATCCGAGACGGCGAACTCGCACCGGGGGACAAGCTGCCCTCAGAGGCTGACCTGATGGCCAAGCACGGCGTGTCTCGCACTGTGGCCCGCCAGGCGATCTCCCGACTCCGCGAGGACGGCTACGCGATCTCTCACCAGGGCAAGGGCAGCTTTGCCGCACTGCCCGGTGAGGGTGCCGCGGTGAAGCGGAGCCCGGAGTTCGAGCAGATCACGGAGTACCTGACGGAGGTCCGCCGGGATGTGCGCCGCCTCGCCGAACGGATGGATCAGCTTGAGGAGTTGGTACGGCAGCAGGCCCAAGCGCGGTGACCAACGCGTCTGCGCGGTCTGCCAGTTGTGCCACCTCGTCACCCAGCTCCCTTATCTGGTTGATCAGTTCCAACCGTTCTGCCGGGGTCAGCGCCATGACGGCCCCCTCATCGCACTCTCGGTCTGACAGCTCCTCGGGTTGTCAGCAACGCTAGGACCGGTCCGGCTCACCACCCCGGAAAAACTCTCCGGGGCCGCGCGAAGAGACAGGGGGACGCTCTTCCCATGCGAGGAATGACGACGAACCTGACGATCGGTGAGCGAGTCGCTTGGTACCGGCGCCGACGCGGCATGTCCCAGGAAGTCTTGGCCGGTCTTGTTGGCCGTACGGTCGACTGGCTGAGCAAGGCCGAGAACAACCGGCTGGAGCTGGACAGACTCTCGGTGATCAAGTCGCTGGCCGACGCGCTGGACGTGACCCTCGGTGACCTGCTCGCCGAGCCGACCTTGATGGAGTGGACGGCGGACAGCGGGACCCGGACAGTGCCGGCGCTTCGGTCGGCGCTGATGAACTACCGGCAGCTCACCCCGCTCTTGGGCGTGACCACCGAGGGCGAGCCGACACCTCTCGACGAGCTGAAGAACAGCGTGGCCGAGGTCTGGGACGCCTACCAGGATTCCCGGTACGGCTTCGCGACCCGGCGGTTGCCCCTCGTACTGGCCGATGCGCTCATCACGGTCCAGGCCCAGGGAGGCCGGGAACGTGAGCGGGCGCATGAACTGATGGCGATGACCTATCAGGGCGCCGCCATGGTGTTGACGAAGGTGGGGGAAACTGACCTCGCATGGATCGCGGCGGACCGCGGTCTGTCCGCGGCGCAGCAGTCCGACAACATGGCCGTGTCCGGGTCGCTGTTCCGCTCCGTGGCCCACTGTCTCTTGTCCAATGGTCGATTCGATGCTGCCGTGCAGCTCGTTGGCGATGCCGCCGACTACCTTCGCCCGGCACTCAGGGATGCCGATGCGGAGTTCCTGTCGATCTACGGGACGCTCTTCCTTGCGGGATCGATCGCTGCTGCGCGTTCCGACGACCGTGCCACCACTCGCGCATTTCTCGCCGAGGCGGACCAGGCAGCACAGCGGCTCGGGGGAGACGCCAACCACATGTGGACTGCCTTCGGGCCCACGAACGTTGACATTCACCGAGTCGCCGCAGCGGCCGAGCTGGGAGACATGCAGGTAGCCATGGATCTTGGCCCGCAGATCGACACCAGCGGCCTTCCCGTCGAGCGAAGGACCCGCCACAACCTCGAAGTGGCCCGCGCCCTCAGTGCGCACAACCGGACCGACGACGCCCTGTCGATGATCCTCGAAGCCGAGCAGTGGGCGCCGGAGCAGGTCCGCAGCCACTACCTCGCCAGGGAACTTGTCCTCACCTGGGTACGGAACCAGCGCGGCCGACCGAGCAGGACATTGGCGGAGCTTGCCGACAGGCTGCATGTCGTCTGAGGTGGGTACCCTCGGCCACATGGCAGTGAGCGAGCACGAAGCGAAGATGGCGCATCCGCGTATGGCCGCGGGTGCGCTCTTCTTTGATGCCGGCGGGCGCGTCCTCATGGTGCAGCCCACCTACAAGGAGTACTGGGACATCCCTGGTGGCTACGTCGAGGTGGGGGAGTCGCCCCTCCAGGCCGCCATCCGGGAAGTGGAGGAAGAACTAGGGATCACTCCTCCACTGGTGCGCTTGCTGGCCGTCGACTGGGCGCCGAACGATGCCGAAGGCGACAAGGTGCTGTACCTCTTCGACGGCGGCCAGCTCAGCCCGGAGACCCTGGCCGGAGTGACCTTGCAGGCAGACGAGTTGAAGGGCTTTGCGTTCCTGGCCCCCGACGAGGTGGCCGAGCGGACGATTCCGCGCTTGGCTCGACGGATCCTTGCCGCCGTTGAGGCCCGATCATCAGGTGCGGCACCGATCTACCTCGAACACGGGCAGCAGCCAAACGGCGTTGCCGCATAGCGACACGGAGGAGTCCGCCGCTCCCTGAGCGTGGTGCGGTGGAAGTTTCCCTACGTTCATCAAGGCCCGCGCACGGCGCGGGCGCGCGCCGCCTCTGCGGCGCGGCCTGCCTCCTGTCTCCGCCCCGGCTGGCCGCGCCCGGCGGCGCGCTGGCGAGCTGCGGCATTGGGAGAAACCCTCTGTGGCTGGGGCGGTCGGCTCCACGGCTTTAGGCAGCCACTTTGGCGCGAGCCTCGAAGATCATGGCCCCAACGTCGTGCTTTACCGGGCAGGTCCACAGACTGCCCGACGCGCCGGAAGCTTACGGGGCCATGATCACTCGCGCCAAAGCAGCTCCAGCCCAAAGCCGCTCCGCCAACCTATGATCCACCCGCGGCCCTGTCAGCCACCGTAGGCGCTAACCTTTGCTCTCAACTGGGGTTGCTAGGACGGGGGATCAGGTGTCGGCAACACAAAGCTCTCTAGGCCAGGAAGATCTTCCTGGCGTCTTCAGGTCCGCCGATGAGATCTCGAATCAGTCACAGAAGGAATACTTGCGATGGACTCGCGGACGGCTTCAGCTGGCCGTCGTAGCAGCTACCGCAGGAATATTCACGGCCAGCAGCGCGGACGGGAGCTGGGGCCAAAAGGTCTCCGCAACCCTGGCTTTGGCGTCCTTCGCTGCTGCCCTATTGCTCGAAGTCTATCTTCTTCGTGACAGACCCGAAGAAAGATGGTATCTCGGAAGAGCATTGGCGGAGTCCGTTAAGACACTAGCTTGGCGCTACATGGCGATAGCAGACCCATTCCCGTCAAGCCTTCCGCCTGAGAGAGCTGATGAAGTGCTGTTGGCGCGGATTCAGGATCTATTCCGGGATGCATCCTTGAGCCTTCCTGGCCTCTCCGTAGGTTCAAGCCAAGTCACTCCTAAGATGCGCCAGATCAGGGAATCCCAAATGACTTCCCGCAAGGCGACGTATCTCGAATTTCGAGTCTTGGAACAGAAGTCCTGGTATGAGAGGAAAGCTAAGGAGAACGAGAAAAATTCGCACCGTTGGCGACTCACTCTGATTTCGTTCGAACTTATCGGCATCATTGTGACTGTCATAGCTTTGCTCGACGTGTCAGACGTTGATGCGGGGGGCGCGGCTGCAGCAGCCATCGCTGCTGCGGGTGCTTGGCTTGAGGTTAAGCAATACGACAACCTGGCTTCAGCCTATTCGCTTACTGCCGCAGAGCTCAATTTTGTTCATGCGACGGGTGGTAGCGTTCGGGACGAAGGCAAGTGGTCGGACTACGTAAATTCTGCTGAGCAAGCCATCAGCCGCGAGCACACGATGTGGTTGGCTCGGAGGGTGGGACTCAGGGCGGCAAGGGGGAACGTATGACTCTCGGATACCAGAACAGAATAGCCCAGGCGCGTCTAAGCGAAATTTCACGACAGTTTGAGCACAAAGCAGATTCACCCGTTCGCCACAAATGCTTTCTGAGCTATCACGCAGTGGACGCGGAAGAAGTGCTCGCCTTCGTGGAATCATTCGGCGACTACTTCATTCCGCGGGCAATCGGCGTATCTGAGAACGATCCAGTAATTCAAAGCGACGACAATGATTACATCATGGATCGAATCAGGACCAAATACCTAGCGGATTCTACAGTGACGATAGTCATGGTGGGGAAGTGCACATGGTCGCGGAAGTTTGTGGATTGGGAGATATACAGTTCTCTGCGCAAGGATAGAGTTAATCGACTAAATGGCCTTATGGCAATCCAGCTGCCTTCAGCTAAGGCGGCTGGAGCATCTCTCCCTCCGCGGGTAAGTGACAACGTTATGAGAGAGGAAGGAAAAGATGTAGGGTACGCCAGGTACTACGCGTACCCTAGCAGCGGATCGATTCTCAGAAACTATATCCAAGACGCATTCGATGCACGCCGGGCCAGAGACCTGCTTATCCGCAACAGTCGCGCGCGAAAGGTCAACAATTCTTACTGTGGGTAAGTGCAGAGCGCGGTGGCCGGCGAACTGGGTGACGCTTGCGGCCACCTGGCCGTCCGCGTGTCCAGCCCATACTTGTCGGCACTGGGCGGATAGCGAGCTTGAAGGGTGCCGTCAAGGCGGCCGCATCAACTTGCCGGTGCTGAATCCCTCACCGGGCCTGACGCTATCGCCGTGCTATCCTGTCCCGAATGTAGTCATACATGACGGACGCCTTTGAGCGGGGCTTGATCTCTTGTAGCCTGGTGTTTCCCGCCGCAAGTGTGAAGGTGATCGATAGTAGGCCGCGATCCACATTCAAGATGTGGCTATAAGGAAGAAAGTATGCCGGAATGTCCTTCCGCCACGGGATGTACACGAGCCTTCGCTGAGTTAGTGCACAAAGGCCCCGATGGGTTTCCGTGGACAGAATGGCTTTCACTAAAGTGTCATGCTCATGGGCGAAGTTCCCGAGCGCCAAATGGGCAATGTCCTCATCCGGGTCGACAGTGTCGGTTAGCGCGTCGAGTTGTTTCCTGCGGGCACTGGGCTGAATGAACGGGTCGTGGCGGTACCGGAGATCATTGAAGTCATCAAACAATGCGCGGTACAGGCGATCGATTTCGGTGAATCTCGCTTCCCGGCCTCGCTCAATCCGTTTTGCGTGATCCCCTTCGAACACCCCCACTGTCGGGAAATCGATTGTGCCGATCAGCTTACGAACGTCCTCGCTAAACGAGCTATAGGAGAGGCTGAAGCAGTTCTTGTTGCGAATCCGTCCCAGACTCGGGGGTAGCTTATCAGGGCTCGGCAACAATGTGCCATCAACGAGAAGGGGAATTACTGTAATTCCTTGGTCCAGGGCCGATTCTATCTCCAGGCGTACCCAGTCATTCGCTTCTTGGATTCTCGCCCCACCGTTGGATGTGGAGCCCACCCATGCGGGGCCAATAAGGGCAACCAGAACGTCGCATGACGATATAGCCTGAGCGATAATCCGAGGGAAATCTGCGCCCGGCTGTAAGTACGCTACGTCCATGAAGATTTTTGAGGCCCCGTAGTGCTGAGCAAGTCGGTCTTGTAGCCACCCCGCATAGGGTGCCGTGTCGTCACGTCGGTAGCTGATGAAGATTTTCTTTTCCTCGCGTGACATCCCTCTCGCCCTCTACGTCGTTGACAACACCGTGAAGTTAACTTAGCCATTGATCAGTCATCCCGCACTCCTTGTGGCTTAGACGCTTGGGGCATTGATAGCTTTCGGCGCGCCCCGCTGTGCTTCAATGCGCTCCCGGCACCAGCGGTTTGCAGGCGTGGACGCTCGAGGATCGTCAGCGCAGGTGGAAGGCCATCAGTCCAGGCAGGGGACCCACCTACCCTCATGGCGAGACTGCGACCGACAGCGTGTTCAGTCGCATGACGGTTGGGTGCCTATCGAAGGTATGTCGCCGCAGACGCCGTCACTCACCTCAATAGGCCATCTTCCAAGCCCGCTCCAAGCCTGTCGGTGCACCAAACAGGCTCCTTCGCGCCGTGTGGCCGGATCCGCTCCCTTGTTGATGCTTCATGTACGTGTCACACAGTTGGTAGGCGGGGTGTCTGGGTGAGGGGGACTCTGTATGTCCGTGCTGGGTGGCAAACACAGTGAACCGTCGGACTGGGCCGTGGAGCGGTTCGGGCAGCATGCCGGCACGCTCGTCGAAGCGATTCCGGAGCAGCTGGCCAGGGCCCACACGCGAGCTCATGCGGTTCACCTCACCGCGAGGCTGAAGAAGCGCAGCCCGTACGGCGCCACCCTGGCCGAGGCAGTTCGTGAGAACCTCGCGGATACGGCTCGTGAGTTGGACGAAGCCGTGCGGGACGTGCGCGGGTATGAGTACGCCGTCATCAACGACCACGCGCTCTTCCCATTTAAATACGCCGACCGCCCCAAGCCCCTCGAACGTGCGCGACTGGCAGCCAACGCTTCCCCTACGCGCCGGCGGATGCTCCTGAGCCATGGGCCGGCGCCGCAAGACGGCCTCTTCCCTCTTGACGACGAGCTCACGACAGAGGAGTTCGAGGAGCTGCACGAGACTTTCGAGGCCCTCGGCGCATCCACGAAGCTCGTGTGCCTCTTCTTCACGGCCGACCCGGAGAACGGCATCCACGTCATCCACTGGGGAGACGCCCACCTCGAACCCGACCGCACCTTCACCTGGCTCCATAGCGAGCAGCTGCGGGTAGCGGTCCAGCCTCTTGAGTGAGCACCCCCGATGCTGGGCCGTCTCTGGGCCGTGTGAGGGCGCCCGAGGCCGACCGACGGCGACCGACATTGACAGTCGAGCCAGAGCCGCCATCAGCGAATCCCCAGGTCAGGGCCCCCCGCCCATACCCGTTTCCCCCCAGGGGTGGCGATCCGGCAAGATGGGGTGTATCTGCCCACTGCCTGATTTCAAGCTGCCGGACGGTTTCTCTTGGCTGAGTTCATTTACACCATGCGCAAGGCGCGCAAAGCGCACGGCGACAAGGTGATCCTCGACGACGTCACCCTGAACTTCCTCCCCGGAGCGAAGATCGGCGTCGTCGGCCCGAACGGTGCCGGTAAGTCGACCGTTCTGAAGATCATGGCGGGGCTTGAGCAGCCGTCGAACGGTGACGCCTTCCTGTCGCCCGGTTACAGCGTCGGGATCCTGATGCAGGAGCCCAAGCTGAACGACGAGAAGACCGTCCTGGAGAACGTCCAGGAGGGCGTCGCCGCGGTCAAGGGCAAGCTCGACCGGTTCAACGAGATCGCCGAGCTGATGGCCACCGACTACTCCGACGCGCTCCTCGACGAGATGGGCAAGCTCCAGGAGGACCTCGACCACGCCAACGCGTGGGACCTCGACGCCCAGCTCGAGCAGGCCATGGACGCGCTCGGCTGCCCGCCCGGTGACTGGCCCGTCGTCAACCTCTCCGGTGGTGAGAAGCGCCGCGTCGCGCTGTGCAAGCTGCTGCTGGAAGCCCCTGACCTGCTGCTGCTCGACGAGCCGACCAACCACCTCGACGCCGAGTCCGTGAACTGGCTGGAGCAGCACCTCGCCAAGTACGCGGGCACCGTCGTGGCCATCACCCACGACCGGTACTTCCTGGACAACGTCGCCGAGTGGATCCTCGAGCTCGACCGCGGCCGCGCCTACCCCTACGAGGGCAACTACTCCACGTACCTCGAGACCAAGCAGACCCGTCTGAAGGTCGAGGGGCAGAAGGACGCCAAGCGGGCGAAGAGGCTCAAGGAAGAGCTCGAGTGGGTCCGCTCCAACGCCAAGGGCCGGCAGGCCAAGTCCAAGGCGCGGCTGGCCCGCTACGAGGAGATGGCCGCCGAGGCGGACAAGATGCGGAAGCTGGACTTCGAGGAGATCCAGATCCCGCCGGGCCCGCGGCTGGGCAGCATCGTCGTGGAGGTCAACAACCTCAGCAAGGCCTTCGGAGAGAAGGTCCTCATCGATGATCTCTCGTTCACGCTGCCTCGCAACGGCATCGTCGGGGTCATCGGTCCCAACGGCGCCGGCAAGACGACCCTCTTCAAGATGATCCAGGGTCTGGAGACGCCCGACGCCGGCGACATCAAGGTCGGCGAGACGGTCAAGATCTCCTACGTCGACCAGAGCCGCGAGAACATCGACCCGAAGAAGACCCTGTGGGCCGTGGTCAGCGACGAGCTCGACTACATCAACGTGGGTCAGGTGGAGATGCCGTCGCGGGCGTACGTGTCCGCGTTCGGGTTCAAGGGTCCCGACCAGCAGAAGCCGGCCGGCGTCCTCTCCGGCGGTGAGCGCAACCGCCTCAACCTCGCGCTCACCCTCAAGCAGGGCGGCAACCTGCTGCTCCTCGACGAGCCGACCAACGACCTCGACGTCGAGACGCTCTCCTCGCTGGAGAACGCCCTGCTCGACTTCCCGGGCTGTGCCGTCGTCGTCTCCCACGACCGGTGGTTCCTCGACCGTGTCGCCACGCACATCCTCGCCTACGAGGGTGAGTCCAAGTGGTTCTGGTTCGAGGGCAACTTCGAGTCGTACGAGAAGAACAAGGTCGAGCGGCTCGGTGCGGACGCCACCCGTCCGCACCGCGCCACCTACAAGAAGCTGACCCGGGGCTGATCGATCTTGCGCCACATCTACCGCTGCCCCCTGCGCTGGTCCGACATGGACGCGTACGGACATGTCAACAACGCGGTCTTCGTCCGCTACCTGGAGGAAGCCCGTATCGACTTCCTGTTCCGTCCGGAGAAGGACTTCAAGCAGGGGTCGGTGGTGGCGCGCCACGAGATCGACTACAAGCGGCAGCTCGTCCACCGGCACCACCCGGTGGACATCGAGCTGTGGATCACCGAGATCAGGGCCGCGTCCTTCACCATCACCTACGAGGTGAAGGACGACGACCTGGTCTATGTCCGGGCCTCGACGGTGGTCGTGCCGTTCGACTTCGAGGCGGAACGCCCGCGCCGGCTCACCGCGGAGGAGAAGGAGTTCCTCCGCGAGTACACGGACGACGCGGACGATGAGAACGACGAGGAGGAGGCCGTCGCCGCATGACGGTGCTCCACCTCGCCGACGAGGGGGAGGCGGCGGATCTCGCGGCCTTCCTCTCCCGGCTGCTCCACTACGACCGTGGGGCCGCGGTGCGCGTCCAGGCGGCCGGCACCGCGCTCGCCGTCTTCGGGCGGCCGCCGTCCTTCGAGGTGCTGGCGATCCGCGCGGTACGGCTGGCGAAGCCGTACGAGAGCGGACTCGACGTCACGCTGGACGTGACCGTCTCCGCGGGTGAACTCCTGGAGTCCGTCGACGAGCCGGCGGCCACCGCTACCGTCCCGGCCGCGGTCACCGGCCCGCCGTGGGCGGGTGTGCTCCCACCGCGCGGCGGCTGGCGGCGTGAGACGGGACTGCCGGCACCGGGCGAGCTGCGCACCATGGTCGGCACCTCGGTCGCCGAATTCCGGTCCCGCACCCAGGAGTTGGCGCCCGAGCTGCGCACCCGGGCCGAACTCGACCGGATCGGTCGGGAGATCTGGTCCCGCACGGTCGCGGACACCCTGCTCCCGGTACGGGCCGTGCACGCGGCCCAGTCACTGGGCTTCCTGCGCGGCCGGGGCGACGCGCCAGCGCCCGACGAGGCGCCGGTCGGCCTCTTCTCGTCGGGGGCGTGGCTCAGGCTGCGTACGCCGTACGGATCGATCGCCGTGCGCAGGGCGGGGCTCGGGGCGCTGGACGTCAGCGTCCGCTGACGTCCTCGGGAGGCCCGGCAGGCTCAGCCCTCCGTGTTCACCATCGACGCCGCCGCGTACGTCAGGTAGTTCCACAGCGTCCGCTCGTGCTCCTCGGAGAGGCCGAGCTCGTCGACGGCGACCCGCATGTGCTTCAGCCAGGCGTCGTGCGCCGCGCGGTCGACGGTGAAGGGGGCGTGGCGCATGCGCAGGCGGGGGTGGCCGCGGTTCTCGCTGTACGTCGTCGGGCCGCCCCAGTACTGGATCAGGAAGAAGGTCAGGCGCTCCTCGGCCGGGCCCAGGTCCTCCTCCGGGTACATGGGCCGCAGCAGCGGGTCCTCCGCGACACCCTCGTAGAAGCGGTGGACGAGGCGGCGGAAGGTCTCCTCCCCGCCGACCTGCTCGTAGAAGGTCTGCTCCTGCAGTGTGCCGCGCCG
Source organism: Streptomyces sp. NPDC111802 (assembly GCF_055634335.1). Classification (NCBI taxonomy): domain Bacteria; kingdom Bacillati; phylum Actinomycetota; class Actinomycetes; order Kitasatosporales; family Streptomycetaceae; genus Streptomyces; species Streptomyces sp. NPDC111802. The sequence continues at coordinate 130,580 of NZ_JBVKCZ010000018.1, read as the reverse complement.
AATCTCATTCACGCCCTCCATGCTCTCAGACGCGGCGACCGAGGACTCCAGGCTTAGGACCAGCCGACAGATCACGAGAGTCCGGCCCCGAGTGACGCGTTCCGGATCGTCCGGCGAGGTGCTCGCCTCACACCGTCTCGGGCAGGACAGTGGACGTATGGGCGCACACGCTCTCGACAGGGACCTGGACGACGTCGCCGCCTCGGCGCGGGCCGCACTGGTGCGCGAGATCGACAGGAGCGGGGCCTGGGCAGACGACCCCGTGTGGCGGGAGGCCTTCGCCGCCGTTCCCCGGCATCTGTTCGTGCCGTACTACTACGTCGGTGTCGTGGGCGGATACGAGCGCCGCTGGGGGGAGAGCCCCGACCCGGCCGCACGGGAGCGCTGGGTGCGCGGCGCCTACGCGGACACCCCGCTGGCCACCCGGCTGCGCGACGGCGAACTGCTCTCCTCCAGCAGCCAGCCGTCCCTGATGGCGATGATGCTGGTCGCGCTGGAGGTGGCGGACGGCAACAAGGTGCTGGAGATCGGCGCGGGCACGGGCTACAACGCCGCCCTGCTCGCCCACCGGCTCGGCGACGACGATCTCGTCACCACCATCGACCTGGAGCCCGAGATCACCGAGTCGGCACGACGGCATCTGGAGGCGGCCGGCCACCGCCCCGCCGTCGTCACCGGTGACGGCGCACGCGGCGTGCCCGAGCGCGCCCCCTTCGACCGCGTCATCGCGACCTGCACCCTGCCGTCGATCCCCCGCGCCTGGCTCGCCCAGTGCCGCCCCGGCGCCCGTGTGCTGACGCCGCTCGCCACCGGCCTGGTCGCCCTCGCCGTACGGGACACCGAGCACGCCGAGGGGCGCTTTCTGCACACGCCCGCCTACTTCGTGCCGCTGCGCGGCGGCAGCCGCAACGAGCCGGAGCCGGCGCACATGGGCGGGCTGCCGCGCCGGGCCAGGGAACACGAACTGTTCCGCTTCCTGCTCGCCCTGACCCACGGCAGACTCGACCCGCAGGAGGCGTACGCGCTGTGGGAGCGCGAGGGGCAGCCCCAGCGGGAGCGGTACGGGATCACGGTGCGCGGCGAGCACGAGTGGGCGTGGCTGGACGACCCCGAGGGGCCGTACGCGTGGCCGCTGCCCGGTTGAAACGCCGGGAGGGGGCGGTCGTACGGCGAGAAAGTGCCGTACGACCGCCCCCTCCCGGTATCGAGAGACCTAGCCTCGCCGGATCGTGATCGTCGTCCACGCCCCGACGTGCACCCGGTCGCCGTCCTGCAGCGGTACCGGGACGAAGGGCTGGATCGGGTCCTCGGAGCCGTTCACCGTCGTGCCGTTCGTCGAGTTCTGGTCGACGACCGCCCAGGTGCCGTCCGGCTGCTGGACCAGGACCGCGTGCTGGTGCGAGACGCCCGGGTCCTCCGGCGGCACCGACAGGTCGATGTCGGGGGTGTCGCCGGTGGAGTGGCGGCGGCGGCCGATGGTGACCTGGTTGCCGGTGAGCGCGCGCTGCTGCTCGGGCGAGTACGCGGGCAGGTTCAGGCCCGCGGCCTCGGGGCCGGAGCGCTGCATCATCGCCATGAAGTAGTCACGGTCCGGACCGATGGTCGCCATCCAGGTCATCGGCTGCTGCTGGTAGCCGGGGCCGGGCGGCGGCGGGGCCTGGGTCGCGCCGGGCGGCGGGTAGCCGTAGCCGCCCTGCGGGGGCGCGCCGGGGCCCGACGACGGCGGGGAGATCACCCAGTCGTCGTCACCGCCGCCGAAGGACGGGCCGCCGGGCTGCGGACGGTTCGGATCCTGACCGAACCCGGGCGGGGCCGGCGGTGCGGAAGGGCCGGGGCCGGCCGGATGGAACGCCTGCGGAGCGCCGCCGGTCGCGCCGGGACCGCCGGGCGGCGGTGGAGCCTGGCGCGACGGGTCGCCGCCGAAGCCGGAGGGGGCGTTCATTCCAGGGCCGCCGGGGCCGCCGGGACCACCGGGGGCGCCAGGAGCACCCGGTCCGCCCGGTCCGCCGGGGCCACCGGGGTTCGTGTTGCCGGGGCCGCCGGGGCCGCCGGGGCCCGCGCCGAAGCCGCCCGGTCCGCCGGGGCCAGGGCCGCCGAAGCCCGAACCGGGGCCACCCATGCCGCCGGGGCCGGGGCCGGGGGCCGGGCCGGGAGCGCCAGGGCCACCCGGTGCGCCGGGTCCGCCCGGTCCCTGCGGCTCCGCGCCGAAGGGCGGGATCGGTTCCGCCGGGCGGTTCACCTGGGACGGGCGCGAGCCCTGGTACTCGTACGAGTCACCGCCGCCGAACGACGGCGGGGGCCCGGACTGCTGCTGGAAGTGGGACGGCAGGCCAGGTCCGCCGGGCGCCGACGAGCGCGGCGCGGCGGGCGTGTAGGACGTCGCCGTGTTGGTCAGGAAGTTCCACCGGCATTCCTCGCAGAACGGCGCACCGCCCTCACGCGGCGTACGGCACTGCGGGCAGAGCTCGGGCTCCGGGGGGCCGGGCATGGGCTGATGACCGCCCGGCTGACCGATGTTCGGGCCACCGGACGGACCACCGGGACCGGGACCGGGGCCGGGACCGCCGGGGCCGCCGGGCGGCGGGAAGCCGTAGCCACCGCCGGGCGGGGGCGGCGGCGGAGGGGGTGGAGGTACGGCACCGGCCATGCGGTGACCGCAGACCTCGCACCAGTCGTCGGAACCCGACTGGTGTCCGTTCGGGCAGGTCGGCATGTCGGCGCTTCCCCCTCTCCTTTCCGGTCGCTTTCGACCGGATTTCTCCAACCCCGAGGGGCCAGGCTCGCTCTTTTCAGGGTCCTGCAAGGGTCCTGCTAGGTCACTTCTTTACACGAACAGTCTTTGTCGACCGTGTCTCGAGAGTCATCTCGTCGGCCTCCGCGACCTTCGCCTTCAGTCGCACAGTACCCGCCGCGGCATCGACAACGTCCACCACCTTCGCAAGGAGTTTCGCGGTATCCGCGTTTCCGGAGGCGCTGGCGAGCTGAACGGCCCGGCCCAGTTTGGCCGTTGCTCCATCGATATCGCCCGCTTTGCGAAGATCGAGCCCTTGTTGAATGGCCTGTGCCAGTTCGGCCTGGCCGGTGTAGTGGGCGACCTGCGGATTGATCGACGTCGAGGCGACCATGTCGTCGGTCCATACGGCCCGTACGAGGCCCTGCGCGCCCAAGTTCCCCGCGCTGCCGTCGGGTTGCGGGACGACCAGGGAGACCCGGGCGGCGAGCATCTCCCGGCCGATCTCCGCGGCCGGGACCTCGACGCAAACGTGGTAGTCACGGGACTCGTCGCCCCAGGAACCCGTGGGGTAGTCCCCGGCCCGCGGACCCGCCTCGGTGCGCCGGTCGGTCAACTGCTCGACCGTCGGCGCGACTTGCTTGACGAACTTGATGGTCGTGCCGACCGGCGTCCACAGCCGCAGCGCGACGTCCGCGACCTCCTTGCCCATCGCCGTCTCCATCATCTGTGTGAAGTCGGCGGCCAGGCCGGCCGGATCGGCGACGATGTCGGCGCTGCCGAGCAGGGCGGAGGCGATTCCTGTGACTTCTTTCACTTCCCAGTCGGTGCCCACGCCACGGGCGTCACAGGTGAACCGCCCGGCACAGGAGTCGAGCGCGGCCCTGAGGTCCTCGGGCGACTCGTGCTCATTGCGGCCGTCGGTGAGCAGGATGCCGTGCCGGATGGCGACATCGGCCGAGGACAGCAGCCGGTCGGCGAGGCGCAGCCAGGTGCCGATGGCCGTGCCGCCGCCCGCGCTGAGCCTGCGCAGCGCCTGTTTGGCCTGGTCGCGGGTGGTGGCGTCGGCCACCGCGAGGCGGCCGCCGCCCGGATACACCTCCTTGGCCACGTGTGTGCCGCCGATCACCGCGAAGTGCACACCGTCGCGCAGGGTGTCGATCGCGGCCGCCGTGGCGTCGCGGGCGTTGCGCATCTTGGTCGGCGGGTAGTCCATCGAGCCCGAGCAGTCGACCATGATCGCCACGGCCGCGGACGGGCTCTGTCCCGTCGCGTACAGATGGGGCGCGGCGACCGCGCTGCCGACCGTGCCGCCGCCGGTCGAGGTGACCGTGACGATCGCGTTGACCTCGCGGCCGCCCTCCGGCAGGTACTCGTTCTGGTACACGTCCACCGAGAACTGCGGCACGCTTGATTTCGAGAAGTTGGCCATACGTTCTCAAATCCCCCTAAAGAACCCCATGGCAGGGCCATGGCTGTCGACGGACCGGTCCCCTCCGGTCCGATGAGGCCGTCCCCGCAGTAGGCCTCAGGCCGATCCTGCCCCTATCGGCGGCGCCGGGAACGGCAGGACGGCCACTGTTACGTTGTCGTGGCCCCCGCCGTCGAGCGCGTGTCCGACGAGCACCTGGGCGCTGTGCAGGGGGCGCGCGGCGGCGTCGAGGGGTACGACGTCGGCCATGTCCTCGGCCGCCTCCGCGTAGTTCCACAGCCCGTCCGTGCACACCACCACTACACCCGGACGGTCGGGCTTGAAGGAAGCGGTGTGCGGCTCCAGTTCGTAGGCGTCCGCGCCGAGCCAGCCGGTGATGGCGTGGGCGCGCTCGTCGGCGTACGCCTCGGCCTCGTTCATCAGGCCCGCGGCGACCATCTGCGCGGCCCAGGAGTCGTCCTCGGTGAGCCGGGCCGGGGGAGTGCTGCGGTCCACCGGCACCCAGTAGGCGCGGCTGTCCCCGACCCAGCCGACGACCAGCAGGCCGGCGGTGACCACGGCGCCGACGAAGGTGCAGGCCGGAGCGTTCTGGTGCGGGGCGTGCTCGCGGGCCGTGGCGGGCTCGGCGGCGAGCGCGTTGACCGAGTTCGAGGCGGCGATGATCGCGTCGTGCATGGCCTGCTGCGGGTGCGTGCCGCGCGGCAGGGCGGTCAGCAGCGACTCGCTCGCGGCCCGGGACGCGGCCATCGAGGCGGCGTCGGGGCGGGTCGCCGAGGACACGCCGTCGCAGACGATCGCCACGACGGCGGGACGGCCGTCGGGCAGCGCGGTGCAGCCGATGGCGAACGCGTCCTCGTTGCGGTGATGGCGCAGACCCCGGTCGCTGACGGCGGCGACCGGGCCGGCGTCCAGCTCCATGTGGTCGCGCTCGCGCGGCTGGGCGTGCCCGCAGTTCTCGCAGTAGCCGTCGTGATCCACACGCCCTGCACGGCACGCGACGCACACCTTGGTGCCCTCGGGCGGGGTCGGCAGGTCGGCGGCGATGCGCGGGTCGGGTGCCTGCAACGGGTACTCCTCGGGCTCCGGCGGACGGTCGAACCGTACGCCGGAGGCTGAGGACACGGGCGAGCCGGTCGGCGCGGGACCTGCCGGGGCCGGCGGCACATCGGGGCCGACCGTCGCAGGGGGCGCCGGCGCGGGGATCGGCGGTGCCTGCGGGGGTGGGGGAGTGCCCGGGGGCGGATCCGTCGGCAGATGCGCGGGCGCCGGGGCGGAGGAGCCGTCCGGTGCGGGGGTGACGGGCCAGTCCATGCCGGGCGCAGCCCCGGCGGGGGGCGGCGTCGAGCCGTTCAGGGCGATGGTGGGGTGGTCGTCCGGCCGTACGGGCACGGCGGACAGATCGTATCCACACGCACCGCAGAAACGGTCACCCGACTCGAGCGGCCATTCGCAGCTCGGGCAGGCGGACAACTGGGGCATCTGCGACATCAACTACACCCACGTCCGGGGGCGGTAACGGTTGGCACGTTCCACCAGGTCGATCCTCTCCTCGCCGCCCCGCGCGAGCCGGGCCAGCATGCGGTACGAACGCTCCAGACCGAAACGCAGTCCCCGCTCGTCCAGGCCGCTGCCGAGCAGCGTCCGTCCTCCGGCGGCGGGAGGGGCGGAACCCTGGCCCCCGGAGAGTATCCAGTCCAGCGCGCAGCCGAGGACTTCCGCCGACAACTGCTCCCTGCGCGCCGGGTCCAGGCCGTACGCCTCCAGCGCCTCCACCTGCCCCGCGGCGGCGGTCAGGTCGTCCAGAAACGGTACGTCACCGGCGACCGCCGTGCGTTGACGCAGCCGGGCCCGGACGGCCGCCACCCGCGCGGCCGTGTAGTGGATGGAGCTCTCCGGCACCGACTCCAGAGTGCCCACGGCGCCGCGGCGGTCGCCGGTCGCCAGCTGGACGCGGGCCAGACCGAAGGCGGCGCTGACATAGCTCGGGTCGGTCGACCACACGAGGCGGTAGTACTCGGCGGCGTTGTCCAGCTGGCCCAGCACCTCCGCGCACAGGCCGAGGGCCAGCTTGGGGGCGGGTTCGCCGGGGAAGGCGTCGTAGATCGCGTCGAAGGCGAGCGCGGCGCCCTCCTGGTCGCCGGTGACGAGCGCGGCCACGCCGCGGTACCAGACGACCCGCCAGTCGTCCGGCCGCTCGTCCTCCAGCTTCAGCAACGCCTCGTGCGCGGTGGCCGTGTCGCCGTTCTCCAGCCAGGCCCGCACCTGCCTGAGCCGGGTCTCCGTCGACGGCGCGGGTGCGGCGGCCGCCGCGCCGAGCAGCTCGGCCGGCGCGGTGGTCATCAGCGCCGCGAGAAAACCGGCGTTGGGGTCGGCGGGATCCACGCGGGGGACCGGCAGGGCGAGGGCGGCGGCGGGCGCGCCCACGGGTTTGACGATGCCCGTGCCGGTCTCCAGGGCAGCGGGACCGGGGGCGGTGAGCTGCTTCCGGGCGGGCGCCACGCGTGCCCCCAACCGCGAGACCTCCCCGTCCAGCTTCGGGAACAACTCCGTGTCCGTCACCCGCACTTCGGGCCCGAACAGCGTCGACAGCGACGGCCGCGCCCGCCCCGACTGCAACGACACGACCTCGCGCAGCACACCCGTCAGCTGCTCCGACATCTCCTGGGCCGAGGCGAAACGGCGGGCCGGGTCCGGGTCGGTGGCGCGCACGAGCAGACGGTAGAAGGACTCGTACTGGCGGAAGACCTCGATGTGGTCGGGGTCGGGCAGCGAGTCGACGTAGACGTTCGTATAGCCCTGGAAGTCGAAGGTCAGCACGGCCAGGGTGCGGGCGACCGTGTAGAGGTCGGAGGCGACCGACGGGCCGACGTCCGCGACCTCCGGCGACTGGTAGCCCACCGTGCCGTAGATGGCCGACTCGTCGTCGTCCATCCTGCGCACCGCGCCCATGTCGATCAGCTTGAGCTGGTCCTCGGTCTGGATGGCGTTGTCGACCTTGAAGTCGCAGTAGAGCAGGTTGCGGGCGTGCAGATGGCCGAGTGCCTCCAGGGCCTCGATGCCGTACGCGCACGCCTGCTCGACGGGCAGCGGATCGCGCCGGCCCGTCTCCGTGCGGCGGTCGTTCGCGATCTCCTTCAGGGACTTGCCGCCGACGTACTCCATCACGATGTAGCCGTCGAGGGAGCCGGTGCGCTTGTCGAGGTGCTCGACGAAGTTGTAGATCCGCACGATGTTGGCGTGCTCGATCTCCGCGAGGAAGCGCCGCTCGGAGATCGCCGCCGCCATCGCGTCCTGGTCGCCGGTGTCGAGCAGGCCCTTGAGCACCACCCAGCGGTCGGAGACCGCGCGGTCCACGGCCAGATAGATCCAGCCGAGGCCGCCGTGCGCCAGACAGCCCACGACCTCGTACTGGCCGTGCACGATGTCGCCGGACTTCAGCTTCGGGACGAACGAGTACGGGTGCCCGCACTTCGTGCAGAAACCCTCGGTACGGCCCGGCCGCTCGCCGCGGGCCCGGCCGACCGGTGCGCCGCAGTCCGAGCGGGAGCAGAACCGCTTGCGCTCGGGCACCTCCGGATTCTCCAGCACCATCGCGCGCGGATCGGGCCGCGGCACGTCCGGGACCTGCACCAGACCGGCGCCGAGCCGGCCGCGCCCGCTGGAGCCGGCGCTCGAACCGGAGCTGCGCACCGACACCGAGCGGCCCGTGGAACGGCCCGACAGCGAGCGCGACAGCCGCCCCGACACCGAGCGCCGGGACTTCGACGAATGGGACGACGTACGCGAACTGCCGCGGCTGGTGGAGCGGGAGCTGCCGCTGCCCGCCGAGCCGCGTGAATCCTTGCCGCCGCTCGTCACGCCGGTGGGCGGCGAGCCGACCATGCCGGACGCCGAGACGACCGGGGCGAGACCGCAGGTGTCGCAGTACAGCTCGCCGCCGCCCATGTCCTCGTACGTACCGCCGCAGTCCGGCCGCTGACAGCTCTGCTGTGCCTGACTCATGACGACGACTCCCCCCTGCCCCTCATGATCCCGGCCCCCTCCGGTCCTCGGGCCCGCGCGGCCCCGGCACGCGGCCGCCCCCGCCGAGCAGTTCGGCCGCCGCCTGCTGGTAGCGCAGGACCGCCTGTTCGGCGACGCGCAGATCGCAGGGGGCGCTCCACAGCATGCGGCGGGCCGCGTCGTAGCGCTCGATGAGGAACGGGTCCTCCGCGAAGCCGTGCCGGGCGACCTTCGCCTTGTACGCGTCGAGGCGCCCGCGCAGCTCGGCGCGGACCGCCAGCGGCGCGGTGACCGCGGTCAACGACTCGCGGGCGCGCAGCAGTTCGTCCTCCGCCTTCTGCTCCAGGGACTCAAGGAGCGGGGAGAGGCGGTGCCACTGGGCGTGTCTGCGGTACTCGGCGGCCGTCGCCAGCTGCTCCTGGAGCACGGTCGGCGGGCCGCTGACGACCGGCACCTCCGTGGCGGCGATCTTCGCCAGCACCTCGCCGCGCGCGGTGCGGGCCTCGGCGAGCGTACGGTCCGCGCGGGAGAGCACGTCACGCAGCTTGACCAGGCGCTGCTCGGCGTCCTGACGGACCGTCAGTACCGCGTCGATCTCACGGCGTACGTCCTCCAGGGCGCGCGCCTCGCGGTCGTACACGGTGGTGTCGGGCTTGCCGCCGCCCGGCGCCGAACTTCCCTTCGTGGGCAGCCAGTACGCGAGCGGGTCGGACACCACCTGCGCGCGCAGCCTGGTGAGCGTGCGCGTGATGCGCTCCAGGTCGTCGCCCGAGGGGTGCTCGCCGGGGCGTACTCCGACGGAGTGGGCGAGTTGACGGGTGCGCTGCAGCTCCGCGGCGAGTAAATCGATACGGGCGGGCAGCGCCGACCAGACCGCGTCGGCGGCGACGACCATGTCGAGCGAGGTCGCGTACAGCTCGTTCATCCGGTCCACCAGGGTGACCAGCGAGAACTGTTCGCTGAGCTTGCTCGAACCGCCTTGCAGGGTCGTGGCGTTGGCGGCCGCCGCGGCGCTTCCGGCCACCGTCACGGACTCGCCGCGCAGCAGCTCCGTCAGCTCCACCAGGTCGTCACGGCTGGACCAGCGGCGACGGGAGCGGATGTCACGTGCGGAGCGCAACGCGTCCGTGTACGCGTCGAAGTACGCCCACAGCAGCGTGATCGACGCCTCCGCGGCCGTCCAGCGGTCCTTGGTGACGCCCGTGAGCTCGGCGCCCTCGAGAAGTCTGCGGCCCGCGTGGTCCTGGAGGGCGAGGAGGGAGGTCTCGATCGCCTCGTGCTCCGCGCCGAGCCGCGCCAGCGCACGGTCCACCTCGTCCCGGTCCATCACCGGCCCGGCGGGGTCCGTGACGCCCATCGATCACCTCTCGCTGCGTTGTGGTTCGTTGCGGTCCGTTGTGGTCTGTGGTCGCGTATGGCGGTCTGTCCTGTGTTGTCGTAACACCCGTCCGTCGATGGTCCGTCACTTGTAGCGGGCTTCGGGAGGGGTCGCCGACACCGACTTCTTGTCGCCCTGGTCCATGGTCGGGTGCAGCCACTTCTCGTACGACGCCTTCCAGCCGCCGTCCTTGACGTAGTTCTCCAAGGTCCGGTTGACCTGGCGTACCAGATCGTCCGAGCCCGACTTCATCGCCACGCCGTAGTACTCGTCGGTGAACAGGCCACCCTTCAGTTCGACCGTCGGGTCCTGCGCGGCCTGACTGGCGGCGAGCGCGCCGTCGGTCACGACCGCGTCGACCTCGCCGAGCTGCAACTTCACCAGACAGTCGAGCTGGTTGGGCACGGTGGTGCTGATGTCGGTGGAGTCGGGGAGGTCGCCGGACTTCCTGCCCTCCGCCAGGTTGTCGTACGCGGTGGAGCCCTCCGCCGAGCACACCTTCCGCTCGGCCAGGGTCTTGTCGAACCCGGTGATCGTCGAGGTCTTGGCGGCCAGGACCTGCTGGCCGGTGACGAAGTACGGGGCGGAGAAGGCGACTTGCTCGATCCGGTCGCAGTTGATCGTCATGGTGCGGACCACCATGTCGACCTCGCCCTTCTGGATGGCCTCGATCCGGCGGCTGGTCGGGATCGCCTTGAACTGCACGGCGTCACGGTCGCCGAGGATGTCCTCGGCGATCCGGTGGACCAGGTCGATGTCGAAGCCCTCCAGCTCACCGGAGGGGTTGTTCGGGTCGAGGTAGCCCCAGCGGTAGCTGTTGGTGTCGACGCCGACGATCAGGCGGCGGTCCTTGCGGTCCTTGATGGCGTCCAGGGAAGGGGTGTCGCCGTTGCCGCCGGACGGGGACAGGCTCTGGTCCTGCGGGTTCTCGCACTCCTCGGCCTTGGCCGGGCTGCTGTGGGCGACGCCCTGGCCGGCGGGCTCGGCGCCGTCGCCGCCGTGCTGCTGGGACAGGGGCAGCAGCAGCGCGAAGGCCAGGGCCAGGGCGCACAGGACGGCCATCCCTCCGACGCCGCCCCAGCCGCGCAGGCCGGCGCGCAGGCGCCGCCAGGGGGTGGCTCCGCTCGGTGGCGTGCCGTGCGTCTTCGGCGTCGTGCCGCGTGCGTTCATCGTCGTGCCCCCTCTCACCGGTACTCCGACAGCCTGCGGCCGATGCCGAGGACCGCGCCGGCCGCGGCCAGGACCGCGAGGACCGCGGCGCCGGTCGGGAGGCCGGTCAGCGAGTCACGGCCGTCGCTCGCGGCCTGCCGGAACTCGTTCTGCTCATGGGTGAGCGCCGTCGCCAGGGCCTTGTCGACGTTGTCGAAGCACACGCTCGTCGGCTCCTTCGCGGCGCCGATGACGCGGTCGCGGGCGGCCTGGTAGTTGCCCGAGTTGTTGTCGTCGCGGGCTGCGCTGTGGCGGTCCTTCCAGACCTTCATGAAACCGTTGGCGTCCTGTACGGGCTTTAGTCCCGCCGTGTCGTCGGCGAGGTCCTCGGCTCGGGTGAGCGTCTTGCCGAGTTCGTCGATCTCCTTGTCGTAGCCCCACTCGTACGCGTCCACGACCGTGCCGTCGGCGAGGCTCTTGGTGTCCGCGCCCCTTCGGACCAGGGTGAGGTTCTCGTCGCTACGGGCGGTGAGGGAGGCGATGCGGGCCTCGTGCAGGACGTTCAGGGAGCGGACGCCGTGGTCGTAGGAGTCGTTCAGGTCGGCGCGGGCGATGACGTGGCCGACGGTGAGCCAGAGCAGGACCACTGTGGAGGCGGCCGTCGCGGTGACCAGGCCGTGGTTCAGGACCCTGTTCGTGCGCTGGTAGTTGCGGTGTTGGGCCCAGGCGAGGGCGGCCAGGGCGAGGACGCCGAGTCCTGCGGCGGCCCAGGGGAAGGACTTCGCGTCCGCGTAGTCGTCGCGCAGGCGTTGGTTCTCCGTCTGGTGGAGCTTCTGGGCGGCCGGCAGCATCCGTTGCTGCATCATCTCGTTCGCCGCGCGCAGGTAGGCGCCGCCCACGGGGTAGCCCTGGCGGTTGTTCGCCCTCGCCGTTTCGACCAGGCCCTTGTACTCCGGGAGCAGTCTGCTGAGTTCGGCGATCGTGTTCGCCGAGGTGGAGCCCGGTTCGGAGTTGGCGGCCGCGGTGACGAGTTTGGCGGCGGCGGTGCGGATGTCCGTCTCGTAGCCCTCGCGCATGGCGGGCTTCTCCTGCAGGCCGGCGAGGTAGCCGCTGGCTGCGGCGGTGTTGGCGTCCGCCAGGGAACGGTAGATGTCGGCCGCGTCGGAGGTGAGGGGCTGGCTGCGGTTGAGGACGTCGTCGGCCGCGGTCGCTCGCTCGGTCATCTGCCAGGCGGCGATGGCGCCGAAGGCGATGACGAGGAGGGCGAGCAGGGCGCCGATGATGCGTAGGCGGCCTGGTTCGGTGGTGGCGGCCGCGCGGAGTTGGTCGAGGCCCTCGGCGAAGGCGGTGCGGCGCGGCTCCGTGCCGGGTGTGGGCGGTGCGGGTGTGGGTGCGGGTGCGGTGCTCCGGCTGGCGGCCTGGGGAGGTACGGACGGCATGGTGGGCGTGCCGGCGCCCGGTGGTGGTGGCGCACTGCTCTTCGGCGTCTGTGTCACTGCTGACCTCCCCCGTGGTCATCCGTCGCGCCAAGTATCGCTGCCGGGACTGACATCCGCACCGGCCTTCGCTGGATCTTGATCGGATCGCAGCGCGGACATCAGGCTCAGCGCACCGGAACACGCCCCGCACCACCCCCTGCCCATGTATACGCCGGGGGAATCGGTTCGGTTCCAGGTTCGAGGGTGGGGATGCCTGCGGCGGCCTGTGGGGGTGGGGTGGGGGTGCGCGTAGCGCCAACGGTTGGTGGGTGGGTCGGGGTCGTGCCGGGGGGTGTCCGTCCTCGGTCGGGCGGTTGCTGTTGGCAGGGTGGATGGCGTTTGTTGACGCCCGCCGCTGCGGGCGGACACCCCCCGGCACGTCCCCTTGCCGCCGTACGCGACTGCCGGCCGGTGGGGGTACGCCTCCTCCTCGACGCCGGTGCGCATCATCCAGCCCGTCCGGCGTTTGAGGACGAGGCCCTTTCGGGGCCGATTGGGGGTCCAGGGGGCGGAGCCCCCTGGTGGGGTCGAAGGGGCGGAGCCCCTGGGGATGGGACGGGTAGGGGCGGCGGGGGCGAGAAACTCCGGTCAGGGCTCGAAGTGTTGGCGGAGGCGTGTGTGTACGTCCATGTGCGCCCCCACCGCGTCCAGCCCCAGCAACGCCGCCCCCAGCACCGGACTCGCCGTGACCACGGTCGGCACCGCTTTGGGGGCGCGCGAGGACAGCAGGTCCCGGATTCCGTCGATCAGTTGGGGGTGGCGGGCCGCCAGTACACCGCCGCCCAGCAGGACAGGTGTCTCCTCCTCCAGTAGGCCGAGGCGGGTCAGGGCGACCGTCGCCATCGTGACCACCTCGTCGGCCAGGCGGTCCACGATTCCGCGGGCGATCGGGTCGCCGGCAGCCGCGGTGGTGAAGAGGACCGGCGTCAGCTCATGGCGGCGGATCTCCTCGATGTGCTCCAGGTGGAGGGCCTCGATGAGGGCGTACATCGTGGGGAGGCCGAAGTGGGCGGGAAGGGTTCGGGAGAGGGACGTGGGCGCGCCTCGGCCGTCCTCCGCTCGGGCCGCGTGCCACATGGCCTCTTCCGCCAGGCCCCAGCCACCACCCCAGTCACCGGAGACACGGCCGAGGGCCGGGAAGCGGGCCGTGCGGCCGTCGGGGCGCATGCCCACGCAGTTGATGCCGGCGCCGCAGACGACGGCCACACCGCGGGGCTCCGTCACACCCGCCCGGAGGATCGCGAAGGTGTCGTTGCGGACCTCGACGCTCGTGCCCCACGCGCGTGCGCGCAGCGCGGCCGCCAGGGTCTCCTCCTCCACCGGGAAGTCGGCGTTCGCCAGGCAGGCCGAGACATGGTCGACGGACGTCACGCCTGCGGTCGTGAGGGCTTGTTCCACGGCCTTGGCGAGGGTGTCCATCGCCTGCTCCACGCCCACCGCCGGGGGCCGGAACCCTCCGCCGCGGGCGGCGGCCAGGACGGTTCCGTCGGCCGCCACCACCGCCACGTCGGTCTTGCTGTTGCCCGCGTCTACGGCGAGGACACGTGCGGTCATGCCCACGCGAGATGCTCCCGGTTGTGTGCGATCAGTCGGTCGGTGAGCTGCTCCGCGTACTCGTACTGGCCGACGAGGGGGTGGGAGAGCAGTGTCTTGAAGACCCGGTTGCGGCCGCCGCGCAGGGCCGCGTCCAGCGCCAGGTCCTCGTAGGCCGTCACCTGGGCCATCAGGCCCGCGTAGAGCGGGTCCGTGGTGGGGACCGAGAGCGGGACGGGGCCCTGTCGGCCCACCGCTGCCTGTACCTCGATCACCGCGTCGTCGGGGAGGAAGGGGAGCGTGCCCCTGTTGTACGTGTTGACCACCTGGTAGGGGCTGCCCGCGCCGCTCAGCAGGGCCGCCGCCAGGTCCACCGCCGCCTCCGAGTAGTACGCGCCGCCTCGTTTGGAGAGCAACTCCGGCTTCTCGTCGAGGGACGGGTCGGCGTAGAGGGTGAGCAACTTTCTTTCCATTTCGGCCACTTCCGCGGCGCGGGACGGTTTGGTCCGCAGCTCCCGTACCACCTCGTCGTGCGCGTAGTAGTAGCGCAGGTAGTAGGAGGGGACCACCGCAAGCCGGTCCAGGAGGACGCGCGGGAGGTGCAGGTCCGCGGCGATCGTGTCGCCGTGGTCGGTCAGGAGCTTCGGCAGGACGTCCTCGCCCTCGGGGCCGCCCAGGCGTACGGCGGTCTCCCAGGTGAGGTGGTTGAGGCCCACGTGGTCGAGGTGGACGTCGGAGGCGGACACGCCGAGCATCGCCGCGAACTTGCGCTGGAAGCCGATCGCCACGTTGCACAGGCCGACCGCCTTGTGGCCCTCCTGGAGCAGCGCGCGGGTCACGATGCCGACCGGGTTGGTGAAGTCGATGATCCAGGCGGTGGGGTTGGCGCGGCGGACGCGGTCCGCGATGTCGAGGACGATCGGGACCGTGCGCAGGGCCTTCGCCAGGCCGCCGGCGCCCGTCGTCTCCTGGCCCACGCAGCCGCATTCCAGGGGCCAGGTCTCGTCCTTTTGGCGGGCCGCCTGGCCGCCCACCCGGAGCTGGAGGAGGACCGCGTCGGCGCCGTCCACGGCCTCGTCCAGGTCCGTGGTGGTGGTGATCGTGCCGTTGTGGGCCTGGCGGGTGAAGATACGGCGGGCCAGGGCACCGATCAGTTCCAGGCGGTCCGTCGCCGGGTCCATCAGGACCAGTTCCGCTATGGGGAGCGTGTCCCGGAGGCGGGCGAAGCCGTCGACGAGTTCGGGGGTGTAGGTCGAGCCGCCGCCGACCACGGTGAGTTTCATAGGTCGTTCAACCCTTTACTCCGGTTAGTGTGACGCCCTCTACGAACGCCTTCTGGGCGAAGAAGAACACGACGATCACCGGGGCCATCACCAGTACGGTCGCGGCCATCGTCAGGTTCCAGTCGGTGTGGTGCGCGCCCTTGAACGACTCCAGGCCGTAGGAGAGCGTCCAGGCGCCCGGGTTCTCGGACGCGTAGATCTGGGGGCCGAAGTAGTCGTTCCACGCGTAGAAGAACTGGAACAGGGCCACAGCGGCTATGCCCGGTTTCGCCATGGGAAGGACCACCCGCAGGAGTGTGCGGAGTTCACCGCAGCCGTCGACCCTTGCCGCGTCCAGGTACTCGTTCGGGATGGTCGTGAGGAACTGGCGGAGGAGGAAGATCGAGAACGCGTCCCCGAACGCCATGGGGATGATCAGGGGCCAGAGGGTGCCCGAGAGGTCCAGCTGCTTCGCCCAGAACAGGTACATCGGGATGATGACCACCTGGGGCGGCAGCATCATCATCGAGATGACCAGCATCAGGGACAGGTTCCGGCCGCGGAAGCGGAACTTGGCGAGCGCGTAGGCCACGGGGACGGACGACACGACCGTGAGGACGGTGCCGAGGCCCGCGTAGATCAGCGTGTTCTTCCACCAGGTCAGAAAGCCGGGTGTGTCGAAGACCTTGGTGTAGTTGCTCCATTCCCAGGTGTCCGGGACCAGGTCCCGGGTGAGCGCCTGCTGGTCGCTCATCAGCGAGGTCAGGACGACGAACACGAAGGGCAGGGTGAAGAAGAGCGCCGCCGCGATACCGAGGGAGTGGACCGCTATCCATTCCAGGAGCGCCCTGCGGCGGGCCGTGCGCTCGGCGGTGGCCGGGGTGTTCAACCGCACCGGCTTGTCCAGCACTTGGGTCATGGTCAGTCACCTGCCTGGATCAGTCCGCCCCGGCGCCGCATCAGCAGCGCGGTGAACGCCATGGCGAGGGCGAACAGTACGAGCGCGACCACACAGGCCGAGCCGTAGTCGAAGCGCTGGAAGCCGAGGTTGTAGACGAGCTGGGGGAGGGTCAGCGTGGACTTGTCCGGGTAGCCGGGCTCGAACTGCTGGCCGGAGCCGCCGATGATGCCGGAGGCGACCTTCCCGGCCACCAGGGGCTGTGTGTAGTACTGCATCGTCTGGATCACGCCCGTGACGACGGCGAACATCACGATCGGCGAGATGTTCGGCAGGGTGACGTACCGGAACCGCTGCCAGGCCGACGTGCCGTCCAGCTCCGCCGCCTCGTACTGCTCCTTCGGTACGTCGAGCAGCGCGGCCATGAAGATGACCATGAGGTCGCCCACGCCCCACAGCGCGAGCGCGGTGAGGGCCGGCTTGGACCAGGCGGGGTCCGTGAACCAGCCGGGGGTCGGCAGCCCCAGGCTGTCCAGGACCGAGTTCACCGGTCCGGTACCGGGGTTGAGGAGGAAGACGAAGGCCAGGGTCGCGGCGACCGGTGGGGCGAGGTAGGGCAGGTAGAAGAGGGTGCGGAAGATGCCCGTGCCGGTCTTGATCTTCGTGATGAGCAGACCGATGCCGAGGCCGAACACCACCCGGCAGGTCACCATCACCAGCACCAGCCAGAGCGTGTTGCGCAGCGCCGGCCAGAACAGCGGGTAGTCGTTGAAGACGTAGGCCCAGTTGCCCAGGCCGCGGAAGGCCGGTGTGCCGAAGCCGTCGTACTTCATGAACGAGAAGTACACGGTGGACACCAGTGGATAGGCGAAGAAGACGCCGAAACCGATGAGCCACGGTGACAGGAAGGCCACCGTTCGAAGCGCCGACCTGCGGCGCTTCGCGCGGAGAGTGTGCGTGGACATCGGGCGCGCTACTTCGCCTGCTCGATGTCGGTGTCGATCTGCTCGGCCGTCTTCTCCAGGCCGGCCTCGAGGTCCTTCACCTTGCCGGACTCGTACTGGTAGCCGAAGTCCTGCAGCGTCGTCTGGTACGTGGAGCCGTTGACGGAGGCCGGCGGGGTGTTCGACTTCGGGTTCTGGGCGATGTCCAGGAACGTCTTGAAGCCGGGGTCCACCGTCAGGTCGGGCGACTTCAGGGCGGCGAACGTGGAGGGCACGTTGTGGATGGCGTTGGCGAAGGAGACGACGGCCTCGGTGTCGGTGGTCAGGTACTTCACCAGTTCCCAGGCGGCGTTCTGCTTCTCGCTCTGCGGGGCTATGCCGATGATCGTGCCGGAGAGGAATCCCTTGCCGTACTCGTCGGCCTCGTCGTCGGCGACGGGCATCGGGGCGGTGCCGATCTCGAAGTCGACGCCGGCGTCCTTCGCCATCCCGAGCCGCCACTCGCCGTCGAGCTGCATGGCCACCTGGCCGGTCTGGAACGGGTGCTTGGCGCCCCACTCGTCACCGAAGGTGTTGCGGTACTTCTCCAGCTTCGCGAAGCCGCCGAGGTCGTCGATGAGCTTCTTCTGGTACGTGAACATCTCGGCGAAGGCCGGGTCCTTGGCGATGTTGGACTTGCCGTCCTTGTCGAAGTAGGCGTGGTCCCACTGGGACATGTAGTGGTCCACGACCGTCTCGTAGCCGTGGTACGTCGGCATGAAGCCGAGCTGCTCGTAGCTGTCGCCCTCGGTCTTCGTCAGCTTCTTGGCGTCCTTCGCGAACTCCGACCAGGTCTTCGGCGGCGACTTGATGCCCGCCTTCTCGAAGGCGTCCTTGTTGTAGTAGAGGCCGTAGGCGTCGCCCAGCAGCGGCAGCGCGCAGCGGGTGCCCTCGAACTGGGTGTAGTCCAGCATCGGCTTCGGGACGATCTTCTCGAGATCGAGCTTCGACTTCTCGATGAAGGGCTTCAGGTCGAGGAAGGCGCCGGAGGAGCAGAACTTGCCGACGTTGGAGGTCGTGAACGACGACACCACGTCCGGTCCGTTCGAACCGCCCGCGCGCAGCGCCTGGTTGAGCTTGTCGTCGTTGATGTTGCCGACGACCTTCACGGTGATGTTCGGGTGGGCCTGCTCGAAGCGGTCGACGTTCTCCTGGATCGCCTTGACCTCGGCGGGCGCGCTCCAGCCGTGCCAGAAGGTGATCGTCGTGCTGGCGTTGGGGTCGTCGTCGGCAGCGGACTCCGACTGGCCCGTACAGGCCGTGGCGAGCAGGGCCAGGGAGGCGGAGGCGGCGAGTGCGGCAGCGGTCTTGCGGGATGCTGAGGGTATGACTTTCCAGGACTTTCCGGGCATGGCGAGGTCTCCCAGGGGCGGGACGGGGTGGGTGAAGGGAAGGCGGGGGGGGGGTGAGCTGAGGTGTGGGTGAGGAGATGAGTCGGCGGGGCGGGCGGTCAGCCTGAGGTGTTGAAGACCTCGTCGCGTGTCGTCGCGAGCGCGCTCTCCAGCGCGCCCCGCAGCACGGGGTGTTCACGGACGTCGCCGACCACGAGCCGGGGCCGGGACGCGGCCAGTTCCTCCAACTCGGCCTGGACCAGGGCGCGCAGCACCTCACCGCCGTTGGTGAGGGAAGCGCCGCTGAGGACGACCAGTTCGGGGTCGAGGACGGAGACCAGCGAGGCCAGACCGGTGGCCAGCCGGGTCGCGTAGGTCTGCAGGAGCAGCCGGTGCAGGACGGTGTCCTCGGCGGCGGCCCGTGCGACAAGGGTGGCGGCGGCCTCGGCGTACGGCGTCGACGGGATGCTCGTCATGCCGATCTGGCGTGCCAGCCGGGGGATGGCCTGGGAGCCGGCCAGCTCCTGATAGCCACCACTGTTGGCTTTCCTGACCTGCCGGACCAGGGGCGTGCCCGGAACCGGCAGGAAACCTACCTCGCCCGCGCCGCCGGTCCAGCCGCGGTGCAGCCGGCCGCCGAGGACCAGGGCGGCACCCAGGCCGCCCTCGTTCCACAGCAGCACGAAGTCCTCGTGGCCGCGGGCCGCGCCGAGCCGCTGCTCGGCCACCGCCACGAGGTTGACGTCGTTCTCGTACTCGACCGGCATAGGCAGGGCGGCGGCGAGTTCGTCGAGCAGCGCGGGGGTGTGCCAGCCGGGGAGGTGGGAGGCGTAGCGCAGCCGGCCCGTGTTGGGGTCGAAGGCGCCGGGGGTGCCGATGACGAGTCGGTGGACGTCGTCGCGGGCCAGGCCCGCCGCCTTCACCGCGCCGTCCAGGGCGTCGGTGACCTGCCGGACGACGGGCTGGGACGGGCGTCTGCCGGGGGTGGGCAGTTCGTACGACCCGACCGTGCGGCCCGTGATGTCGGAGACGGCGGCGAGGATGCGCTCGGGGGTGACGTCGAGCCCGGCGGCGTACGCGGCGGTCGGATTGACCTCGTACAGCTGGGCGTTGGGGCCGGGGCGGCCCTCCGTCGTGCCGGTCGCCAGGACGAGGCCGGCGGCCTCCAGGCGGGCCAGCAGCTGGGAGGCGGTCGGCTTGGACAGGCCGGTGAGCTTGCCGATCCGCGTGCGGGACAGCGGCCCGTGCTCCAGGAGGAGGTCCAGGGCGGCACGGTCGTTCATGGCGCGCAGGACGCGCGGGGTGCCCGGCGTACCGGCGGTTCCTGCCATGAATCGACACCTGCCTCTCAGCTGACCAGCTTCTCAGTGATCTACGACCGAAGTCCATCCAGGCACCTCTGTCGATCACCGTTGGGAAAGTCGTCGGGAAAGTTGTTGGGAAAGTGGTTGGAAGTGAGTTGTTAGGAAAGTTTCCTATTCGCTGCGGAGGAACGTAAGCCCGGCGAGAAGGTGACGTCAAGAGAAGGCCGGCAGGCAACAGAGTCGTTACTTGAGGGCGTCGACCCGCGTTGCGTGCTCGTGCCACGGGAGCAGGAGCGGCGTCGCCAGCAGCAGGAGCCCGGCGAGGGCGATCGCGGCGCGCGGGCCGGCCGCCGTCGCCAGCAGGCCCCACAGCGCGGTCATGGCCGCCGTCGTCATCCGGACGGTGATCGTCCATGCCGACAGGGTGCGGGTCACCCGGTCCGGTGGGGTCTGGTCGAGGCGGTGGGTGGCGAGCACCGGGGTGAAGACGCCCGCGCAGGTGATCAGGCCGAACTCGACGGCCATGACGAGGACGAGGCCGGGTGTGCCCGGGCCGACGAAGGCCAGGCCGACGGGCCAGCAGGCGCGCAGGGTGCCCGCGACGAGCAGGATCCGGTGCCGGCCGTGCCGGGCGGTCAGGCGCCGGGACAGGCGTGAGCCCAGCAGACCGCCGAGGCACGGCACGGCGAACGCGAGGCCGTACTGCCAGGGGGCGAAGCCGAGTCGGCCGAGCATGAGGACGGCGAGCAGGGGGGCTTGCGCCATGATCAGGGAGTTGACCAGGGCCGTGTTGAGGAAGAGCGGACGCAGGGTGGGGTGGGTGAGGATGTGCCGCCAGCCCGCCCGGAGGTCGGCCGCCCGCAGGCCGCTCGCCCGTGAGCCCGAGGGTGTGTCGGCGGGTGTGTCAGCAGGGTTCTGTTGGCCTTCCTTCCCCTCGATCGCCCGGATCCCCAGCGCCGACAGAAGGAAGCTGACCGCGTTCGCCAGCACCGTCGCCATCGGGCCGAACACCCCGACCGCCGCCCCGCCGAGCGGTGGGCCGAGCGCCGTGGCCGTCCACATCGTGGCCTCGAAGCGGCCGTTGGCCACCAGCAGGTCCTCCGGCGGCACGAGGGACTTCACATACGCCCCGCTCGCCGCGTTGAACGTGATGTCCGCCGCGGCGACTGCCACCGACACCACCAGCAGCTGACCGAGGTCGAGCGCGTCCAGCGCGAACGCGACGGGGAGACTGAGCAGCGCCGCGCACCGGACCAGATCCGCCGCGACCAACACGGGCCGCTTCGGGCGGAACTCCACCCACGCCCCGAGCGGCAGCGCCAGCGCCGCCCCCACCGCGAGCCCCGAGGCCGACAGCAGCGCCACCTCGGTCGCACCGGCGTGCAGCACGACGACCGCGATCAGTGAGAACGCGTCGAAGGCCAGCCAGGTGCCGAACGCGCTGACCGCGTAGGCCGCCCACAGCCACCCGAACCGCCGCCCCAGCGACCGCCCGCCCGCCCCCGCCACGACCCCGCTCGCCTCGCCTCTGCTCCGCTCCGTACCGCCCGGCCGTGCGCCGTCCTGCTCATGCGCGACGGCCTGACGTCGACCCGAGCATCCAAGCCAGCCAGGAGCGGCAGATCAAACAACCGCTGCGCGGCCCCACCACAACCGCCGGTTGTGCGCGTACGAAGCCCGGCCGCGGTGGCTCGACTGAGGCTCGCCTACTTCGTCACGCTCGGTGGCGTCAGTGGCGTGGCCGCCTGGGACTGGGGCGAGGTGGTGCTGGCGTAGGCCGAGGGGGCGGCCATGCCCGCCGTCGGGTCGGTCGTGGCCTCCTCGTCGATCATCAGCGGGGTGCGGCCGACGATCGGGATGTCCGCGGCGTCGAAGGCGCGCTTGATGCGCCAGCGCAGTTCGCGTTCCACCGTGAGGGCCTTGCCCGGCATGGTCTTGGCCGAGACGCGCACGACCATCGAGTCCAGCAGGACACTGTCCAGACCGAGCACCTCGATCGGGCCCCACAGGAGCTCGTTCCAGGGCTCTTCCTTGCTCATCTTCTCGCCGACCTCGCCGATGGCGCTGCGGACCTTGTCCAGGTCCTCCGAGGAGCGGACGGTGACGTCCACACCGGCCGTCGACCAGCCCTGCGAGAGGTTGCCGATGCGCTTGACCTCGCCGTTGCGGACGTACCAGATCTCGCCGTTGTCGCCGCGCAGCTTGGTCACGCGCAGGCCGACCTCGATGACCTCGCCGGAGGCCACGCCCGCGTCGATCGAGTCACCGACGCCGTACTGGTCCTCCAGGATCATGAAGACGCCGGAGAGGAAGTCGGTGACCAGGTTGCGGGCGCCGAAACCGATCGCCACACCCGCGACACCGGCGGAGGCCAGCAGCGGAGCCAGGTTGATCTCGAAGGTGGCCAGGACCATCAGCGCGGCCGTGCCCATGATCAGGAAGCTGGCCACCGAGCGCAGCACCGACCCGATCGCCTGCGAGCGCTGACGACGGCGCTCGACATTGACCAGCAGGCCGCCCAGAGCCGTGCCGTCCACCGCCTGGGCGGTGCGGTTCATCCGGTCTATGAGCTTGGTGATCGCCCGCCGCACGGCCACTCTCAGCACCGCCGCTATCACCAGGATCAACAGGACCCTGAGGCTGATCGCGAGCCAGGTCGACCAGTTCTGCTCGACCCAGCTGGCGGCCTGTGTCGCGCTCTCGTGGGCGTCCTGGAGCGAGGGGACCGCAGGGGTCGTCGTCTCCGAGGGTGTCGGGGACGGCGACGAACCGGCGGCCAGTAGGACGGCGGGCAGGGACACGGCAGGTACCTCCAGTGCAGCGGCCCGCCCCACCGGTAGGCGGTCAAGGTCGGTCAGGGTCACGAAAAGGTCACCGGCGGGGCAGGCCCACCACACTATCGGGGCATCGTGTGTGGGTCGTCGCGATGTTCGAGGGAGGAATCGTGCCCACGTGGGGATGAACTGGAGGGATGAACCGTTCATCGCCCAGGGGATGAATCAGATGTGGTTGAAAACACTCCCGGCCCGTTACCGGGACATGGTGGCGCTTTCACCAGGTGAGAGTGGAGACTGACTACAGATCGTCCCGGCGCGAGCCACGCGCCGCCGACGCCCAAGGAGGCATCCGTGCCGCATGTCCTGGTCCTCAACGCGTCGTACGAGCCGCTCGGCGTCGTACCGCTCCGCCGCGCGCTCGTCCTCGTCCTCGAGAACAAGGCCGTATGCCTCGAGGAGACCGGCGCCTTCATGCACAGCGCAACCGTCACAGTCCCCGCACCCAGCGTGGTCCGGCTCAAGCGATTCGTTCGGGTTCCCTATCGGGGGCCCGTTCCTCTTACCCGCAGGGCGCTCTTCGCGCGCGACGGGGGCCGGTGCATGTACTGCGGTGGCGTCGCAACCAGCGTCGACCATGTCATTCCGCGCAGCCGCGGGGGCAAGCACGTCTGGGACAACGTGGTGGCGTCCTGCCGCCGCTGCAACCACGTGAAGGCCGACCGACACCTCTTCGAAATCGGCTGGCGGCTGCGCCACAAACCTGCCCCACCCACCGGTCTCGCCTGGCGCATCATCGGCACCGGGCACAGGGACCCGCGCTGGCTGCCGTACTTGCAGCCGTTCGGCGCGGAGGACGCCATGGCCCGGATCGACGGCATTTCCGCCTGACGATCCGGGCCTTCGCACACCCGGCGTACGGCATGTGCGCCACCCGGCCCCGAGGATCCCCCGTGCCCTCGGGGCCGGACGGCTGCCCGGGCACCCGAGCGGGGTGTCGAGCAGGCCGTACACCCTGCTCACCCGTACCGCAGGCGCCGCGGGCCGCTCAGACGTACCGCAGCTCCGCCGGCCGCAGCGCCCGCCGCAGCAGCGGCAGTGACGTGGCCGAGGCCAGCAGACAGGCGGCGTAGACGGCGACCGGGACCAGCAGAGTCAGGTACGGCACGTCCGGCGTCGTGTGCTCCGTGGTGATCGCGGCGTACCACGCGCCGATCGTCATGCCGCCGAGGCCCGCCACCGCGACCGCGGGTGCCAGCGGCAGCGCGGTCTCCAGCAGCAGCGCCCGCCGCAGCACCGCGCTCGGCACCCCGGCGGCGAACTGCGCGGCCAGCCCCCGGCGCCGGGTGGCCAGCGACTCGGTGGTGCCGACGGCCAGCGCCGACAGGACGAGGGCGAGGGCGACGAGGATCGCGGCGCCCGTCAGGCTCATGCCGAGTCGACCTCCGCGGTCAGGGTGGTGAGCCGGGCCGCCGTGGTCGTCATCCAGCGGAGGTCGGCGTCGAGGTGGTTGAGGGCGTAGTCCGCCGAGAGCACCGTCGCGAGATCGGCGCCGGGCGCTGTCTTGACCGCCGTGAGCTCCCGCATGCGCTCCATGTGGGCGGCGCGCTGGGCCCGTAGATAGGCCTCGGGGTCACCGCCGGACAGGATCGACACGACGACCTTGGCGAAGATCTCGTTCGTCACGAACGGCGCCGGCGGCGCGATCTCCCCGGCCCACTCGGCCAGTTCGCGCGTCCCGTCGTCCGTCGAGCGGTACATGGTCCGTTCCGGCCCGCCGTCCGAGTCGATGCCGTCGACCTCGGCGAGCCCGTCGCGGACCAGCCGCTGCAAGGTCGTGTAGACCTGCCCGTAGGCCAGCGGACGGGCCTGCGGGAAGCGTTCGTCGTGCCGCCGCTTGAGGTCGTAGCCATGGCTCGGCCCCGTGGCGAGCAGGCCCAGCAGAATGTGGCGGGTGCTCATGCCGATCATTATGCACTCAGTACATGTACTGAGTGAATAGTGACGACTGAATCGACCTCTGCAAAGGCGCGGCGACGGAAAATATGCGGAACGGAATGTGATGACACGCACGTTGTTCCCATCCGTACGTCTGCCGACGCTCCCGCTGGGTAGGGCTGCGGTTAGCCGTGATGCCGTACTCGAAGAGGAGGCCCCGTGCCCACAGCATCGGCCCTTTCCAAACCTGAGGCGCCCATCGAGCCGGAGATGCACGCCTGCGTCTTCAGCGCCGAGGGCGCCTGCGTCGAAACCCCCCTCACCAGCGAACCTCCCCACCCCGACGCCGAGCCCCTCACCAGTGAGCCGCCGCTCGCCGACGCCGCGCCGCTGACGAGTGAGGCAGCGACCTGGGACATGGGTATGGACATCGGTATGGACATGGACATGGACTCCCTGAGGTCGTAGATGACAGGACAGCGGTCGGCCGAAGCCCCTGCCGAGGATCCGGAGGGCCCCGAAGGCCTCCCCTCCGACGACCTGTCCCGGCTCGCCGAGCTGCACGGCGTGGCCACCTCCTACCAGCCGTCCGCCGACCGCACGGTCACGGCCTCCGCGACCGCACTCACCCGCGCCCTGACCGCCCTCGGCGTCGACACGAGCACACCCGCCGCCGTCGGTGCCGCGCTCGCCGCTCGGGAGCGGGAGCTGGCCGAACGGCTGCTGCCGCCGACGTTGGTGTGCTGGAGCGGGGCCGAGCCCGAGGCGCTGGCCGCACTGCCGTCCGGCACCCGGCTGCACATCGAGACCGAGCAGGGCGAGACCCGCGCCGCCGCCGACCAACTGCCGCCGGGCGTCCACCGTTTGACGGTGACCACCCCCGGCGGCCGTACGGCGACCAGCCACCTGGTCGTCGCCCCGCCCCGCCTGCCCGCACCCCCCGGCCGCTCCTACGGTCTGCTGGTCCAGCTCTACTCACTCCTCTCCCGTCGCTCCTGGGGCATGGGCGACCTCGGTGACCTCGCCGAACTCGCCGACTGGGCCGGCCGGGCGCTCGGCGCCGGATTCGTCCAGGTCAACCCACTGCACGCGGCCGTACCCGGAGCCCCGACCGACCCGTCCCCCTACCGCCCGTCGTCCCGCCGCTTCCCCGACCCCGTGCACCTGCGGGTCGAGGACGTGCCCGAGTTCGTGTACGTCGAGGACCGCGAGCGCGTGCGGGGGCTGCTGGAGCGGGCCGGGCGGCTGCGGGAAGCGGTGCTGGAGAAGGGGGCGCTGATCGACCGGGACGCGGTGTGGGAGGCGAAGCGGGAAGCGCTGGAACTGGTGCGCGAGGTTCCGCTCGGGCCGGGGCGGCGGGCCGCCTACGCCGACTTCCTCGCGCGGGAGGGACAGGCCCTGGAGGACCACGCCACCTGGTGCGCGCTCGCCGAGGTGCACGGCTCCAACTGGCGGCGCTGGCCGGAGGGGCTACGGGATCCCCGGTCGCCCGAAACCGCCCACGCGCGGCGCGAGTTGATGGACCGGGTCGACTTCCACTGCCGTCTCGCCTGGCTCACCGACACCCAGCTGACCGCCGCTCAGCGGGTCGCCCGGGAGGCCGGGATGCCGGTGGGGATCGTGCACGACCTCGCGGTCGGCGTGCATCCCGAGGGCGCCGACGCCTGGGCGCAGCAGGAGTACTTCGCGGCCGGGATGTCGGTGGGCGCCCCGCCGGACGCGTTCAACGCGCGCGGCCAGGACTGGGGGCTGCCGCCCTGGCGGCCGGACCGGCTGGCCGAGTCGGGGTACGAGCCGTACCGCCGACTGCTGCGGGCGCTGTTCCGCTACGCCGGCGCCCTGCGCATCGACCATGTCATGGGGCTGTTCCGACTGTGGTGGGTGCCGCAGGGGCAGCCGCCGACGGAGGGGACATACGTCCGCTACGACGCCGAGGCCATGCTCGCGATCCTGGTGCTGGAGGCCTCCTTGGCCGGGGCGGTGGTGATCGGGGAGGATCTCGGCACCGTGGAGCCGGGGGTGCGGGAGAGGCTGCGCTCGCGGGGCGTGCTCGGCACCTCGGTGCTGTGGTTCGAGCGGGACTGGGACGGCGACGGCCGTCCGCTGCCGCCGCAGTCCTGGCGCGCCGACTGCCTCGCCACCGCCACCACCCACGACCTGCCGCCTACCGCGGCCCGCCTCACCGGCGAACACGTCGAACTCCGCGACGGCCTCGGCCTGTTGACCCGGCCTCTGGAGCAGGAGCGCGCGGAGGCGGCGGCGGACACCGGCGAGTGGCTGGAGCTGCTGTCCCGGCTGGAGCTGCTGCGGGGAACGCACGGCGGGCACTGCGCCTCGGAGGAGGAGGCCGAGATCCAGGCCGTCCACCGCTTCCTGCTGCGCACCCCGGCCCGGATGGTCGGCGTCTGGCTCCCGGACGGCGTGGGCGACCGACGGCCGCAGAACCTGCCCGGGACCTGGGACCAGTACCCGAACTGGCGGCTGCCGATCGCCGACGCGGAGGGGAGGCCGGTGACGCTGGAGGAGTTGGCGGAGTCTCCGAGGGTGCGGGCGTTGGTGGAGGTGCTGCGGGGGGAGGCCGGCCGGCAGGGCTAGCCCGTTCGCGCACGGCGTCCGGGCCGCCCGGTGCGCCTACGGCACCCCCGGACGCGCGGCCCTCGGCGGCGTTCGGTACTTTTGGCCCCGTGGACAAGAAGAACGCCCTGCGCGCCGGCGCCCTGGCCGCCGGTACGACGCTGATGATGCTGCTCATGTCGTCCCCTGCGCTCGCGCTCGCGCGTGACGACGGCGACGACCCCGGGCAGGGCCTGAGCGTCATTGAGACGCTGGCCCAGTTCGTCATTGCCCCGACCGTGATCTTTCTGGTGATCGCGGGTCTGGTCATGGTTCTGGACAAGTCACACAAGCAGCGGGACACGACCAGCTCCAACATCAGCACCAAGGCTCAGGCGAAGGCCTGACGCACGGCTCTTCGAGCCTGCCGCGCGCTTTCCGAGGGCGCCTGCCCCGTCGTGCGTACGCGCATCCGCCGCCGTACGTACGCCGAGGTCGGTGCCCTCTGCGTTTTTCTGTCGGCGCCCTCCGTGTTTTCCATGGGCGGGCGACCTATCCCCGTTCCGGGTACGGCGCCGTCAGATACCGCTGCACCGTGGGCGCCATCCAGGCCACGATCTCCTCGGGCGCCAGTGCCACCGTCGGCGGAAACCGCAGCACGTAGCGCGTGAGCGCCAGCCCGAGCAGCTGGGACGACGCCAGTGCGGCCCGGGTCGGGGCCTGCTCGGGATCGGGGCACACCCGGCGGGCCAGCGGCAGCAGCTGGTCCGCGAAGACGCCCTGCATCCGCTCGGCCCCGGCCTGGTTGGTCGCGCCCACCCGGAGCAGGGCCGTGAGCACCTCGTTCTCCTCCCACATGTCCAGGAAGTGCGTCACGAGCGCCCGGCCGGCCTCTTCGCGGGACACCGACGCCGGGGCGGGCAGCCGCAGATCGATGGCGACGGCCGCCGCGAACAGGCCCTCCTTGTTGCCGTAGTAGCGCATCACCATCGACGGATCGATGTTCGCGTGCTTGGCGATGGCGCGGATGGTGGCGCGCTCGTACCCGTCGGCAGCGAAGCGCTCGCGCGCCGCGTCGAGGATCGCCGTGCGCGTGGCGTCGGAGCGGCGGGGCGGGGCGGGCGGTTCGGGCGGTGCGGGTGGCTTCGGGCTGCTCTGGTTCATGCCCACAAGCGTAGGTCAACACATGTAGGCCAACAACTGTTGACTCCGGTGGTGTGCCGTCCTATGGTTGCCAACAAGCGTTGACCAACAAGCGTTGGCAAACAAATGCTGGCCAACAAGTGTTGGCGAACAGCTGTTGGCACCCAGGAGGCCCTCCATGAACGGCACCGGCACCAACAACTCCGTGACCATCGTCGGCTCCGGCCCCACCGGCCTCCTTCTGGCCGGTGACCTCGCCGCCGCCGGCACCCCGGTCACCGTCGTCGAGCGGCGCCCCCGCGAGATCAGCAACCTCTCCCGCGCCTTCGGCGTGCACGCCCGCACCCTGGAGCAGCTCGACGCCCGCGGTATCGCCGACGAGCTGATCGCCACCGGCAGCACCATCACCCGGCTGCGTCTGTTCCGCCGCCTCTCCCTCGATCTCGGCACGCTTCCGTCGCGCTTCCCGTTCCTGCTCATCACCCCGCAGTACGAGGTCGAGCGGCTGCTGGAGCGGCGGGCGCGGGAACTCGGCGTGGAGTTCCGGCACGAGAGCGAGGTCGTGGGCCTGCGGCAGGACGACGACGGGGTCGACCTGGATGTACGCGGCCCGGACGGGACGGTCGTCACCCACCGCTCGGCCTACGTCGTCGGCACGGACGGCCACCGCAGCGCCGTACGCCAGGCCCTCGGACTGCCCTTCCCCGGCGTCGCCGTCATCAGGTCCCTGCTCCTCGCGGACGTCCGGCTCGCCGAGCGGCCCGACAGCGTGCTCACCGTCAACGGCGCGGGCGACGCCTTCGCGATGATCGCCTCCTTCGGCGACGGCTGGTACCGCGTCATGGGCTGGAACCGCCACCACGAGGTCCCCGACGACACCCCGCTCGACCTCGACGAGGTCAGGGAGGTCACCCGGCGCGCCCTGGGCACCGACTTCGGTATGCACGACGCCCGCTGGCTCTCCCGGTTCCACAGCGACGAGCGCCAGGTGCCGCGCTACCGGGTCGGCCGGGTCTTCCTGGCCGGTGACGCCGCGCACGTCCACTCGCCGGCCGGCGGCCAGGGAATGAACACCGGCCTCCAGGACGCGGCCAACCTCGGCTGGAAGCTCGCAGCGGTCCTCAAGGGCCGGGCGCCCGAGGGCCTCCTCGACAGCTACCAGGCCGAGCGCCACCCGGTCGGCAGGTCGGTACTGCGCAGCAGCGGCGGGCTGGTCCGGCTGGCCCGGGCACAGAACCCGGCACTGCGCGCCGTGCGCGGCCTGGTCTCGGCCCTCGTCAACGCGGCCCGGCCCGCCCGGACCAAGGCCCTGGCCCAGATCTCGGGCATCGGCTACAAGTACCCGGCTCCGGGCGGCTCCCACCGCCTCGTCGGCACGCGCGTCCCGGACGTGGCTCTGGAGAGCGGACGGCGCCTGTACGAGGCGCTGCGCGGCGGACGGTTCGTACTGATCACGCCGAAGGCGCTGGAGGCGGCGGGGCGCGAGGGTGCCGGTGAGGACTGGCTGACCGTGGAGCGCTGGGCGAGCGACCGCCGTACGGCCCTGCTGGTGCGGCCCGACGGATACGTGGCGTGGGCGGCGGACGACGCGGACGCGGCGGCGATCGAGACGGCCCTCACCTTTCAGCTCTCCTGACGGGGAACGCACCTTTCAGTTCTTCTGAAGGGAATGGTCGAAAAGATTCGATGGACGTGACAGGTGTGCCGCTGCGACGGTGGATCCACCGAGATCACCGACCAGCGAAGGGACCTGAGTGACCGTCGTCCTCGAAAGGACCGCACCCCGCACCACCCCGATCCCGAAGGCAGCCGCCCTCGGGATCGCGTTTGCCGCCGTCGCCACCATCGCGAGGGCGGGGCCGCGGTGGGGAGGGTGCTGTCGGCTTTGGAGGGCGTCGCTGCCGGGCTCGCCTGACGGCGACCGGCGCTGAGACCGGCCGGGGGCGCGAGCACCCGTCCCGCAGGCCAGGTACGGAAAGAGGGCGCCCGGTGCAGACCGCACCGGGGCGCCCCCCCACTACTCACGTCCTACGACGGCTACTGCCCCGCCGCCGCATCCGCCTCCTGTGCCCTGAGCGCGCGCTCCACGCCCGCCCGGGACTCCGAGACCAGGCGTCGCAGCGCCGCGTTCGGCTGCGCCGAGGTCAGCCAGTCGTCCGTCTTGCGGAGCGTGTCCTCGGAGATCTGGAGTGCCGGGTAGAGGCCGACCGCGATCTGCTGGGCGATCTCGTGGGAGCGGGAGTCCCAGATGCCCTTGACCACCTCGAAGAACTTGTCGGTGTAGGCGGCGAGCAGTTCGCGCTGGTCGGTCTGGACGAAGCCGGAGATCACCGCTTCCTGGACGGCGTTCGGCAGCTTGTCGGAGTCGATGACCGACGACCAGGCCTCGTCCTTGGCCTCGGCGGTCGGGCGGCCCGCGCGGGCCGTGGCGGCGTGACGCTCGCCGGCCGCGGTCTTGTCCCGCTCGTACTCGCCCGCGATCTCGGTCTCGTCGTAGCGGCCCACCGCCGCGAGGCGCTGCACGAACGCCCAGCGCAGCTCCGTGTCGACGGCCAGGCCCTCGATCGACTGGGAGCCGTCCAGCAGCCCCTCCAGCAGATCGAGCTGCTCAGGCGTGCGGGCCGCCGCCGCGAACGCCCGCGCCCACGCCAGCTGATGGTCACTGCCCGGCTCCGCCGCACGCAGATGGGCCAGCGTGGCGTCGGTCCAGCGGGTCAGCAGGGCCTCGCGGGTCGCCGGGGCGGCGTACAGCTCGATCGCCAGCTTCACCTGGCGCTGCAGCGACTGCACGACGCCGATGTCGGACTCCTTGCCGATGCCCGACAGGACCAGGGAGAGGTAGTCGCGGGTGGCGAGTTCGGCGTCGCGGGTCATGTCCCAGGACGAGGCCCAGCACAGGGCCCGCGGGAGGGAGGCGTCGAAGTCGCCGAGGTGCTCGGTCACGAACGCCAGCGACTGCTCGTCCAGCCGGACCTTCGCGTACGACAGGTCGTCGTCGTTGAGGAGGATCACGTCAGGGCGGCGCTTGCCCACGAGCTGCGCCACGGCGGTCAGTTCGCCGTCCACGTCCAACTCGATGCGCTCGTCGCGCAGCAGCTTGCCGGTCGCGTCGTCCAGGTTGTAGAGGCCGACGGCGATCCGGTGCGGACGCAGCGTCGGCTCGCCCTTCGCGCCGGCCGGCAGCGCCGGGGCCTCCTGGCGGATCGCGAAGGACGTGATCACACCGTCGGCATCCGTCTCGATCACGGGACGCAGGATGTTGATGCCCGCCGTCTCCAGCCACAGCTTCGACCAGGTCTTCAGGTCACGGCCGGAGGTCTCCTCCAGGGCGCCCAGCAGGTCGCTCAGGCGTGTGTTGCCGAACGCGTGCCGCTTGAAGTACGCCTGGACGCCCTGGAAGAACTCGTCCTGGCCGACGTACGACACGAGCTGCTTGAGGACGGAGGCGCCCTTGGCGTAGGTGATGCCGTCGAAGTTGACCAGGACGTCGTCCAGGTCGCGGATCTCCGCCATGATCGGGTGCGTGGACGGCAGCTGGTCCTGGCGGTACGCCCATGTCTTCATCTGGTTCGCGAACGTCGTCCACGCGTGCGGCCAGCGCGTCCCCGGGGCGTGCGCCTGGCAGGCGATGGAGGTGTAGGTGGCGAACGACTCGTTCAGCCACAGGTCGTTCCACCACTCCATGGTGACCAGGTCGCCGAACCACATGTGGGCCAGCTCGTGCAGGATGGTCTCGGCCCGGCCCAGGTACGCCGCGTCCGTCACCTTCGAGCGGAACACGTACTGGTCGCGGATGGTCACCGCGCCGGCGTTCTCCATCGCGCCCGCGTTGAACTCCGGCACGAACAGCTGGTCGTACTTCTTGAACGGGTACGCGTAGTCGAACTTCTCCTGGAACCAGTCGAAGCCCTGCCGGGTGACCTCGAAGATGGCGTCCGAGTCGAGGAACTCGGCGAGCGAGGGACGGCAGTAGATGCCGAGCGGGACCGACTGGCCGTCCTTCTCGTACACGCTGTGCACGGAGTGGTACGGGCCGACGATGAGCGCCGTGATGTACGTCGAGATGCGCGGCGTCGGCTCGAAGGACCAGACGTTGTCCTGGGGCTCCGGGGTGGGCGAGTTGGAGATGACCGTCCAGCCCTCGGGCGCCCTCACGGTGAACTGGAAGGTGGCCTTCAGATCGGGCTGCTCGAAGGAGGCGAAGACGCGCCGGGCGTCGGGCACCTCGAACTGGGTGTACAGGTACGCCTGCTGGTCGACGGGGTCGACGAAGCGGTGCAGGCCCTCGCCGGTGTTGGTGTACGCGCAGTCGGCGACGACCCGCAGGACGTTGGGGCCGTCAAGCAGGCCCGGCAGGGCGATCCGGGAGTCCTTGAACACCTGGTCCGGGTCGAGCGAGTCGCCGTTGAGGGTCACCTCGTGGACGGCAGGTGCCACGAGGTCGATGAAGGAGTCGGCGCCGTTCTCCGCGACGTCGAAGCGCACCGTGGTCACGGACCGGTAGGTGCCGCCCTCCTGCGCGCCGGAGAGGTCGAGATCGATCTCGTACGAGTCAACGGTCAGCAGCTTCGCCCGCTGCTGCGCCTCTTCGCGAGTCAGGTTTGTGCCAGGCACGCGGTCATCTCCTCGATATGTGTGGGTTCGGTCATCCTTCCATGGGACGCGTCCACAGCGCGATGTCCGTTTACCGCCGGTGGCCGGGCCGTGCGCGGGTGAGGCTGGGAGCATGACGACTCATCTCGCACGTGCCATCGAACCGACGGTCCTGAAGGAGCTGCGTTCCGCCGACGACGCGGGGCGCCGCACGGTTCCCGTGACCGACGACGAGGGCGGGGCGCCCCTGCGCTGCTGCCTGCGCCGCAGCGCTCCCGGCGAGCGGATCGCGCTCGTCTCGTACGCCCCGCTGCGTCGGTGGGCGGCGGAGAACGGGGTCGACCCGGGGGCGTACGACGAGCAGGGGCCGGTGTTCGTCCACGCCGAGGAGTGCGGCGGCCCGCACGGGGACGCGCTGCCCTTCGCCCACGCCCACCGCACCGTCCGCCGCTACTCGGCCGACGGGCGGATCCTCGGGGGCCGGCTCGTGGACCCGGGGGCTTTCGAGGAGGCCTTCGCACAGGCCTTCGCCGACCCCGCGGTGGCGGTCGTACATGTGCGGGCCGTGGAGTACGGGTGCTTCCTCTATGAGGTGCGCAAGGGTTAGCTCCCGATCGGCACCGTGCCCCGCCAGCGCATGGCCGAGATCGACGTGGCGCTGCGGCGGCACCTGGCGCTGTGAACGCCAGAAGGGGTGCCCACCGGTGAACGGTGGGCACCCCTTCTCGCGCGTGCGGGCGTCAGCCCTTCAGCTCCGCCGCCACCAGCTCCGCGATCTGCACCGCGTTCAGCGCGGCGCCCTTGCGGAGGTTGTCGTTGGAGACGAACAGGGCCAGGCCGTGCTCGACCGTCTCGTCCTGGCGGATACGGCCCACGTAGGACGGGTCTTGGCCGGCCGCCTGGAGCGGGGTCGGGACCTCGGTGAGGGCCACGCCGGGGGCGCCGGCGAGCAGCTCCTTGGCGCGCTCCACGCTGATCGGGCGGGCGAAGCGGGCGTTGATCTGGAGGGAGTGGCCGGAGAAGACCGGGACGCGTACACAGGTGCCGGAGACCTTCAGCCCGGGGACCTCCAGGATCTTGCGGGACTCGTGGCGGAGCTTCTGCTCCTCGTCGGTCTCGTGCAGGCCGTCGTCGACGATGGAGCCGGCCAGCGGAAGGACGTTGTACGCGATCGGCGCGACGTACTTGTTCGGGGCGGGGAACTCCGCCGCCGAGCCGTCGTGGGTCAGGTTGGGCGCGTCGTCGCCGACCTTCTTGACCTGCTCGAACAGCTCGTCCACGCCGGCCAGACCGGAGCCGGAGACGGCCTGATAGGTGGCGACGACGAGGGCCTCCAGGCCCGCCTCGGCGTGCAGCGGCTTCAGGACCGGCATCGCGGCCATCGTCGTGCAGTTCGGGTTGGCGATGATGCCCTTGGGGCGGTCGGCGATCGCGTGCGGGTTCACCTCGGAGACGACCAGCGGCACCTCGGGGTCGCGGCGCCACGCCGAGGAGTTGTCGATCACCACGGCGCCCTGCGCGGCGACCTTGGGCGCCAGCGTCTTCGAGGTCGAGCCGCCCGCCGAGAACAGCACGATGTCCAGGCCGGAGTAGTCGGCCGTCGCCGCGTCCTCCACGGTCACGCCGTCCAGGACCGAGCCCGCCGAGCGGGCCGAGGCGAACAGACGCAGCTCGGTGACCGGGAAGTCGCGCTCCTTGAGGATCCTGCGCATGACCGTGCCGACCTGACCGGTGGCTCCGACGATTCCGACCCTCACGGCGACTCCTTCTACGTGGCTTGTCTGTGTCTGCGGCATGGCTGAGGCGTTTCCATCATGCGGTCAGCCTTGGTCCGCCTGTCCAATCCTTTGACCGGGATGCCCGAACAACGGAACGCGACGGACCCCGGGGCCAGGCTCCGGATCTACGGCTCCCACCCGGGCTGAGCTGGAGAAATTCACCCTACGGCGGCCCCGCGCCGCAAGCTCGCCTGCCCGCGCGCCACGGACCTACGCGGCGGTGTGACGTACGCCTCTGTACTCCACCGTCCGCCACCGTCGTCCTCCACCGTCCGTCATCGTCGTCCTCCACCGTCCGTCATCGTCGTCCTCCACCGTCCGCCATCGGGAGATCGCGCCGAACGTTTTGGCCCGCCCCGGCGTCATAGGCACAACACGGCGAGGGGAGGGGTGGCTGTGCTGCGCAGAAAGGCCCGCCGCGGCCAGGGGGGCGGTGCCGTCCGGGACGTACTGGGGGATCCGCTGGACGCGGCCCAGGAGCGTCGGGTGCGGGCGGTGCTCGCGCTGGGCGGGGTGCCGCAGGCGGACCTGCCGGACGGGGTACAGCAGGTCCGCCTGCGGTTGCTGGAGCGGGCCGCGAGCGGCCATGAGGCGCCGCGGGACGTGTCGGCGTGGGCGGCGGTCGTCGCCTCCAACCTCGCCATGGACTGGCACCGAGCAAAGAAGCGCCAGGAGCGCCTCGGCGAGCGGCTCGCCTCCCTGCGCCAGCTGGAACACCCCTCCGGCGAGGACAGCAGCCTGCTCTCCCTCGCCGTCGCCCGGGGCCTGGACGAGCTGCCCGACACCCAGCGTCAGGTCCTGGTCCTGCGCTTCTACGGCGATCTCCCGGTGCGCGACATCGCCGAGGAGCTCGGCATCCCGGAGGGCACGGTCAAGAGCAGGCTGCACACGGCGGTACGGGCCCTGCGCGCCCGCCTGCACGAGGACGAGGTGGTGTGACGTGACCGCCGAGAACGAAGGCCGTACCGGCGCGGACGCGCTGATGGCCGCGATCACCGACGAGCCGCTCACGGACGAGGCCCGCGCGGACGCCGCTTTCATGGCCGAGCACCGGTCGGCCGCGGCCGACGTGGCGCTGCTGCGGGAACAGCTGGGCCTCATCGGTGACGCGCTCGCCGGACAACCGGCCCCCGTCCCGGAGCGCGAACCCGCCCCCGTACGGCAGTCCTCCCGCGCCCGGCGCCGGGTCTTCGCCGTCGCTCTGGGGAGCCTCGCCGTCGCCGTCGCCGCGTCCGTGCTGGTCGGCATGGGGTGGCTGCTGACGCGGACCGGGTCCGACGACACGATGAGCTCGGGCGGGGACGCGGCCGCCGACAAGCAGTCCTCGCCGGAGGGCGGCACCGGCTTCGGCAGCCCCCGCTATCTCGCGTGCTCCCGCGTGGTCGCCGAGGGAAGGGCCAGCTCCGTCGAACGGGTCCCCGGTACGGAGTCGCTGCGTGTCACCCTCCGGATGACCCGCTACTACAAGCCGGACAAGGGCGATCGGGAGCTGACCTTCGTGGTCGACGAGAACCTCGTCCCCGGCCTGCGCGAGGGCGACGAAGTGCTCATCGGCATCCCCCGGGGCGCCCGCCGGCCCGACTTCTGGGCGGTCGGCGAGCAGGACATCGCCCCCGAACGGGCCTGGATCACCGCCTCACTCCGCGAGGCGCGCGAGCTGACCTGCTGACGAGAAGAGGGCGGGCGCCCGCACGGACGCCCGCCCTCAAAGCCGTACCAGGGACTACGGCGTGACCTTCTCGATCTTCACGCTGCCGGTGCCCGCGACCGTGCCGCGCGCGTTCAGCAGCTGGACCTGGCCGAAGAACTCACGGCCCTCCGGCGCGGGCGCCAGCGCGGTGACGCTGCCGGCGACCGTGGCCGACTCACCCGTGCCGAGCTTCACCGGCGACCCGTCGACCGTGACGGAGCCGAGCGCGGCGGAGAAGAACACGTCCAGGTAGTCGTACGCCGTCGAGCCGCTCGGCACCGCGTAGCCGATCACCTCGACGCTGTACTTCCCGGCGGCCGGCTTCGCCACCGAGACCGCCTCCTCCGAGTCACCGTCGGCGGAGCTGCCGACCTCGGTGCCGGACGCGTCGCGCACGACCAGGTCGAGGTCAGCGGCCGCGTCGGAGACGTTGCCGATGGAGACGTCCAGCGACGTGGCGCCCTCGGGCACGTCGACCGTGGTGGTCTGCGTGACGCCCTCGGTGATGGTCGGGCGCGCCGTCTTCGACGAGCCGAGCGGGCCGCCGGCCAGCTTGCCGTCGAGCGCGGCGTAGTTGTTGGTCACCTTCCAGGAGGCGGCGGTCGGCGTGCCGACCTTGGCCTCGGGGATGGTCACGGTCTCCGGGTCGAAGGCCGCGCCGAGGACGGTGACGTCCAGCTTGTAGGGGTTGTCGAGCAGCGGCGACGTACGGCGCGACTCGACCTCGATCTCCCAGACGCCGGGCTGCGGGTCGGCGTAGGCACGCACGTCCGGCTTGCAGCCGTTGCCGGCGAGGTAGTTGTTGTAGCAGTACGGGGTGCCTGTGGTGTCCGACGGGGTGCCGTACGGGTGGATGGCGATGAACCGGGTCTGGCTCTTGTCCTTCAGCCCGCCGATCGCGACCTCCAGCGACTTCGCGCCCTCGGGGACGGTCACGAAGTACGACTTGGTGCTGTTGCGCTGCACCGAACCGGACGCCGAGTAGCTGTACTTGAGCGGCTCGGAGACCACGACGGTGTTGAGGACCTGCTTGTCGATGCCCTCGGTGCGCGGGTCGTCGACCTCCAGGATCGCGCTCTTGATGCCCGCCGAGGACGGCTTGGCGGCGACCTTGACGGTGACCGGCTTGTTCAGGCCGAGGCTGATCTCGTCGGAGCCGACGACGGAGAAGGTGCCACCGGCGTTGTTCTCGAAGTACAGCTCGTGCCGGATCGCCCTGTCCGCACCGGACGTACGGGTGATGGTGACGTCGTACGTCCTCTTCTGCCCGGCCTTCAGGCCGCCCTCACGGTCGTAGACGCCCGTGCCGAAGCCCGGCGTCTTCAGGAACTGGTCTATGGCGGTGTCGACCGGCGCCTTGACCGTGTACTCGTGGGCGGTGGCGCCGTCGCGGATCGAGTCCCAGGCGTCCACGATGTTGATGAGGCCGGCACCCTCCTCGTACGCCTGAACACCCGTGATGTGGTCGGCGGTCGAGGTCAGCGCGGTGCGCAGCTTCGCCGGGGTGAGGGCGATGCCCTTCTGCTTGGCGGCCGACAGGAGCAGCGCGCTCGCGCCCGCCGCCTGCGGGGACGCCATCGAGGTGCCCTGGAGCATGCCGTAGCCGGCCGGCAGCGAGTAGCCCGACTCGGCGACCGGGGCGCCCGGCAGCCAGGTCTGGATGGTGTTGATCGCGGCGCCCGGCGCGGACAGCGTCGGGGTGAAGCCGCCGTCCTCACGCGGACCGCGCGAGGAGAACGGCATCATCGCGTACGGCTTGGACACGACCGAGCCGTAGTTGGCGGCCCAGGTCTCCTTGGAGATGGTCGCGCCGACCGAGATCACCTTGCTCGCCAGGCCCGGGTCGCCGATGGTGTTGGCGCCGGGGCCGGAGTTGCCGGCGGATATGACGAGCTGGACGCCGTAGGTGTCGATGAGGCGCGTGTACAGCTCGGCGCGGGCGTTGTTGCCGTCGTTCAGCGCCGGGAGACCGCCGATGGACATGTTGACGATGTCGACGCCACGGTTGACGACGAGGTCGATCATGCCCTCGGTGAGCGCGACGTTGGTGCAGCCGCCGGTCCAGGTGCAGGCACGGGACGCGACGAGCTTCGCGCCCGGCGCCGCGCCGTTCATCCGGCCGCCGAACAGGCCGTTCGCGGCGGTGATGCCGGCGACGTGGGTGCCGTGCTCGGACTCGATGACGCCGATGTTGACGAAGTCGCGCTTCTGGCCGACCCAGTCGCCGCCCAGCGGGTCCATCGGCACGTCCTTGCGGATCTGCACGACGAACGGCTGGCGCTCGGCGACGTCGGTGGCCGGGTCGTCGGTGCCGAAGTACCCGATCTGGTAGCCGTCCTTGTACGGCTTCATCGGGGTGTCGTCACCGAAGTCGTTGTTGTTGTTCAGGTCGACCCGGACGGTGCCGTTCGCGGCGTCGTACAGGACGCCCCAGGAGTCGGTCTTGTCGCCGTCGCGGTTGGCGTCGCCCGCCGCGTCGCCCCCCGTGGTGTACGACTCCAGGAAGGTGCTGACCTGGTAGGAACCGGCCGGCGCGGTCCAGGTCTTGCCGCCGTAGGTGAAGGTGGGCCCGGAGACGGAGGTCACCATCGGGCGCCAGGTGCGGTCGCTGTCGAGCAGCGGGTCGGTGGCGGTGACCCAGTCGACTATCTTCCGCTCGCCGGTCGTGGTCTTCTGCAGCGCCGGGTGGGCGAGGTCGATGCCGGAGTCGAGGATGCCGATGGTGATGCCGCGGCCGTCCGCCTTCGGATTGTCCTCGACGAAGTCGACGGCGCCCGTCTCGAAGGACGGGTTGTACGGGTTCTCGGCCGGGGTCCGCTTGCCGGGTGCCGGATACGAGGTCGCCGC
This sequence comes from Streptomyces sp. NPDC111802, assembly GCF_055634335.1. Classification (NCBI taxonomy): domain Bacteria; kingdom Bacillati; phylum Actinomycetota; class Actinomycetes; order Kitasatosporales; family Streptomycetaceae; genus Streptomyces; species Streptomyces sp. NPDC111802. The sequence continues at coordinate 91,783 of NZ_JBVKCZ010000018.1, read as the reverse complement.
GGCCGTCGACGCCTTGGTGTCGACGGCGGGGTCCTCCAGGGGTATCTCCTCGCGCAGGTCGATGCCGTGCACCGAGGAGAGCTTCGCGGCGGCCGCGATGGCCTTGTCGGCCTTGCCGGTGGGGACGGTAGCCCGGACATAGCCGAGCTTGTCGTAGGTACGGCCCACAGAGCCGACCGCGTCCAGCTCCTCGGCGACCTGCTCGGTCTGGCCGGGAGCGGTCGCGATCATCATCGTGACGTTCTTGTCGCCGTCGGCCTTGGCCTCGGCGAGCAGATCGGCGTCGTCCGAACCGAGCTTGTCATGGGCGGACTTGACACTCGGGTCCGTCGCGGCGGGCGTGGGGTCCGCGGCTACGGCCATGGGTATCGGCCCGGCCGCGGAGAGCGCGGCGACGAGACCGGCGGCCACGGCTATGCAGGCCGCGCGTCTCGCGCCCGGCCTCGGTTCGCGCTGGGGGCTGTTGATCATCGGCATCCCTTGTAGGTAAAGGAGCATCGGCCGTCCGGAATGCGATCCCGGACGACCGCACAGCTTTATGCAAGGGAAGGATGTTTGGGAAGAGTTGACCGAATCGAAATGGACGGATGGGGAAAACCCGCGATAGATAAGGGGCAGATGACGTAAAAGGGGTGAGCAGCCCGTACCACCGGAAATTCATCTGCAGATTCTGCGCCGACCGACTAACGTCCCCACGTGCGGAAGAAGTTGAGGGTGGCGGCCTACGCCATATGCGTTCGTGACGGACAACTCCTCCTCGCCCGTTCCCCGGCGCCCCGCGGCGGCTTCGAGTGGGTGCTGCCCGGCGGCGGCATGGAGCACGGCGAGGATCCCTACGACACGGTCGTGCGGGAGGTGGAGGAGGAGACCGGCTACCTCGTCGAACCCACCGGGCTGCTCGGCGTCGACTCCTTCCACCACGTCTTCCCGGGCCGCCTCGGGCGAAGCGTCGACCACCACGGCGTACGCCTCGTCTACGAGGCCCGGATCACCGGCGGCGAACTGCTCCCCCACCCTCGAACCGGCTTCGCACGGCTCGGGCGGGAGGTACCCCCATCGAGGCCAATGGCTCCACCGACATGGCGGCCTGGCATCCGATGGACCGGGTGCCGGAGCTGACCCGTGTCTCCATGGTCGACAAAGGGCTGTCCCTGTGGCGTGAGCGGCCGGCGGCGGGGCGGATCCAGGTCGCCGGGAATTAGCTTCACTACCCCGAAAGATGAACACGGAGTGACCGCCTCCCGGCCGTTCGAGGAGCGGCCGTGGACGCGGAAGGTAGCCCAAGATCCACGTACGGTGATCGGCGCTGCCCGTTGCCGTCATGTTCATGCGCAGGTCATTCCCGCTGCCAACGATCCACAGTGAGCGGGCCGTTCGCGAGAGCGACTGCCCGTGACCACTGCCGACGCGTTCGCACTCGGGGGGATCGCGCCATGCCGCGCATACGCTCTGTCGCCAGCTCCGCGCTGGGGGTCCACCGCCGTACCCTGCTCGCCGCCACCGGAGCGGTGTCGCTCTCCGCGGGCCTCGGATACGCCCTGCGGCCCACGGACAGCGAGGCCGCCACCACCAACGGCGCCGCGAGCGCGCCGGGCGCCGGTACGGCCGACGCCGCCGCCGCGGAGGCGCCCGTCGGTGCCTCCCGCAGGGTGCCGGTCGCGCTCGCCCCGTACACCAGGGGCACCACCGTCGCGAGCGTCGCCACCGCGCAGGGCAGCGGCGGCTACCGCCGGCTCGGCGACGGTCCCGGCTGGAAGCGGGTCGTCCGCGAGAACCTGGCGGCCGCCAAGTCGGGGCGCGAGAGCCGGCGCACGGCGCTCGCCGCCTTCGTACAGCTCACCGATCTGCATCTGATCGACGCCCAGCACCCGCTGCGCCTGGAGTACCTGCGCTCCACGGACGTGCACGCCTGGCGCCCGCAGGAGGCGCTGACCGTGCCGGGCGCCGTCGCGCTCGTCGAGCGGATCAACGCGCTGCGGGGCGCCCCCGTCACCGGCGCCCCGCTCCACTTCGCCATGACCACCGGCGACAACACGGACAACAACGCCAAGTCCGAGCTGGAGTGGTTCCTCACGGTGATGAGCGGTGGCCGGGTCACCCCCAACACCGGTGACCCGCGGCACTACGAGGGCGTCCAGAACAGCGGCCTGAAGCTGTACTGGCAGGCCGACGACAGCGTCCGCGACGCCGACAAGCAGCTCGGCTTCCCGCACATCGACGGCTTCCTGGCCGCCGCGATCCGTCAGTTGCGCAGCCCCGGCCTGAGCATCCCGTGGTACTCGACGGTCGGCAACCACGACGCGATGCCGCTCGGCACCTACGCCTCGCACAGCGACTCCTACCTCACCGACCTGGCCGTCGGCGGCAAGAAGCTGATGAACGTCTCGGCCGCCGACGCCAAGAAGCTCCAGGACTCCCTCAAGCAGGACAAGGACCCCAGGGGCACCGTCTTCAAGGACTTCCTCAAGGCCCACGCCCGTTCCATGCGCTCGGTCACGCCGGACGAGAGCCGGGCGCCGTTCACGCCGAAGGAGTACGTCCGCGCCCACCTGGACCCGGCCTTCCGCGGCCACGGCCCGGTCGGCCACGGCTACTCCACGGCCAACCTCGACGCCGGCACCCAGTACTACAGCTTCCGGATCGCCGACGACGTCATCGGCATCAGCCTGGACACCACCGACGCGGGCGGCCACTACGAAGGGTCCATCGGGGCGGCCCAGTTCAACTGGCTGGACAAGACGCTGCGCGACAACAAGGACTCGTACGCGATCGTCTTCAGCCATCACACCAGCGGGACGATGGACAACCTCCGCCGCGACCCGGCCCGCCCGAACGAGCGGCGCGTGGGCGGCGCCGAGCTGGTCCAGCTGCTCGGCAGCCACCGCAACGTCCTGGCCTGGGTGAACGGCCACATCCACAAGAACGTCATCACCCCGCACTCCGCCGCCGGCGGGCGCGCCTTCTGGGAGATCTCCACCGCCTCCCACGTGGACTTCCCCCAACTCGCCCGGATCATCGAGGTGGTGGACAACAAGGACGGCACGATCTCGCTGTTCACCACGCTGATCGAGTCCTCGGCCCCGCACCGCACCAGCTTCACCGACCTCTCCCAGACGGGCCTGGCCGCCCTCTACCGCGAGCTGTCCCTCAACGCCCCCGGCGCGAGCACCAAGCTGGCCGGCGACCGCAAGGACCGCAACACGGAACTGGTGCTCAAGAAGGGCTGAATCATGCTCAACTGCCGTATCTCCGTTCAACCTTCGTAGCAGGCGCCCGGTCTCTCCCCCCGACCACGCTCGATGAGAGCGCGCAGAAGGGGGAGAGACATGAGCGTACGTACGACCCGCACGACCCGCACGGCTCTCGTGGCGACGACGGCGGTGGCGCTGTCGGCCGCCCTCGCGGCGCCCGCGCTGGCGGCGGCACCCGCCGCAGCCGGCCACGAGGCGACCCGCGAGGCCGTCAAGGCCGCCGTGCGGGCGGGCGTCCCCGGGGTGACGGTGACGGCGAAGGACGGCCACGGCACCTGGTCGGCCACGGCGGGCGTCGGCAACCTGAGGACGGGGGAGCCGCGTTCGGCGGAGGACCGCTACCGGGTGGGCAGCATCACCAAGACCTTCGTCGCCACCGTGCTGCTCCAGCTGGAGGGGGAGGGCAGGCTGTCGCTGGACGACACCGTGGACAAGTGGCTGCCGGGCCTGGTGCGGGGCAACGGCCACGACGGCGGCCGGGTCGCCCTCCGCCAGCTCCTCAACCACACCAGCGGCATCTACAACTACACGGCGGACGAGGACTTCGGCCGCACGTACTTCCTCAAGGACGGCTTCTTCGAGCACCGCTACGACACCAAGAAGCCCGAGGAACTGGTCGCCGTCGCCATGACCCACAAACCGGACTTCGAGCCGGGCACCTCGTGGAACTACTCCAACACCAACTACGTCCTGGCCGGCATGGTGATCGAGAAGGCCACCGGCCGTCCCTACGGCGCCGAGGTCCACGACCGCATCGTGGGGCCGCTCCACCTGACCGGCACTTCCCTCCCGGGCACGCGCGTGACGGTACCGGGGCCCAGCAGCCGGGCCTACTCCAAGCTGGCCGAGACGGCGACGGGACCGACGTACGACGTCACGAGGATCAACCCGTCCATCGCCTACTCGGCCGGCGAGATGATCTCCACCTCCACCGACCTGGGCCGCTTCTACACGGCCCTGCTGCGCGGCAAGCTCCTGCCCCGCAAGCAGCTGGCCGAGATGACCACGACCGTCCCCGTCAACGAGCGCAACGGCTACGGCCTCGGCCTGATGAAGTCCGAGCTGTCCTGCGGAGTCACCGTCTGGGGCCACGGCGGCGGCATCCACGGCTCGACCTCCGAGGCGGCCACCACCAAGGACGGCCGCCACTCCCTCGCCTTCAACCTCAACGGCGACTGGTCGGGGGACACGGGGGCGGTGATCGAGGCCGAGTTCTGCGGAGGGGGCCGGTGACGTCAGGCGCGGTCGTGGAGAGTGACGTGGTAGCCGTCGGGGTCGGCGAAGGTGAAGGTCCGGCCGAAGGGGCCGTCAATCGGGGCGGAGACGATGGTGTGACCGTCGGCGACGAGAGCATCGTGGATGGCCTGGACGTCGGTGGCGTGGAGCCAGATCGCGGCACCGATGCCGGGCTGGGCAACGGACTCGAGATCGGTGCCGGGAATGACGTCGCGGAGTGCGAACGCGATCGGCTTCGTCTCGAAGACGACGGCGTGCGGAGGTCCGGCCTGCGACCGGACGAGGCCGAGGTACTGCTCGTAGAACGCCTGCGAAGCGTCGAGGTCGCGCGCCTGGAGCGAGATGAAGTCGGGGCCGGTGGCGGGCATGATGATGCTCCTTCTCTTCGTGTCAGATTCCTGACACAGGCCAATGTATGTCAGACTTCTGACATGAGTCAAAACGGTGCCGGCGTCGACCTGGACAAATCACTGGGCTACCTGCTGAAAGAGGCTTCGAGCGCCCTGCGCGCAGCCATGGAGGAGGTGCTGCGGCCACTCGGGATGAGCGTGACGCACTACTCCTGCCTCGAGCTGCTGGCTCAACGGCCGGGCCTGTCGAACTCCGAGCTCGCGCGGGGCGCGTTCGTGACGCGGCAGACGATGAACGTGCTGCTCCAGGCCCTGGAACGGGACGGCTACGTGACCAGGCCCGCGGAGGCGCCCGTCGGGAAGGTTCTTCCCGCGCGGCTCACGCCGCGCGGCCGACGGAGCCTGGAGAAGGCGACCGTGGCGGTCCGGTCCGTCGAGGTCAGAATGCTGGCCGGCATGACGGAGGCCGAGCAGTTGGACGCGTTCCGGATCCTGCGGAGCATGATTCATTCCCTGCGCGACGGCAACGAGGGTGCATAGTCCGGGACCGTGGCCTGATCGTCGAGGTGCCGGCGGTCAGTGACGTGACCGGGTGGGCTTCGTGCCGGCGGCACGAAGAGGGGCCGCCGGTGCAAGGCCCGGCGGCCCCTCCTCTCCCCTCCTGATGCTGCCTTCGCGGTCCGTCACTACCTCGGCAGCACCACGACATACGCGGCCGGATCACGGTCCGCCGCCGCCATCAGGGCCGTACGGACCACCGCGGCCTGCTGTTCCATCGCGTCCCGGAGCTTCTTCGGTGTGACGTACACGACCGTGATGCCCAGGCGCTCCAGGTGCTCACGCTTGCGGGCGTACTCGGACCACAGGGCGTCGTCGTCCTGGCGCGGGGCCCGGGTGTCCAGTTCCACCGCCACCGCCTGCTCCGGCCAGTAGGCGTCCAGGCCGCCGAGGTGGGGGCCGCCCGGCAGGCGCAGGTCCACGTTCCAGACCGGGTCGGGCAGGCCGTACTCGTGGACCATCGTGTACAGCCGGTCCTCCGCGATCGCCCGGCCCTCGGCGAGCAGGGAGTCCACCGCGTCCACCACGTGCGGGCGGCTCAGCAGCTTCGCCTGGCTCAACTCCCGTACTACCGACGCCGGTTCGCAGTGGCCGCCGCGCACGGCCTCGGTCAGCAGCCGGCGTACGGCGCTCGCGTCCGTGAGTTCGGCGACCGCGTCGGCCAGGGCGCGCGGCACCGGGGCCACCGGGAGGCCGGTGACCTGCTGGGGCGTGGGCAGCGCGCCGGTGCGCAGGATGCGGGCGCAGCCCGTGGAGCGCAGCCGGCGCATCCGCGGGACCAGCACGTCGATGGTGTCCAGGGCGGTGAGCGGCGGCGTCGCGGAGAAGCCGTGCAGGGTCAGTGCCGCGAGGCCCGTGATCATCGCCTCGGCGTAGGCGGGGGCCGCGTGTCCCTCGCCCGTGTTCGGCTGGGGCGGCACCCCGGACGTGCGGTCCCGTGCCGCGTACATGAGCACCGCGTGCAGGCGCTCCTCGCTGGTCGGCGGGCCGGGGTGGAGCAGGAAGACGCCGGGGAGGATCTGCTGCCAGGGGCCGCCGGGGCGGCACTGCGCGCCCATCTCGGCGGGCGCGACGCCGTGCGACTTCAGCTGAGCGGTCGTCATGACGCGGCGGCGGACTTCGGAGAGATGACGCAGGGGGCGGGGGGACAGCGGGGAGAGCGGGGTGTTGTGGTTCATGACCCGGAGGTTCCCGCGCTCGATCCGGCCTTTAACCGCTGTTACACGCCCGTCGACAAATGCGGACAACATGGCACTAAAGGACGGGTGTTCGGGTGCCGAGTAGGCACCGAAAACCCCTGGTCCGATCGGGTGGGACCAGGGGTTACGGCTGCTATTGCCTGAATTCCGTAACGGTCACGCAGGGCCGAGACCGTTGGCCAAAGGTCTTAGTCGGTTGACGCCGCCGCGTCACACGCCTGGCCCCGCAGCCCCCGCGCCAGATCGTCCCGCGCCTCCAGCACCAGCCGCCGCAGCGCCGGAGCCGCGTCCTCGTGCGCCGCCAGCCACGCGTCCGTCGCGTCCAGCGTGGCCTGCGACTGCTGGAGTCCCGGGAACAGCCCGCGGACCACGTCCATGCCGATCTGGATGGACCGTTCGGCCCACACCCGCTCGATGGCCGCGAAGTACTTGTCGGCGTACGGCGCGAGCAGCTCCCGCTGCGACGGCTGACCCCAGCCCCCGATCGTCGCCTCGACCAGCGCGTTCGACAGCGCGTCCGACTCCACGACCTGCGCCCACGCCTGCGCCTTCACCGCCTCCGACGGCCGCGCGGCGAGGCAGCGGACCTGGTGGCGCTTGCCCGAGGCGGTGTCGTCACGGGCCAGTTCGGCCGCCAGCAGCGACTCGTCGGCCGCCCCGTGTGCGGCCAGCGGCTCCAGGAACGCCCAGCGCAGTTCCTGGTCGACCGCAAGTCCCGTGATCGTCTCGGTGCCTTCCAGCAGACCGCGCAGCAGCTGGAAGTCCTGCTCGCCGGTCGCCGCCGACGCGAAGAAGCGCGCCCACGCCAGCTGGTGCTCGCTGCCCGGCTCGGCGGCCCGCAGCTCCCGCAGCGCGCCCTCGGCCACCAGGCGCCGGCCCTGCGGTCGCCACCGCGGTGCCGCGTAGTGGACCAGAGAGGAGTTCGCCCACGCGTGCAGCATCTGGAGCACGCCGATGTCGGACTCGCGCCCCGCGAACCGCAGCACCAGGTCCACGAAGTCACGGGCCGGCAGCAGCGCGTCCCGCGTCATGTTCCATAGCGCCGACCAGCACAGGGCGCGGGCCAGCGGGTCGGTCATGTCGCCGAGCGCGGCACGCAGCGTCGCCAGCGACGTCTCGTCGAAGCGGGTCTTGCAGAACGTCAGGTCGTCGTCGTTGACCAGCACCAGCTCCGGCGCCTCGGCACCCGCCAGCTCCGTCACCACCGTCCGGGGCCCGTCGACGTCCACCTCGGTGCGCGCGTACCGCTCCAGGGCCCCGTCGGCGCCCCGCCGGTACAGCCCGACGCCGATCCGGTGCGGCCGCAGCTCCGGGTGCGACTCGGCGGCCTCCTGGAGCACCGCCAGCTCGCTCACCCGGCCCTCGCCGTCCAGCAGCACCTGCGGGGTCAGCGAGTTCACGCCCGCCGTCTGCAGCCAGGACCGCGCCCACGCGCCCATGTCCCGGCCACTGGTCTCCTCCAGCACGGACAGCAGATCGCCCAGGCGCGTGTTGCCGTACGCGTGCCGCTTGAAGTAGCGCCGCGCACCCTCCAGGAACGCGTCCTGGCCGACGTACGCCACCAGCTGCTTCAGGACGGAGGCGCCCTTGGCGTAGGTGATGCCGTCGAAGTTGAGCTTGGCGTCCTGGAGGTCGCGGATGTCCGCCGTGATCGGGTGCGTGGAGGGCAGCTGGTCGGCCCGGTAGGCCCACGCCTTGCGGCGGTTGGCGAAGGTGATCCAGGCGTCCTTGAAGCGGGTCGCGCCGACGTTCGCGAACGTGCCCATGAAGTCCGCGAAGGACTCCTTCAGCCACAGGTCGTCCCACCACACCATGGTGACCAGGTCGCCGAACCACATGTGCGCCATCTCGTGCAGGACGACGTTGGCCCGGCCCTCGTACGACGCCCGCGTCACCTTGCCGCGGAAGATGTACTCCTCGCGGAAGGTCACCATCCCCGGGTTCTCCATCGCGCCGAGGTTGTACTCGGGCACGAACGCCTGGTCGTACTTCCCGAAGGGGTACGGGTAGTCGAAGTGGTCGTGGAAGAAGTCCAGGCCCTGCTTGGTGACCAGGAAGATGTCGTCGGCGTCGAAGTAGGGCGCGAGGCCCTTGCGGCACATGGCGCCGAGGGGGATGTCGAGTGTCGTGCCGTCGGCGAAGGTACGGGAGTACGAGTCCGTGACGTAGTGGTACGGACCCGCCACGACACAGGTGATGTACGTCGAGATCGGCTTGGTCTCCGCGAACTTCCAGATCCCGTCGGCCAGTTCACCGGCCCCGTTGCTCCACACCGTCCATCCCTCGGGCGCCCGCACCTCGAAGCGGAACGGCGCCTTGAGGTCCGGCTGCTCGAAGTTCGCGAAGACCCGGCGGGAGTCGGCCGGCTCGTACTGCGTGTAGAGGTAGACCTCGCCGTCCTCGGGGTCGACGAAGCGGTGCAGGCCCTCACCCGTGCGGGAGTAGGCGCACCGGGCGTCGACGACGAGCTCGTTGTCCGCGGCCAGGTCCTCCAGGGTGATCCGCGAGCCGTCGAAGACCTCGCTGGGATCCAGGTCCTTGCCGTTGAGGGAGACGGCCGTCACGCTCGGCGCGATCAGATCCGCGAAGCTCGTGGCGCCGGGTTCGGCGCAGCGGAAACGGATCGTGGTGACCGAGCGGAAGGTGCGCGGCGCCCCCTCTTCCCGGCCCTCGTCGCCGAGGGCGGAACGCACGTCGAGGAACACGTCGTACCCGTCGACGGACAGCAGGGCGGCCCGCTCCCGGGCCTCGTCGCGGGACAGATTCTCACCGGGCACGGGTGGCACTCCCTGGGTGTGTTCAGTATGCGGACAGCCCGATCCTGCCATGCGCCCCCGCCGCGCGGCACGGGGGAATGGCCGGGCGAGCAGCGGTGTTCCCCGAGAGGTTCAGCTGAGACCTGCTTGCCTCATGAGGAGAGACATGTCGGACAAGACCCCCGTCGACTTCTGGTTCGACCCGCTGTGCCCCTGGGCCTGGATGACCTCGCGCTGGGTGCTGGAGGTGGAGAAGGTCCGCGACATCGAGGTGCGCTGGCATCTGATGAGCCTGGCCGTCCTCAACGAGGACAAGCTCGACGAGCTGCCCGAGCAGTACCGCGAGCTGCTGGAGACCAAGGCGTGGGGCCCGGTCCGGGTCGTCATCGCCGCGCAGGAGGAGCACGGCGCCGAGGTCCTCGGCGACCTCTACACCGCGCTCGGCACCCGCATCCACAACCAGGGCGAGGGCCCGTCCAAGGATGCGGTCGCCGCCGCCGTGAAGGAGGTCGGCCTGCCCGACTCCCTCATGGACCACTGGGACGGCACCCCCTACGAGCCCCAGCTGCGCGCCTCCCACAAGGAGGGCATCGACAAGGTCGGCCAGGAGGTCGGCACCCCGGTCATCGCCGTCCCCGGCGCCGACGGCGAGCAGATCGCCTTCTTCGGCCCGGTCGTCACCCCGGCCCCCAAGGGCGAGGACGCCGCGAAGCTGTGGGACGGCACCCTCGCCGTGGCCTCCGTGCCGGGCTTCTACGAGATCAAGCGGACGCGCACCAAGGGCCCGGACTTCAGCAACCTGTAGGGGTCACTTCGCCTCTGTGACGGCGGCCTGGATCTTCAGCTCCTCCGGGAGCAGGCCGCCGTCGCTCTGTTTGTACCAGGGCTGGTACCAAGGGCAGCCCTCGGCGGTGCAGCGCCACAGATCTCCACGATCCGCCTTGATCGCGGCCAGCTCCTCGCGGGTGAGCGGCCTGAACACCTGCGGGCGGCTGCCACCACACGTCCGGCAATGCTTGTCCCGGAAAAACATCAGCCCCTCCTAGCCATCACCGCCAGATCCGGGAAGTCGCTCACCACCGCGTCGACCCCCAGCCCGTAGTACAGCGCGTACTCGGCGAACGCGTCCCCGAAATCGTTCGCTCCGGTACCGCGCCGCAGGTCCGCCGGCAGGAACTGGTTCTCCGCCCGGAAGGTGTACGGCCCCACCCGCAGCCCCGCCGCATGCGCGTCCGCGACGAGGGACGTGCCGAGCACCGACGACTTGTCCGGCCCGATCCACTGCGCGTACCCGGCGATCCGCGCCAGCCCCGCCGGGGTCATCATGTCCCGGTACGTCGTCGGATCACCGGCCGAGACCAGGTCGTACGGCCCACCCGTGGTCCCCAGCGCCTGCCACAGCGGCACCCCCAGCCGCTGCGCCGCGATCCGCTTCAGGCTCGTCGGCTCGAAGGACTGCACGACACACTCGCGCGGGCCCAGCCGGTTCCGCCGGATCGCCCGCGCCAGCTCCGGCTCCAGGGGCAGGCCCAGGGCCCGGAAGTACGTCGGATGCTTGGTCTCCGGGAAGACGGCGATCGTCCGGCCGTACGCCTTCGACAGCCCGCGCGCCAGGTCGACGACCTCTTGGAAGGTGAGGACCTGGTCGCGGCCGTCGAACACCGTGTTGCGGTTGCGGACCAGCGGCAGCCGCTCCACCGCCCGCAGCGTCCTCAGCTCCGCCAGCGTGAAGTCCTCGGTGAACCAGCCGGTCACCGCCCGCCCGTCCACCGTCTTCGTCGTACGGCGGTCCGCGAACTCCGGGTGCGCGGCCACGTTCGTCGTCTGCGAGATCTCGTTCTCGTGCCGGACGACCAGGACGTGGTCCTTCGTCGGGACGAGGTCCGGTTCGATCCAGTCGGCTCCGGTCTGCACGGCGTAGGTGTAGGAGGCCGCCGTGTGTTCGGGGCGCCAGCCGGCCGCGCCGCGGTGACCGATGACGACCGGCCGCGTCGGAGGGCGGGGGCCGGCGGTCGCCGGCGTGGGTACGGCCGCGGCCGCCGTGGTGCCGGCGGCCGCGAGCAGCAGGGATCTACGTCTCGGATGCATGCGACTCCCTTTCCTCATACGGCTCTTCAGGCGCGTCGTGCCCGGTCGCGCGCCTCGGTCAGTCGGGCCAGGTGGTCCTCGTACGCCCGCGTGTAGTACGCCGCCCGCGCCCCGTCCGGCTCGACGACCGCCGTCGGCCGTGTCCACGCCTCGGCGTCCAGCGCCACCCCGTACCGCTCCGCCGCCGCCAGCACGGCCCCCCGCGCGCCCACCTCGCCCTCGACAACCCTGAGCGGGCGCCCGAGGACGTCCGCGAGCAGCCGCATCCAGGCCGGGCTGCGCGTACCGCCACCGCACACGGCCAGCGTCCCGCTGAGCCCCGCCGCCTGAAGGCAGTGCCGGGCGGCGTAGCCGATGCCCTCGCAGGTCGCCCGGACCAGATCGGCACGGGTCGACTCCAGGGAGACACCGGTCAGTTCGGCGCGCAGCCGGGGCTCGACGAAGGGCGCGCGCTCACCCGAGGGCGCGAAGTACGGCAGCACCCGCACTCCGTGCGCCCCCGGCGGGGTCTCGGCCAGCAGCCCGTCGACCTCGTCGTGCCGGACGCCCGTCGTCGACAGCACCCAGTCCAACGCCGCCGTACCGACCATCGCCGGCATCGCGCGCAGCCAGTGGTCGGGGCGGTCGGTGTTGATGTACAGGCCGGCCGGTTCGCCGGTCAGGTCGAGGTCGGTGGTCGCGACGAGGCTGGCCAGACAGGTGCCGACGATGAGCAGCCCGTCGCCGGGGGAGGTCACGCCCGCGCCCAGGGCGCAGGCCGGCAGATCGTAGGGCCCGTTCGCGATCCTCGTCCCGGCCGGGAGCCCCTCGCCGCGTGTGAGGGCGGTCGCGACCGGGTCGCTGACGGGGGCGAGGAGGCCGCGCCGGTGGGTGAGGCCGAGCAGCTCCACGACCCGGTTGTCGTACGTCCGGGTACGCGGGTCGAGGAAGGGCATCGAGGCGTCCGACACATCCGTCGTCGGCCCCGCCCCCGTCAGCCGCTGGAACACCATGTCCTTGCAGTACAGGGCGGCCCTGGCGGCATCCAGCGCCTTCGGCTCATGGCTGTCCAGCCACGCCAGCAGCGGCCCCGGACAGCCCGGGAACATCGCACTCCCGGTCCGCCGGAACACCGTTTCGAACGTGCCGTCCGCCAGCCAGCGGTCGACCAGTTCATGTGCCCGCCCGTCCATCCAGGAGGCCGCCGCCCGCACCGGACGCCCCTCGGCGTCCACCAGCCACACCCCGTCGCCCTGTCCGGTGAGCCCGGCCAGCTCGACCGGTTCGGGAGCGTGTTCCGTGACCTCGTCGAGGACGGCGACGACCGCCCCGTACACCTCCTCCATGTCCTGCTCGACGACCCCGCCGTGCAGGGCGAGCGCCACCGGGCGGGCGGCGACGGCCAGTTCATGGCCGGAGCCGTCGAAGGCCGCCGCCTTGACCGTGGACGTGCCCACATCGATACCGACGTACATAACGCCTCCCGGCTCAGGTCAGACAGTGCGCCAAGTGCTCCCCACGCGCCCAGCGCCCCACTTCCGCGGCCGCGATCCGCGCCGCCTTCTCCGCGACCGCGCGGGACGCTCCTCCCAGATGGGGGGTCAGTACGACGCGGTCGGCAAGGGCACGCAGTCGCGAGTCCGGTGGCAGCGGCTCCCGTGCGTAGGTGTCGAGCGCCGCCGCCGACAGGTGCCCGCTCGCCAGCGCGTCGCACAGCGCCTCCTCGTCCAGCAGGGGGCCGCGGGCCACGTTCACCACCACAGCGCCCTCCGGCAGCAGGGCCAGTTCGCGGGTGCCGATCAGGCCGCGCGTCTCGGGGGTGAGACGGGCGTGCAGGGTGATCACCCGGGACTGCCGGAGCAGGTCGTCGAGTGCGGCGACCCGCAGGCCGTGGATCTCACCGTGGACGTACGGGTCGTACACCATCACCCGCGCTCCGAAGGCGCAGAGCGCGCGCGCGACCCTGCTGCCCACCGCCCCGTAGCCGACCAGCCCGACCGGCAGGTCCTCCAGCTCCATACCGCTGTGCTCGTAGGTGTAGTAGGTGGCCCCCTCCCAACTGCTCAGCCGGGCGAGGAGGTCATGGGACTGGGGGATCCGGCGCAGGGCCGCCAGCATCAGTCCGACCGTGAACTCGGCCGTGGCGGCGGCGTTGCGGCCGGGGGCGAAGCACACCCGCACGTCCCTCCGCTTGGCCGCGTCCAGGTTGACGTTCACCGGGCCGCCCCGGCAGACGACCACCAGCCGCAGATCCGGGCAGGCGTCGAGGACGCGTTCCGTCACCGGGCCCATCTGGGTGACCAGCACCTGCGCGCCCGCGAGCGCGTCGATCAGCTCGTCCTCCGCGTCGCTCGCCTCCGTCACCTCGGCCACCGGACCGAAGGGTTCCAGCGGCCAGCCGAGGGTCAGTTCACCGATGTCGCAGGCGAGTTCACGGTCGAGCGCCTCCCGGATGAGCGACGGCAGGACGAAGTGGTCGCCGGCGGCCACCACGCGCACACGGTTCCCGTTGGTCATCGCAGGGAGTCTCCTGTCTCGGCGTCGAAGACATGGGTGAGGTGAGGGTCGGCGGTCACGTGCACACGGTCGTCGTGGGCGAGACGGACCTCGGGGTCGGTGAGGGCGACGAGGGGGTGTTCGACACCGTCGAGCGCGAGCGTCGCGATGCCCGACTCCAGGAGGGGCTCGTGGGCCACCACCCGGGCGCCGAGGCCGTTGTCGCCCGTCAGGGTCAGGTCCTCCGGGCGGATACCGACCACCACCTCCCGGCCCGCCGCCACCGGCGCCGGCAGCGCGATCCGCACGGTGTCGGAGAGGCGGGCGTGGGCGTCGTCCGTCGCCACGCCGGGGAGCAGGTTGATGGCCGGTTCGCCGACGAAGTCCGCGACGAAGAGGTTGGCGGGGCTGTCGTAGATCTCGTACGGGGTGCCGAGCTGCTGGATCACGCCGTCCTTCATCACGGCGATCCGGTCGGCCAGGGAGAGGGCCTCCTCCTGGTCATGGGTGACCAGGATGGTGGTGTGGCCCAAGTCCCGCTGGATGCGCTTGAGTTCGCGTCGTGTCGTGTCGCGCTGGGCGGCGTCCAGGTGGGAGAGGGGCTCGTCGAGGAGCAGGACGTCCGGTTCGCGGATCAGGGCGCGGGCCAGGGACACGCGCTGCTTCTGGCCGCTGGACAGGCCCGCGGGGTGGGCGTGGAGGATGGCGGTGAGATCGACGCGCTCGGCGATCTCCTTGACCTTGCGGTCGGTGTCACCGCGCTGAGCCCTCTTGCGCGCTCGCAGCCCGAAGGCGAGGTTCTCCGCCACCGTCAGCGGCGGATACAGCGCGTAGTTCTCGAACGCGACCCCGATGTTGCGCTGCTGCGCCGGTCGGTCGATCACCGACGCCCCGCCCACCAGGATGTCCCCGCCGGTCACCGTCTCCAGCCCGGCGATCATGCGGAGGGTGGTGGACTTTCCGCAGCCCGACGGGCCCAGGAGGCCGAGCAGCTCGCCGGAGCGCAGGTTCAGGTCGATGCCGCGTACGGCGTCCACCGCCGGGCGGCCCCGCGCACGGTAGGTCTTGCGCAGTTCACGTAGCTCCAGCTCGGTCATCGCTGCCCTTCGTCGCGCATACCTCATAACGGACCTTGTGCTCGTCCAGGTCCCGCAGCGCCTCCGCCGACGCCCCGTCGTCCACGAGGAGCAGGTCGAAGCGGGACAGGGGGACCACCCGGTGCAGGGCGACCCGGGCGAGCTTGGTGTGGTCGATCAGCAGGATGTTGCGGGCGGCCGCGTCGAGCATGGCCCGCTTCACCGACACGATGTGCTGCTCCTGGTGATAGGCGTAACCCCCGCGCACCGCCGACGTCGACGCGAAGCAGACGTCCACGCGCAGCTGCTCGATCGCCTCCACGCAGGACACGCCGAGGAAGGACGAGTGCAGCGGGTCGTAGTCGCCGCCGAGGGCCATGAGGTGGATGCCGCGCTGGTCGGAGAGGAGATTGATCGCCTCCAGGAAGTTGGTGACGATCGTGAGCGGCGTGATCTCGCCCAGCCGCAGCCCCCGGGCTATCTCCAGGGTGGTGGTGGAGTCGTCCAGCATGATCGCCATGCCGGGCTCGATCAGCTTCAGCGCGTGGTCGGCGAGGGCTGTCTTCTCGGTGCGCATGGTCTTCAGCCGGTACTGGACATTGGACTCGAAGACCCCGGAGGGCTGCGCGGTCACGCCGCCCCTGAACTTCCTTACGATGCCCTGCCGTTCGAGCTCGTCCAGGTCCCGGTGGATGGTCATCAGGCTCACCCCGAACCGCTCCGCCAGCTCGGCGGCCGTGGCCGACCCGTCGGCGAGGACCTGCTCGGCCATGGCGGCCTGACGGGCGGCGGGGCCCTGCTGTGCGTTGTTCATCGCGCGATCCTTCGTCCTGGACGCTCCGGCCGGTCGGCCTCGAACAGCAGCAGGTTCTCAGGCCGGACCGACAGTCGTACCGGATCGTCGGGACGAAGACCGGCCGCCTCGCCGCGCGGGGCGACCAGCGACAGATGCCGCTCGCCGAGCCGGACCGTGACCTCCACGGACCGGCCGAGCACCTCGGTGACGTAGACCGTGCCGGTGAGCTCGTGCCCGGACCCTTCGCCGAGGGTGAGATCGCGTGGCCGGACCCCGATCAGCACCTCCGTCCCGACGGGGGCCTTGGCGCCGAGCGGCAGCTCGACCTTGCCGTCCGCCGAGCGGAAACCGCCGTCGGTCGTGACGGCCCCCGGCAGCAGGTTGATCCGCGGGCGCCCGAAGGCCCGCGCGACCTCGGTGTCGTAGGGCTGGTACCAGATCTCCTCCCGGGTCCCCGTCTGCACGATCCGTCCGTCCCGGATGACCCCGATCCGGTCGCCGAGCGCGAGCGCCTCGACGGAGTCGTGGGTGACGTAGAGCGTGGTGGTGCGCTTCACGGCCCCGATCGCCTTCAGTTCCGCCCGCATCCGCTGGCGCAGCTTGGCGTCCAGATGAGACAGGGGCTCGTCGAGGAGGAAGGCACGGGCGGGGCGGACCAGGACGCGGCCGAGGGCGACACGCTGGCGCTGGCCGTTGGACAGCCGGCCGACCGGCCGGTCCAACAGCGCCGATATTCCGAGGAGTTCGGCCACCTCGCCGATCCGCTCCCGGGCCTGCGCGGCGGGGAGGCGGTGGCGTGGGGAGCGGAGCGGCGAGGCGAGATTGTCGTAGGCCGACTTGTGCGGGTAGAGGGCGTAGCTCTCGAAGCACATCGCCACGCCACGGTCGTAGGGCTCGACACCGTCCATGTCCTTGCCGTCGAGTTCGACCGTGCCGGCGTCGGGGAGTTCCAGCCCGGCGACGGTCTTCAAGGTCGTGGTCTTCCCGGCGCCCGACGGGCCGAGCAGGCAGAAGAACTCACCTTCCCGCACGTCCAGTTCCAGCCCGTCGAGCGCGGTGACCTTGCCGTATGTCTTCCGGACACCTCGGAGCCGGATCATGACTTCACCGCCCCGAACGACAGCCCGCGCACCAGATACCGCTGGATGGTGAGGGCCAGCAGCAGGGGCGGTACGACGGAGACGAGCGCGGCGGCGGCCGTGAGGTTGTACTTGGGGCGGTCCCCGCCGAGGAAGGACAGGGCGCCGACGGTCACGGTCTGGGCCTCGTTGGAGGTGAGGATCAGCGGGAAGACGAAGTTGTTCCAGGCGAAGATGAAGGCGAGCAGGGACACCGCCGCGACCCCCGGCTTGACCAGCGGGAGAGCCACCTTCACGAACGCCTGCTTGCGGGTGTATCCGTCCAGCAGCGCCGCCTGCTCCAGCTCGGGTGTGAGGTCGGCGAAGTAGGACCGCATGATCCACACGATCAGCGGGAGCGTGACCAGTTGCAGCACCCACACCATGCCGACGTAGGTGTCGAACAGACCGAGCTTCTGGTACAGCACGAACAGCGGGATGATCACGGTGAGTTCGGGCGCGAACCGGAACGACAGCAGCGTGAACATCAGGTTCTCGGAGCCCTTGAACCGCCAGCGCGCCGAGGCGTACGCGGCCGGCAGTCCGACCAGGAGCGACAGCACGACCGCTCCGACCGACACCACCAGGCTGTTGACGAAGAACCGCACGAACGGGATCCCCTCGCTGTCGCCGAGGACCGTGCGGTAGCCGTCGAGGGTGGGGGAGAAGGAGAAGTAGGTGGAGAAGAGCTGGTTCGCGGGCTTCAGGGACAGGATCACCATCCAGGCGATCGGGAACAGCGCGAAGACGAAGTAGAGCACGAGGGCGGCGTCGGCCAGCCACCCCAACAGGCGTTTCCTCATGGTCATTTCGCCTCGGCCGCCTTCCGCTGGATCTTCCCCAGGTGCTTCACCAGCACCATCGCGGCGAGATACACGACGGCCCACACCACGATCGTGTAGCTGATGCCGAACGAGTACCGCTGGAAGCGGATCGCCTCCAGATACGCCCGGATCTGGAGGACGACGGTCGAGTCACCGGGGCCGCCCTCCGTCAGGGCGTAGATGATGTCGAACACCTTCAGCGAGTCCATGAACCGGAAGATCACCGCGACCAGCACATACGGCCACAGCATCGGCAGCGTCAGCCGCCGGAAGGTGTACCACCAGCCCGCGCCGTCCACGGCCGCCGCCTCGAAGGGGGAGGTGGGCAGCGAACGCAGCCCGGCGAGGGCGAGGATCGCCACGAACGGGGTGTAGACCCAGACGTCCACGGCGATCGACGACAGCAGGGCGCCGGTAGGGGTGTCCGTCCACTGGACTCCGCCCAGCCCGAAGGGTTTCAGCAGGTGGTTGATCACCCCGACCGACGGCTGGAGCATCAGCTTCCAGATGATCGCCGCGATCACCGGCGCGATCATCAGCGGCAGGATGAGGATCTTCTCCAGCACCCGCCCGAGGATCGTCGACCGGTGCAGCAGCAGCGCCACGGCCACGCCCAGCACCGTCTCCACGGCGGCCGCCCCCACCGCGTACAGCACCGTCACCCACGCCGAGTTCCAGAAGGCCTCCTGTGTGAAGACGGTCTGGTAGTTCTCGAACCGCACCATGTCCGGCTGCGGTTTGCTCGCCGAGAAGTCGAACAGCGTGTAGTAGAGGCCGAGTCCGAAGGGGTAGAGGATCCCGCAGGTCAGCAGCAGGGCGGGGACGATCAGGACGTATGGGCGAAGGGCGAGCCGCCATCCCATCGCCTCAGTCCACCTTGTCGGCGAGGTCGCCCGCCAGCCTGTCGAGCACCGATTCGGCGCCCTTGCCGCCGTAGATCTCCTGGAGGGCGGCGGCCCAGCTGGTGGTCGCGTCGAAGAACTGGGCCTGCGGGGTGAACTGGATCTTCGTCTGGTCGACGACGGTCTCGAAGGTCTCGATGAAGCCGGGCAGGTGCCGCATCTTGTCCTTGTAGGCGCTGTCGTCGGCGACCGACTTCCTGACCGGATCGATGTGGTTGTGGGTGATCGCGCTCCTGCGCAGGTGCTCCTTGCCGGTCGCCCACTGCAGGAACAGCCAACTGGCGCTCTTCTTCCTGCTCTTGGCGTTCATGCCGAGCGACCAGATCCACATGTTGGTGGCGAGTGAGCCGTCCGGTCCCTTGGGCCCGGGGTGGAAGGCGATCTTCCCGGAGGCGGGGCCGGCGCCCTCGACCGCCTGGAAGTAGGCGGCCGTATCGGCGTCGAACAGCATCCCGGCCTTCTTAGCGCCGAGGTCGCTGGAGCACTGGTACCAGGTGTACGAGGTCCAGGACGGCGGCCCGCCCTGCTTGACCATGCCGGCCCAGTCCTCGGTGAAGGCGACGGCCTCCGGGGTGTTCATGGCGGGTGTGAGCTTCCCGCCCTCGACTGTGAAGTCCTTGAGCCCGTTGCGGGCGTACATGGTCATGAAGCCGGGGTGGATGGTGGCCCAGCTCCTGGAACCGCGCACGGCGATCCCGTACATGCCGTCGAAGCCGGCGCCCGGCGCCTTCCGCTTGATGACCCCGGCGGTCTCGCGCAGCTCGTCGAAGGTCTCGGCGGGCTTGAGGCCGAGCTTCTTGAAGACGTCCGTGTTGTAGGCGACGACGTTGGTCTCCCAGCCCCACGGCAGGGCGTACTGGCCGCCCTGTCCGAGCGGTGCGCCCGCCTTCAGGGACCACTGGTCGGCCTGGAGGAGGTTGGGGAAGAAGTCGGCCTGGTCCCATTCGGCGCCGGTGGCCGAGGAGTTGCGCATCCAGGGGCCGAGGTCCTCCAGCCAGCCCGGCGGCCCGTACTGCCAGACCATGTACGCGCCGAGCATGAAGACGTCGTACGAGGCGCGTCCGCTGGACAGGTCGACGGTGAGCTTGTCGAAGTAGTTGTCCTCCGGGAAGACGTCGTACTCGACCTTGATGCCGGTCTTCTCGGTGAACGACTTCAGGTCGGCGATGAGCGCGTCCGTGTACGGGTGCTTGTTGAGCAGCGCCTTGACGGTCGTGCCCTTCTCGCGCTTCCAGTCGAAGGAGCCGGTGACGTCGTCCGCCGCCGAGCCGTCGCTCTTGCTGTCGTCACCGCCGAACCCGGCACCGCAGGCGGTCAGGAGCGGCGTGGCGGCCAGGGCGGCGCTCAGGGCCAGGAAGCGTCGGCGGTCGTGCGCGTGCGTGTCCATCCGTGACCTCCACGTGGGGTTGGGCCATCCGGGTGCTCGGGTTAACACGGCGAGTCGACTCGTTAACAGAGGGTGGAACGGGGGAAGTTGGGCGTCAATCCCTCGCGCAGAGGAAAATCTCAGGGCAGAGTGTGAAGTTAACGGATCCAGATGTGCGGGAGGTCCGGATGGCAGCGGATGAGCATGACGCCTGGCTCGGGATCGACCTGGGCACCCAGAGTGTCCGGGTCCTGCTGGTCACCGGGGACGGCACCGTCCTCGGCAGCGGCTCGGCCCCGCTCGGCGGGCGGCGGGACGGGGTGCGGCACGAGCAGGATCCGGGGGAGTGGTGGGAGGCGCTGTGCGCGGCGTCCCGTGCCGCGCTCGGTTCCTCCGGGGGCGTACGGGTCGGCGGGCTCGCGGTGTGCGGGACGTCCGGGACCGTGCTGCTGACGGACGGGGCGGGGCGGCCGACGAGCCCCGCGCTGATGTACGACGACGGGCGCGCGACGGTGCAGGGGGCGCGGGCGCGGATGGCGGGGATCGGCGTGCAGGACACCTGGGCGCTGCCCAAGGCGTTGTGGCTGACGGAGGCCTACGGTCACGGACGGATCACCCATCAGCCGGACCTGATCGTCTCCCTCCTCACCGGCGAGCCGACCCCGGCCGACTCGAGCCACGCCCTGAAGACCGGCTACGACCTGGAGCGGGACGCCTGGCCGGCCATGCTGCCCCGGCTCGGCCTGTCCGACACGGCGATCCCGGACGTCGTACGCCCCGGAACCCCGCTCGGCGAGATCTCCGCGAACGCCGCCGACGCCACCGGCATCCCCGTCGGCACCCCCGTCATCGCCGGGATGACCGACGGCTGCGCGGCCCAGATCGCCTCCGCCGCCCTGCGCCCCGGCTCCTGGAACTCGGTGCTCGGCACCACGCTGGTCCTCAAGGGCGCGTCACCGACCCCGGTCCGGGACCCGACCGGCGTGGTCTACAACCACCGTGCGCCGGACGGGAGTTGGCTGCCCGGCGGGGCCTCCAGTGTGGGCGCGGGCGTGCTGACGGCGGCGTTCGCGGGCGCCGATCCGGCGGCGATGGACGCGCTGGCCGCCGGGTACGAGCCGTCCGGCGCGATCACATACCCCCTCGTCTCACCCGGCGAGCGCTTCCCGTTCCTCGCCCCGGACGCCACCGCGCTCGTGCTGGGCGAACCGGAGTCGGACGCCGATCTGTGGGCCTCGCTGCTCCAGGGCGTCGCCTTCGCGGAACGCCTGTGCCTGGACTATCTGCACCACCTCGGCGCCCCCCTCGACGGCCCCCTCACCTTCACGGGCGGCGCCGCCCGCAGCCCGTACTGGAACCAACTGCGCGCCGATGTCCTGGGCCGCCCGGCGCGGGTACCGCGGCAGACGGAACCGGCCCTGGGGATGGCCGCGTTGGCGGCGTACGGCACGGGCGCGACGCCGGGGCTGGCGGAGGTCGCGGAGGCCATGGTCAGCGTCCGCACGAGTGTCGAACCCCGCCCCGGCCGCACCGCCCGCTTCGCCGAGCCCTACGCCCGCCTGGTCGACGAGCTGACGACCCGGGGCTGGCTCCCGCCCCCGGTCGCGGCGCACGCGCACGCCCGGCTGGACGGGGATACTGCGCAGTCATGAGCACGAGCACCGGTACGACGCTGCTGCTGGCGCGGCACGGACAGACGATCTGGCACGCCGAGAACCGCTACGCCGGGGTCAGCGACGTGGCTCTCACCGACACCGGCCGCGCCCAGGCCGAGGCCCTCGGCCGCTGGGCCGCCGCCCACCCGGTGGACGCGGTCTGGACCTCGCCGCTCTCCCGCGCCGTCGCCACCGCCGACCCCGCCTGCCGGGCCCTCGGACTCACCCCGCGGCGCGAACCCGACCTGCGCGAATGCGACTTCGGCGTGCTGGAGGGCCGCACGCTCGCGGAGTTCGCGGCCGAGGACCCCAGGGCCGCGGAGGCGTTCCGCACGGACCCGGTGGCCCACCCGTTCCCGAACGCGGAGGACCCTGCCGCGGCCGCCGGGCGCGGCGCGGCCGCCCTGCGCCGGATCGCCGCCGCCCACCCCGGCGGGCGCGTCCTCGTCGTCGCCCACAACACCCTCTTCCGTCTGGTGCTGTGCACGCTGCTGTCGATCCCGGCCGGGGAGTACCGCAGAGTGTTCCCCCGGTTGCGCAACGCGGCGATCAGCGAACTCCTCGTAAAAACCGACGGATCCGCCGCACTTCTCTCCCTCAATGTGCCCTGCGGGGCCGACCAGCCGTAGCACCATGGGCGCATGACGGAGATCGACACCTCGGTACCGCACTCGGCCAGGATCTGGAACTACTGGCTGGGCGGCAAGGACAACTACCCCGTGGACGAGGCGGCCGGCGACGCGTACACCGCCGTCTTCCCCGGCATCGTCACCATCGCGCGCAGCAGCCGCGCCTTCCTGGGCCGCAGCATCCGGTACCTGGTGACGGAGGCGGGCGTCCGCCAGTTCCTCGACGTCGGCACCGGGCTGCCGACCGTCGACAACACCCATGAGGTCGCCCAGCGCCACGCCCCCGAGTCGAAGATCGTCTACGTCGACAACGACCCGCTGGTCCTGGCCCACGCCCGCGCCCTGTTGACCTCGACTTCGGAGGGCGTGACGGCGTACGAGGACCTGAGCCTGTACGAGCCGGAGAAGATCCTGGAGGCGGCCTCCCGCACCCTCGACCTCTCCCGCCCCACGGCCCTGATCCTCAGCGGCATCCTCGGTCATGTCGCCGACTACGACCAGGCCCGCGACCTCGTCCGCGGCCTCCTCGCCGGGCTCCCCTCGGGCAGCTACCTCTGCGTCAACGACGGCTCGCGGGGCACCGATCCGGACTACGAGAACGCGCAGGACGCCTACAACGAGACCGGCGCCGTGCCGTACTTCCTGCGCCCGGTCGACAAGATCGAGGCGTTCTTCGAGGGCCTGGAGCTGGTGGAGCCGGGTATCGTCTCCGTCCCGCTGTGGCACCCCGAGGCCTCCGGCGAGGAGCCCCGTCCGATCGGGCAGCACGGCGGGGTGGGCCGCAAGCCCTGACGCCCTCCCGGCAAGGGGAAGCCCCCGCGAGTCACGTCCTCGCGGGGGCTTCCTTCATCGCGCCTGCCGTTCGTGAAAGGTGAGAAGACGATCACGAGGCAGGACGACCGGTACGGCCGTTCGCCGTCAGGGGGCGAGCAGCAGGACGTCCGTGCGGGACTTGGCGGCCGTGTAACGCCGGGCCACGTCCTGCCAGTTGACGACCTGCCACATCGCCTCGATGAAGTCGACCTTCTGGTTCCTGTACTGCAGGTAGAAGGCGTGCTCCCAGGCGTCGAACACGAGGATGGGCGTGGCGCCCTGGCCGACATTGCCCTGGTGGTCGTAGACCTGCTCGACGATCAGCCGCCCGCTCAGCGGCTCGTACGCCAGCACACCCCAGCCCGAACCCTGGGTGGTCGCGGCGGCCTTGGACAGCTGCGCCTTGAAGCGGGCGAAGGACCCGAAGGACTCGGCGATGGCAGCGGCCAGCTCGCCCACGCCGTCCTCCTCCAGCGGCTCGCCGCCGCCTTCGCCGGTCATGTTGTGCCAGTAGATGCTGTGCAGGATGTGCCCGGAGAGGTGGAACGCCAGGTTCTTCTCCAGGCCGTTGACCGACCCCCACGACTCCTTGTCCCGCGCCTCGGCCAGCTGCTCCAACGTGTCGTTGGCGCCCTTCACATAGGCCGCGTGGTGCTTGTCGTGGTGCAGCTCGATGATCTCGGGGCTGATCACGGGTGCGAGCGCGGAGTAGTCGTACGGCAGTTCCGGGAGTGTGTAGACGGGCATGGAAGGTCCCCTCAGAGCTCTTATTGCAAGTAGCTTGCAACAACAAGCTAACAGCAAAAAGCCCCCGGTGGATCACGCGGGGGCTTTCGTGCCGTCGGGCGGCGCGGGAGGGCTGCGGCGGGCGTCAGCTCTCGGCGCGGGTCTTCTGCCAGGCGTAGCCGACGACAGCCAGGAACACCGTCATCCCGCCCGTCGAGTACAGCTGCACCCGGGTGTCAGGCTCGCGTGCCATGAGGACGAAGATCGCCACCATGCCGGCCAGCGCCACCCACGTCAGCACCGGGAACGCCCACATCCGCACGACCAGCTTCTCCGGTGCCTCGCGCTCCAGGCGGCCGCGCAGACGCAGCTGGGAGACGGCGATGAAGATCCAGACGACCAGGATGACCGCGCCGATCATGTTGAGCAGCCAGGGGAAGACGTCGTCGGGCCGCCAGTAGCTCAGGACGACGCAGACGAAGCCGAAGACGGAGGAGGCGAGGACGGCGATCCGCGGGACGCCGCCCGACACGCGGCCCAGCGCCTTCGGGCCCTGTCCGCGCTGGACGAGCGAGTACGCGATGCGCGAGGAGCCGTAGATGTTGGCGTTCATGGCGCTCAGCAGGGCGACCAGGACCACCACGTTCATCAGCTGGCCGGCGCCGGGGATGTCCAGGTGGTCGAGGGTCGCGACGTACGGGCCCTTCTCCACGACCTCCTTGGAGTCCCAGGGCACGAGCGTGACGACGACCGCCATCGAGCCGATGTAGAAGAGGGCGATGCGCCACATGGCCGTGCGGACCGCGCTCGCCACGCCGCTGACCGGGTTCTCCGACTCGGCCGCCGCGATGGTGACCGTCTCCATGCCGCCGTAGGCGAAGACCGAGGCCAGTAGGCCGATGATCAGTCCCTCGGTGCCATTGGGGAGGAAGCCGCCCTCGCCGGTGAGGTTCGCGGTGCCCGGGGCGTCCGTGCCCGGCAGGACGCCGGCGATGGCCAGGCCGCCCAGGACCAGGAACAGCGCGATCGCGCCGACCTTCAGCGCGGCGAACCAGAACTCGAACTCGCCGAAATTCTTCACGGCGGCCAGGTTCGCGCCGCAGAAGACGACCATGAAGAGGGCCACCCAAGCCCACTCGGGAGTGTGCGGAAGCCAAGTCGTGACGATCTTCGCGGCGCCGATGCCCTCCAGGCCGACGGCCGTGCAGAGCAGCACCCAGAACGACCAGCCGGCCGTGAAGCCGGCCCAGGGGCCGATCGCCCGCTCGGCGTGCGCGGAGAAGGAACCGGAGGAGGGGTAGGCGGCCGACATTTCGCCGAGCATCCGCATCACCAGCATCACGAGGAGGCCGGAGACGACGTAGGCGATGACGATCGAGGGGCCGGCGGCGGCGATACCGGCTCCGGACCCGACGAACAGGCCCGCGCCGATGACACCACCGAGGGCGATCATCGACAGGTGGCGCTGCTTGAGACCGTGGGAGAGGGAGACGTCGTCCGCTGTCGGGGGCGTCTCGGTGGTGCTGTTCTGCATGGGCGCGGCTCGTCCAATGCGTGAGAGGGCAAAAAACGCCCACAGTCTGGGCAGCCTCTCCGTTCGGAAGGAGAGGCTGCCCACTATGCGGACACTTGCCGCACCCTGTGTGATCCGACCGCTACGCGGCGACGGGTGTGTAGTGGGACGCGTCCCCCTCGATCGAGTAACTGGCCTTGCCCTCGATACCGACCGGCACATCACCCGCGACGGTCACTCGGTGCAGCCGGCGCGGCAGGCCGTCGTAGTTGTCGATGGCGTAGTGCTGGGTGATGCGGTTGTCGAAGACGACCAGCTGGTTCTCGGACCAGCGGTGGCGAAGGATGTTCTCCGGCCGGGTGACATACGCCTGGAGCAGGTCCAGGATCTTGCGGGACTCACCCGGGGACAGGCCCACGATCCGCTGGGCGAACCCGCCGATGAACAGACCGCGTTCACCGGTCAGCGGATGGACGCGGACGACCGGGTGGACCGTGCGGTACTTGATCGAGGTGAACTGGGCGCGCTGGGCGGCCTGCTGGTCGTCGACCTCCTCGTCCGGTACGGCGTAGTCGTAGTCGTTGGTGTGCTCCGCCCACAGCGTGTCGGCCAGCTTCCGCAGCGGCTCGGGCAGCTGCCGGTAGGCGGCCGCCGAGCTCGCGATCAGGGTCTCGCCGCCGTACGGCGGGATCGTGACGCTGCGCAGGGTGGTGGCCTGCGGCGGGTTGAGGACGAAGGTGACGTCGGTGTGCCAGTGGTTGGCGGCCCGGCCGCGCTCGCTGTCGACGGGCAGGACGTTCGGGACGCCGTCGACGGAGGAGACCGTCGGGTGGGCGGTGGTGACGTCGCCGAAGTGGCGGACGAAGGCCTGCTGGGTCTCGTCGTCGAGGTGGACGTCGTCGAAGACGAGCGCCTTGTGGACGTTGAGCGCCTCGCGGAGAGCGGCGACGGCGTCGGAGCCGAGGGGCCCGGAGACGTCGACGCCGACGACACGGGCGCCGATGTTGCCGGTGACCTTGTGGATTTCGATGCCGGACATGGGCGGGTCCTTTCAGACGAGGGCGTTTTCCCGGACGGTGTACTGGTTGGCGGGGCGCGGGAGGCCGTAGCGCTCGCGCAGGGTCCGGCGCGGGCCGTATTCGGTGCGCAGCAGGCCGCGGGCGCGCAGGATCGGGACGACGTGGTCGACGAAGGCGTCGAGGCCGGAGGGGAGAACGGGCGGCATGATGTTGAAGCCGTCGGCGGCGCCCCGCGTGAACCAGGTCTCGATGGCGTCGGCGACCTGCTCGGGCGTACCGGCGAAGGTGAGGTGACCGCGGCCGCCACCGAGCCGGCCGATGAGCTGCCGTACGGTGAGCCGCTCGCGCCGGGCCAGTTCGACGACGAGGGTGTAGCGGCTCTTGGCGCCCTCGACGGCGTCCTCCGACGGCAGGCCGTCGGGGAGCGTGGCATCCAACTCCAGTGCTCCGGGCTCCAGTTGCAGCAGCTGCTCCAGCCGGCCCACACCGTGCGCGTACACGATGTGGTCCTCCAGCCTCTGCTCCAGGGCGAGCGCCTCCGCCTCGGTCGAGCCGATCACCGGGACGATGCCGGGCAGCACCTTGATGTGGTCGGGATCGCGGCCCGCTTGAGCGGTACGTGCCTTGAGGTCGGCGTAGAAGGCCCGAGCGTCCTCGATGGTCTGCTGCGCGGTGAACACCGCCTCCGCGTACCGGGCGGCGAAGCGCTTGCCGTCCTCGCTGGACCCGGCCTGCACGAGCAGCGGGTAACCCTGCGGGGTCCGCGGGACGTTGAGTGCGCCCTCGACACTGAAGTACGTCCCCCGGTGCCGGGGCGGATGGATCTTGGCGTCGTCGCCCCACACCCCGGCCGCCTTGTCGGCGACGATCGCGTCGTCCTCCCAGCTGTCCCAGAGCTTCAGGGCGACGTCCAGGAACTCGGCGGCGCGGGCGTACCGCTCGGCGTGCGCCGGCTCGGCGTCCAGCCCGAAGTTCCGGGCGGTCTCGGCACCGGCGGTGGTGACGATGTTCCAGCCCGCCCGGCCTCCGCTGAGGATGTCGAGCGAGGCGAACCTGCGGGCCAGGTTGTAGGGGGAGTTGTAGGAGGTCGACGCGGTGGCGATCAGGCCGATGTGCTCGGTGGCCGTCGCGAGCGCGGTGAGCAGCGTGAGCGGCTCCAGGGCTCCGGCGGGCCGCTGGGCGAGGTTGTTCCACAGCTGAGGGCCGTCGGCGAGGAAGAGGGAGTCGAAGGTGCCGCGCTCGGCGACGCGGGCCAGGTTGACGTAGTGGGCGAGTTCGACATGGGCGTGGGCGTCGCTCTCGGGGAGCCGCCAGGAGGCCTCGTGGTGGCCGGTGTTCATGAGGAAGGCGTTGAGATGGAGCTGTCTGGTCATGAGTGGGCCTCCGTTACGCCCAGCGCGGCCAACAGCCGCTCGCGGTATGCGCCGAGGAGCGGGTCGCGGTACGAGCGCGGATGGGGTCGGTCGATGGTCAGGTCGAGGCCGATGCGGCCCTGGTCGAGCACGAGCACCCGGTCGGCCAGCACGATCGCCTCGTCGACGTCGTGGGTGACGAGCAGTACCGACGGCCGGTGCCGTACCCACAGCTCCCTGAGCAGGGCGTGCATCTTGATCCGGGTGAGCGCGTCCAGCGCCCCGAACGGCTCGTCGGCCAGTAGCAGTTCGGGCTCGCGGACGAGGGAGCGGGCCAGCGCGGCGCGCTGCTGCTCGCCGCCGGACAGCTCGTTGGGCCAGGCGCGCTCGCGGCCTTTCAGCCCGACCTCGGCCAGGGCCTCACGGCCCTGGTGCTCCGCGTCCTTGCCGTCGAGCCCCAGCAGGACGTTGGCGAGAACGCGCCGCCAGGGCAGCAGCCGGGAGTCCTGGAAGACCACCGAGACCCGGTCCGGGGCGGTGAGCTGCCCGCTGCCGGTGCCTTCGTGGTCGAGGCCGGCGACCGCTCGCAGCAGGGTGCTCTTGCCGGAGCCGCTGTGCCCCAGCAGGGCCACGAACTGGCCCGCGGGGATGTCCAGGTCGATGCCGTCGAGAACGACACGTCCGTCGAACGAGCGGGTGAGAGAGCGGAGCTGGACGGCGGGGCGGGTCAGCTGCTCAGTGTGCGGCGCCACGACAGCACCCTCCGTTCGATGAGGCGGACCGTGCTGTCCGAGGCGAGGCCGAAGAGGCCGTAGACGACCAGGCCGACGAGGATGACGTCCGACTGGCCGTAGTTCGTGGCCTGGAACATCATGTAGCCGAGGCCGCTGGTGGCGTTGATCTGCTCCAGGACCACCAGGCCAAGCCAGGAGCCGGTCACGCCGAGCCGGAGTCCCACGAAGAACCCGGGGAGCGCGCCGGGGATGACGATCTCCCGGACGAAGCGTGGCTTCGACAGGCCCTGCACCTCGGCGAGTTCGACGAACCGGGTGTCGATGCCGGACAGCGCGGCATGCGTGTTGAGGTAGATCGGGATGTAGACGACGATGGCGATGATCGCGATCTTGAAGGTCTCGCCGATGCCCAGCCACAGGATGAACAGCGGGATCAGACCGAGGGTCGGAATCGCCCGGTTGAGGTTGACCGTGCCGTCGATCAGCGCCTCTCCGGTGCGGGTGAGCCCGGCGGCCAGGGCCAGCACGACACCGGCGGTCAGACCGATCGCGAAGCCGGACGCGGCCCGCTGGAGCGAGGTGAGGATGTCGGTGATCAGCGTCCCGTCGGTCCACAGATGGGCACCGGTCTCCACCACCGTCCAGGGTGCGGGTACGGCGGCGGGGTCGAGCGTTTCCGCGGCCGATGCGGCGGCCCAGAGGGCGAGCACCAGCAGGGGGCCGGTGAGCCGGGCGGCGGGCAGGCGTCTGCCGGGGGCGAGCCCGCGGCGGCGTTTGCGGGGCCGCTCGTCGGCGGCGACGGCGGTGGCCTTGTCCAGGGTGGTCGTGGTCATGGCGGTCACTTCCGGTACCCGGCCGCCACGGACTTCGCGGCGATGCCCTCGAAGCGGTGGTCGAAGAGCTCGCTGACGTCGAACTTCTTCACGAAGCCGCCCTCCGCGAGCAGGTCGGCGGTCTCCTGCTCCCAGGCGATGGCCTCGGCCCAACTCGGCGGGAACAGCGGCTTGTTGGCGAGCCGCGTGATCGCCTCGGCCTGCGCGAGGGTCAGGTTCTGGGTCTTGACGTAGAACTCCCGGTTCCAGACGTCCGGGTTCTCGTAGGTCCACACCTGGCCCTTGGCCCAGTACGGGATGTACGCGGCGATCGCGGCGGCCTTCGCGGAGTCGTTCAGCACGGAGACGGGCGCCCACAGCAGGTTGAGCAGGTCGACGACGTCGGTCGTGATGGTTCGGGCTCCCTTGGCCTCGTACTGCTTCAGATAGGCGGGCGCCTGGCTGTTGCCGAGCGGGGCGATGTCGACCTGGCCGGACTGGAGGGCGGTGAGGAACTGGTTGCTGGTCAGCGGGACCAGCTCCACCTCGTCGTACTTCAGGCCGGCCTTCTTCAGCGCCCGCAGCAGTACGACGCCCTGCGCCTGGCCCTGTGAGAAGGCGAGCCGCCTGCCCTTGAAGTCCGCGACCGAGCGGATGTCGCTGCCGGGCTTGGTGGCGAAGAGGTAGTTCGGCTTGCGGGTGATGTTGATCGCGACGATCTTCGCGTCGAAGCCCTGGTAGTGCGACTGGATCGGCGGGATGCCCGCGTTGTTGGCGAGGTCCAGGGAGCCGGCGCGGAAGGCGTTGATGACATCGGGCCCGGCGCCGATGTTCAGCCAGTTGCTGACCTTGAACGGTGGATCGCCCAACTTGGCCAGTCTGAACTGGAGTTGCTGGACGTTCTGGAAGGAGGCGATCTTCAGGCTCGTACCGGCGGGCACGTTCTTGGCCAGCGGGGCGGTCGAGGCGCCCTTGGCCGCGGCGGCCGCGCTGCCGTCGGCGCAGCCGCTGAGTCCGGCTACGCCGGCCGCGGCACCGAGCAGGGAGGTGAGGAAGAGCCGTCGGTCGACACCGGGCACGGGGGATGAAGGCATGGGAGGACTCCGTGAGTTCGAAAGAGAACGAAAGAGAAGAAGGCATGCGGAATTCCGGGCCGTAAGAAGCCGGGGAAAGGGAATTCAGGCAGGGAGAAATGAGCGCTTCACACGCGGCGGCGGGTCAGCAACAGAAGGTGCGACAGCTCACGAACAGGCTCATGAGCAGTAGGTTCCTGGCCATCGGTGTCCCTTGTCAACATTCCGAGTTTCTGAATTAAATAGCGTCAGGTGACGCGCCCAACGGATCCCGGTACAGCACGTCCAGAGCCACCGAACCACCGGCCACCGCAAGCACGGAATCGGCGAAACTCGTCGGCACGACGGCGGCCGCCCGCTCGCTGCCAACCGCGCCTCGCAGCACGGCGCGGCAGTCCTCCCGGCTCAGCACGCCCAGCTCGGTCACGACGACCGTCTCCGGGTTGAGCACGTCGAGCAGCAGCCCCACCGCCCGGCCGGTCATCCGCGCCCGCTCGGTCAGCAGCCGTACGGCCACCGGATCGCCGTCCGCCGCCGCGCGCACGACATGCCTCGGGTTCGTCCCGTCGATGACCCCCGCCGCCCGCGCCCGGCGGCACAACGTCCGCTCGCTCAGCTCGACCTGAAGGCAGCCGACGAGACCGCAGTCGCAGCTCTCCGTGCCGCCCGGCACCGGCAGATGGGCGATGGCGCCGGACTGGGAGCGGGGGCCGTGGTGCACCTCGTCGTGGGTGGCGAACGCCGCGTCGACCACGTTGCCGACGAACAAATGCAGCACGCTCCGGCAGTCGCGGGCCCGCCCGAACAGCCGCTCCGCGTTCACCAACGCCCGCGCGTGCCCGTCCACATGGACCGGCAGCCCGGTGTGCGCGCCGAGCACCTCCCGCACCGGCACCTCGCGCCAGCCCAGCAGCGGATGGGCGACGACGGTCCCGGAGTCCCGGTCCACCCAGCCGCCCGCCGCGAAGCCGACACCGAGCGGCCGGCTGCCCGGCGCCGCGTCCAGCAGCTCGGCCAGCCCGTCGGCTGCCCGCGTCAGGACGTCATACGGATCGATGGCCCCCGAGTGCTTCAACTCCCGCTCGGCGACGACCCGTCCGCGCAGATCGAGCAGCGCCACCGTGGTGTGCGGCACCGCCACATGCACGCCGCCCACCACGAACCGTGAGCCGTCCAGGTCGACGGGCACGTGCGGACGCCCGACGCCGCCCGACTGCCGGGGCGCGGCGGCCTCGCGGATGAGCCCCAGCCGGGTCAGGCGGGCACAGTGGTCGGTCACCGAGGCCGGTGACAGCCCGGTCAGCCGGGCGATGGTGCTGCGCGCGACCGGCCCGTGCTCCAGCACGGTCCGCAGGATGACGCTGGCGCTGGTCCGGCGCCGGTCGCGGTCGGCGACCCGGAGGATCGGGGACGAAAGGGTGGGTGCCGCGGTACGGGGCATGGGGAACTTCCTCGGGAGCCGGTCCGACACTGCGCCGTCTGATGCGGGCGAGTCGTGACCGGAGCTACCGGAGCTACCGGGGCCACCGGGGCCACAGCGGGTCGACTCACCCCGGACGGCGACAGGCGGCCGCGCCCACGCGCCGCAGGTCGACATGGCGACGCGACGAGAAGTTCCGGGACTGGGCGACCATGCGCTCGAAGCTAGCAAAGCGGACCGCCGCTGCCCAGACGGCGACCGACGGGCGAGACGGCTCTTCATACGCGGGCAACACTGTTGGCGCATTCCTACAGTTCGGCTCCGGGACCGTCATGTGAGCCGTGCGTCCCTGCCTCAGTGACCGGCATCACCCCGTACCCGGTGTAACCCCCACCTTTTGTCCGGAGCCAACGAACCCCACGATCCGGCCTTTGTCGACCACTGACGGTGAGCGAGCCGAACCCCCTGGGATAGCGTCACTGCGTCCCGTACCGCCTTCACCCTCGCGGAGTCCCCATGAGCACCGCAGCCGTCGCCCCCGCCCGCACCGGGCAGGTCCTCGCCGACCTCCTCCCGGCCTCCCGCGTCCGCGACATCGCGCTCGTCGTCGGCGGTGCCGCGTTCACCGGCCTCGCGGCCCAGATCTCCGTGCCCGTGCCGGGCTCCCCGGTGCCGGTGACCGGCCAGACCCTCGCGGTGCTGCTGGTCGGCACGGCCCTCGGCGCCGGGCGCGGCTTCCTCTCGCTCGCGCTGTACGCGCTGGCGGGCATCGCGGGCGTGCCGTGGTTCGCGGACGGTGGCTCCGGCGCCGCGGCCCCGTCGTTCGGCTACATCCTCGGCATGATCCTCGCCTCCACCGTCGTCGGCGCTCTGGCCCGCCGCGGCGCCGACCGCACCGCGCTGCGCACGGTGGGCGCGATGCTGCTGGGCGAGGCGATCATCTACGCCATCGGCGTGCCCTACCTGGCTCTGGCCCGCGACATGTCGGCGTCCACGGCGATCGCGCTCGGCCTCACCCCGTTCCTGATCGGCGACGCCCTCAAGGCGGCCCTGGCGATGGGCGCGCTGCCCACCGCCTGGAAGCTGCTCGAGCGCTGACGCCGTAGTACTTACCGCTGACGCCGTACTCACCGGCGGAAGTCGTAGTCACCGCGGAAGTCGTAGTCACCGCGGAAGTCGTAGTCACCGCGGAAGAGGCTCGCCAGGTCGTACCGCACCCGGCGAGCCTCTTCGCGTTTCCCGGTCGGACGGTGAGCCCGTCGGCTCAGTCCGCGTGCCGCTTCGGTCGCCGCAGCTGCGACCACCACAGCCCGGCCGCACCCACCGCGATCAGCGTCGCGCCGGCCGCGCCCAGCGGCAGGACGTCACGGCCGAGGCCGGTCCTGGGCAGTTCGTCGGCACCCGGTGCGACCGGCTTGTTGTCCGTACCCAGCAGCAGCGGGGTGGCCGGGGCGTCGGGCGACGGGTTCGTCGTACCGAACGGCACCGGGCCCTGCTGCCAGTACGTCTTCTTGCCGTCGCCGGTCTGGACGGGGAGGCAGATCTTGCCCTCCTTGCCGAGGTCGTACGTCGCCGCCACGGCGTACGACTTCGACTCACCGGCGGGGAGATTGTCCAGGGGGCAGGCGAAACCGCTGTTCGAGCCCTCCGGAAGATTGTTTTTGTCGATCGCCGAACAACCTTCGACATTCTTGACCGTCAAGCCGTCGAACCCGACGACCAAAAGCTGGATTTTTCCGCTGTCCTCGGTCCCCTCGTTCTTCACCGTGGCGGTGATCGCGGTTTTTTGCGAACTGTTGTTCACGGAGATTTTCTCGGGCAGTTCGGTGGTGAGCTTCACCCCCGACGGCGCCTCGTCGATGACCTTTCCCCCCTTGCTGCTCCCGGGTCCCTGGTCGTCCGCACTGGCAGTGAAGGAAAGGATCATCACTGCCGAAAAAGATGTCGCGACCAGCGATCCCGCGATGGCCGTCGTGCGACGAGAACTCATGTTCGTCCCCCTTGCCTGCGCCTGAATTCGCAGTACTTGAAGATCTACCACAAGATTTCTTCGCACTATGCTGGTACGGCACGAAGTGTGACCATTGTGTTTCAATGGCGGATGTCCGATGCGGCATCGAGGGGGGTGCAGTGGATTGCCGGGGAATACAAGGAGTGGCGGGGTTCCAGGTGTACTGGTGACGGGGCGCTATCGATTGGTCGAGAGTATCGGCCAGGGGGGAATGGGGCGCGTGTGGCGAGCGGTCGATGAAATTCTCGACCGGCTGGTCGCCGTCAAGGAAATGCGCATCGACGGCCTCGACCCCGAGGACACACGCACACGCCGTGAACGCACCCTGCGCGAGGCACGGGCGACGGCGCGGATCGACCACCCCAACGTCGTACGGGTCTACGACGTGGTCGACGAGGGCGAACGCCTGTGGATCGTCATGGAGTTGGTGGCCGGCCGCTCCCTGGAACGGATCATGGCGGAGGAAGGCCCGCTGGGTCCGCGCGAGACGGCCCGGATCGGGGTGGGGCTGGTGGCGGCACTGCGGCAGGTCCATGACCGTGGCGTGCTCCACCGGGACGTCAAGCCGGGCAATGTGCTGGTGGAGGCGGAGGTGGCGCGCGGACGGGGCCGCGTGGTCCTCACGGACTTCGGTATCGCGGCGATCCAGGACGCGAAGGCCCTCACCATGGTCGGCATGTTGGTCGGCTCGCCCGACTACATGGCCCCCGAGCGGATCTCCGGCCGTGTCCAGGGCCCGCCGTCCGACATCTGGTCCCTCGGCGCCACACTGAGCGCGGCCCTCGCCGGCCGCTCCCCCTTCTCCCGCGACACGACCCTGGCGACGCTGCACGCGGTCCTCTACGAGGAGCCCGAACTCCCGCCCACGGCAGGTCCGTTGAGCGACATCCTCGCCGCCCTGCTGGCAAAGGACCCGGCCCTCCGCCCCGGCCTGGACGAAGTGGAGACGGCCCTGCAACCGGTGGCGTATCCGGTACCGACGCCGATGATGCCGGTGATGGGGGGAGACGCGCGCAGGGAGGGGGCGGACGAGCCGGGTGGTGGGGCCGTCGGGAGGGAAGAGGCCGAGTCGGGGCGGGAGTTGGAGCCCGGGAAGCCGGAGCCGGAGCCGGAACCCCGCTCTGTGAGTGGTCCGGCGCCAGAACCCGAGGCACTGGCCGAGCCGGAACCGACAGGCCCGTCCGCCCACGAGCACGAGCGGACGCCGGCACCCTCAAGAGAATCACCCACCCCCGCCTTCCTGGACGTCTCCCGTGCCCCGTCCCCGCCCGACCCCCGACAGCCGGACGAGATACGCGACGCGATACCGCCACAGCCGTCGACGGACTCCCGAACCGGAGTCGAGCGACACACCATCAACACTCGACGAGCCACCGCCCCGACTCCCGCTCCAACTCCCGCCCCCGACGCCGGCCACACCCCCACACCCGTCCCCGCCTTCCCGGACCCCCTTCGCGCCCTCAACGCCTCCACAGAAGCCACCGCCCCCGAGTCCCGCCCAGAGGCGCACTCCGCGACCCCGGCCGGCAACTCCACCGGCCCCACTCCCCGCCGCGCGGGCGTCTCCCTCTCCCGCTCGGAAGCGGTGACCGAGCGCCGGCCCGCCCCAGGCCCGGGACGCGCGCCAGGTGGTGCCCGGGAGTACGGCGGCATGCCGCCCGGCGAACTCCCCGGCCCGGCGGTTCCGGCGCACCCCCGGCCCCGGCGCGGACATCGCCGTACGGGCATCGTGGCCGCCGTCGGAGTCGCGGCCGCGGGGGCTGTCGTCGCGGTCGTGCTGGCGACCGACTTCGGGGCGCCGAGGGACGATCAGGCAGGATCCTCGCCGTCGGCGTCGTCGGCCGCGTCCTCTCCGGGCGCATCCCCGTCGTCCACGGTCGAGGGCACGTCGAGGCCGCTGAGCCTGCCGCCGGGCGCGCACCGTGAGGCGGGCGGGTTCGCGTGGGCGCCGCCCGAGGGCTGGCGGCGGGACGTCAAGACCGGGTCGGAGGTGCACTACACCTCACCGGACGCCGCACAGGAACTCGCCGCCAAGTCGTCCCTGGCCCGCGACGACTTGATGGACTCCTGGCAGAAGTCCGAGCGGAACGCCCAACAGGGCAGGGACTACGTCAAGATCCGCCTGGAGCGCACGACCTTCCGCGAGCACCCCGCGGTCGTCTGGGAGTACACCTTCACCCTGAACGGCGACCCCTGGCACGCCCAGCTGCTCGGCTTCACCGTGGACGGCAGGACGTACCAGATCAACACGTGGTACCGCCCGGACATCGAGGCACAGGCCCTGAGGACCTACGAGAAGGTGAGGGACGGTTTCACGGTGCTGTGACCGGCAGAAGGCGAACGGGCAGAAGACGAAGGGGTGGTGGGTGCGATGCCGCACCCACCACCCCATACCTCCTACCGGCTACCGGATACCGGCTGTCGGCATTCGACGACCTCAGCCGGTCTTGACCTCGTCGCGGGCCGCGTCCGGGGCAGCCGCCTCGACGCCCGCCGGCCGTCCGCGGCCGACCTTCTGCTTCACGAACGCGGTCACCAGGACCAGCGCGGCCACGAGGAGCGACAGCAGCACGGTCTTACGTCCGTCGTGCTCGGTGTCGGTCAGCATGTAGCCGAGGACGAACACGATCAGCGCGGCCGTCGCCCAGGTCAGATACGGGTACAGCCACATCTTCACGACCAGCTTCTCCGGCGCCTCGGCCTGGATGATCTTCCGCATGCGCAGCTGCGAGAAGCAGATCACCAGCCAGACGAACAGCGCGACCGCGCCGGAGGAGTTGACGAGGAAGAGGAAGACGGAGTCCGGGAACTTGTAGTTGAAGAACACGGCCACGAAGCCGAACGCGACGGAGGCGAGGATCGCCGTGCGCGGCACGCCGTTGGAGGTCGTGCGGGCGAAGGCCTTCGGCGCGTCCCCGCGCTGGCCGAGCGAGAAGGCCATACGGGAGGCGGTGTAGAGACCGGAGTTGAGACAGGACAGCACCGAGGTCAGCACGATGAAGTTCATGATCTGACCGGCGTGCGGGATGCCGAGCGAGTCGAGCGCGGCGACGTAGGAGCCCTCGTCGGCGATGGCCTTGCTGTCCCAGGGGAGCAGGGTGACGACGACGAAGATCGAGCCGAGGTAGAAGACGGCGACACGCCAGATGATGCTGTTGGTCGCCTTGGTGACGGCCTGCTGCGGGTTCTCGGACTCACCGGCGGCGAGGGTGGCGATCTCGCTTCCCATGAAGGAGAAGACGACCAGTAGCACACCGGTGAGAATCGCACCTGGTCCGTTCGGCAGGAATCCACCGTGGTCCGTCAGATTCGCCAGCCCGGCCTGCTCGCTGTCCACACCCGGCAGCACCCCGAACACGGCCAGCCCGCCGATCACGATGAACGCGGCGATGGCGACGACCTTGATCCCGGCGAACCAGAACTCGAACTCGCCGTACGACCCGACGGAGACGAGGTTGGTGGCGGTCAGCACCACCATCACGATCAGGGCCCAGCCCCACTGCGGGACGGACGGGATCCAGCCCTCCAGAATCTTCGCACCGGCGGTGGCCTCGACCGCCAGCACGACCACCCAGAAGAACCAGTACAGCCAGCCGATGGAGAACCCGGCCCAGCTGCCGAGCGCCCGGTCGGCGTGGGCGGAGAACGACCCGGACGTCGGGTTGGCCGCCGACATCTCACCGAGCATCCGCATCACCAGCACCACGAGCGTGCCGACGAGGGCGTAGGAGAGGAGGATGCCGGGTCCTGCGGTGGCGATACCGGAACTGGACCCGACGAAGAGCCCGGCGCCGATGACACCACCGATGGCGATCATGGACAGATGACGGTTCTTGAGCCCGGCCTGTAGGCCGTGGCCGCCGGCGGCCGGTTGGGCCGTCTTCTGGGTCGGCTGCGAAGTCATGGAACGGATTTCCTTTGCGCCGTGGGAACGGTCCTCGTACGAGCGGATTTGGTGTGGTGTACGAGTCGGACCAGTGAATCGGAGGAGAACGGATTCGGGAACCTTTGATTCGGGATTGTTACTTGAGGTTTCCTTGAGCTTCTATAGTGCGCGTCACAATTCACGAGATCGGCACCCGACGCTGCTGCCCCGAAACAGCCGTGTCACACTCGTTCCATGCGCGTGTATCTCGGCTCGGACCATGCGGGCTACGAACTCAAGAACCACCTCGTCGAGTGGCTCAAGGCGGCCGGTCACGACCCGGTCGACTGCGGCCCCCACATCTACGACGCCCAGGACGACTACCCGCCCTTCTGCCTCCGCGCGGCGGAGAGGACGGCCGCGGACCCCGACGCCCTCGGCATCGTGATCGGTGGCTCGGGCAACGGCGAGCAGATCGCCGCGAACAAGGTCAAGGGCGTCCGCGCGGCGCTGGCCTGGAGCGAGGAGACGGCGTCGCTGGGCCGCCAGCACAACAACGCCAACGTCGTCGCGGTGGGTGCGCGCATGCACACCACGGAGGAGGCGACGAAGTTCGTCGAGACCTTCCTGGGCACCCCGTTCTCCGGTGACGAGCGCCACATCCGCCGAATCGACATGCTGTCGTCCTACGAAACGACAGGCGACCTCCCCCCGATCCCGCCGCACCACCCGCAGCAGTAGCCGAGGGCCACTTTCGTCCAGGCATTCCAGCCCGTCCGGCGTTTGAGGACGAGGCCCGTGCCGTTCCTAGCCCCCACCCACCCGCTGGAGGCCGTCATGAGGCCGCGGTCTCCTCTGGTTGGTTGCGGTCCCCTCTAGTCGCCGGTCCAGGCAATGTCAGCCCGTCCGGCGTTTGAGGACGAGGCCCGTTCAGGGCCGACAGCGGGGGTCTGGGGGCGGCAGCCCCCAGAAGGGCCCGGGGTCGAAGGGGCAGCGCCCCTGGAGGATGGGACGGGTAGGGGCGGCGGGGGCGAAAACCCATTGCGCCGCCCACCCCACCCGCACACGAACAAGGAGCCACCGTGCCCGAGGGCCACACCATCCACCGGCTGGCCCAGGACTACGCCACCGCATTCCTCGGCACGACCCCCCGCGTCACCAGCCCCCAGGGCAAGTTCTCCGACGCCGCAGCCCTCCTCGACCGCGCCGAACTCACCCACACCGAGGCCCACGGCAAACACCTCTTCCTCGCCTTCAGAGCCGCCGACTGGATCCACATCCACCTCGGCCTCTTCGGCAAGGTCAACTTCGGCCCCAGCCCCGCGCCCCCACCCACGGACACTGTCCGCCTCCGCCTCGCCGACACCACCTCGTACGTCGACCTCCGCGGCCCCACCACCTGCGCCCTGATCACCCACACCGAGAAGCAGGCGATACACGACCGCCTCGGCCCCGACCCCCTCCGCGACGACGCAGACCCCGGCACCGCGTACAAGAGGATCTCCCGCAGCCGTACGACCATCGCCGCCCTGCTCATGGACCAGAAGGTCATCGCGGGCGTAGGCAACGTCTACCGAGCCGAGGTCCTCTTCCGGCACCGCATCGACCCCTACCGCGCGGGCAAGGACATCACCCCCGCACAGTGGGACGCCATCTGGACGGACCTCGTGGACCTCATGCACGAGGGCGTCCGCAACAACCGCATCGACACCGTCCGCCCCGAACACACCCCGGAGGCGATGGGCCGCCCGCCCCGCGTCGACGACCACGGCGGCGAGGTCTACGTCTACCGAAGGGCCACCCTGCCCTGCCACATCTGCGGCAGCGAGATCCGCACCGCCGACCTCGCCGCCCGCAACCTCTTCTGGTGCCCGAACTGCCAGACGCCGTAACGCAATCCGGCCAAGTCTGAGAACCCCCGGATCAGAATCCGTGCGGCAACCACGGCGCCACAACAGACGCGAACCCCACCGAAGCCTCCGCCAGCGCCCCCTGCCGCACCTCCCGCACCCGCCCAGCCGCCCCCAGCGCCGCGAGGCTCACCCCGCCGAGGTAGGCCGCCCCCAACTCCCGTACGGACAGGGAGAGATCGGCCGCATCCGTCGTACGCTCGCACGACGCACCCTTGGCGTCGCCGCTCAGCCGCCAACGCCCCGAGTTCCAGGGGCAGAAGGCGTCCGCCACCTCGAACACCACATCCACCGGCGTCTGATAGGTCCGCGCCGCGAGCGCCGCCCCCACGTCCACCAGCCGTACGTGCAGCGCGTCCCGCACCCGCACCGCGCACCGCCGGATGTCGGACACCTGGTACTGCCACGCCTCGTCCACCGGCCGCGCGTACGCCTTCACCGTGGACGTCA
This sequence comes from Streptomyces sp. NPDC111802, assembly GCF_055634335.1. Classification (NCBI taxonomy): domain Bacteria; kingdom Bacillati; phylum Actinomycetota; class Actinomycetes; order Kitasatosporales; family Streptomycetaceae; genus Streptomyces; species Streptomyces sp. NPDC111802. Next base: position 51,806 of record NZ_JBVKCZ010000018.1, on the reverse strand, counting down.
GGTCGACATCGAACAGGAACCGCCACAGCGCGGCGGCCGCCGCCGGGTCCAGGGCCTGGGTGTCCCGCAGCCGCACGATGCCCTTGGCCCCGCTGCCGTCCCACTCCGGCTTGACGTGGAAGCGCGCGTAGCCCACGACCTCCCCGTCCCGCTCCGCCAGCACGCACTGCAGCGGCGACCCGCCCTCCCGCTCGCCCTCCGGGTCGAGCAGCCCGAGCCGCTCCCAGCCGGGCAGCCGCGCGAGCATCCCCGGCCGGCCGGATACCCGGCGCGCGTACACGGCCTCGCACGCGTCGATGACGTCGGCCGGCACGGCGTACCGCAGACGTACGTCGTCGGTACCGGGCGGCACCGACAGTGAGACGCGCGTCGTGTCGATCTCGGCGCTCACCTGGAAACTGCCGATGCCGTAGCCGAACCGGCCGTAGATCTCCGGCTCGGAGGCGGTCAGGATCGCCAGCGGCCAGCCCCACTCGCGCACGTCGTCCAGCTGCCGGCGCATCATCGACGTCAGCACCCCGCGTCGGCGATGCGTGGCGGCCACGCTGACCATCGTGACCCCGGCGGCGGGCACGGATGCTCCGCCGGGCACGGTGAGCCGGAAGGCGAACGCGCCGGTCGTGCCCACGCACGTGTCCCCGTCCCAGACGCCGATGGAACGGTCGGTCCCGATGAGCGAGTTCCACAACTCCCGCTCCTCGGCCGCTTCCGGGACGCCACCGAAGGCGCGGATGAGTGTGTCGTACCAGTTGTCCCACTCGTCCTGCCGCAACGCCCGCAGCTCGGGGTGGCCGGCCTCGCGCCCACTGTCTTTCGCCATGAACCATGCCTACCAGGGCATTGCGGGACGAGCGAGGGAATTTCTCATTGGCGGCGGCGAGACCGCTTTCCGTGAAGTTCACTGTGAAGTTGAACCTCGGACGGGGGACAAGTGGGACCTCCCGTGCCAAGCAGCTGGTCCGATGGATAGGGTCCCGAACTAATGGCAGCAGGACGAGAGCGGCGCGCGGCGGCCGAGACGTTCATGGCCCGGTTGAGGATGCACTGGCACCGGGCCCGCGTCGGCGTGCGCCGAAGCGCCGTGGACTACTTCCGCGGCGACGGCTCGGACTGGATCGCGCTGGCCGGCCTGCTCGTGACGGTGCCGCTGATCTGCGCCGTGACCATGGCCAACCCGGTGTGGTTCTCCCCGGCCGCGCTGGTCCTGCCGATCGTCGCGGGCGGGCTGCTGCTGCGCCCGGCGAGCCTGCTGGGCCTGTACGCGGCGGCGGCGACGGCACTGATCGTGGAGTCGGTGCAGCTGGGGCCGTACACGGAGGGCCCGTCCCGCGTCACCCCCGGCGTGGTCCTGGTCGTGGCGGCGTGCGGCTTCTTCGGCCTGCTGATCGCACAGTTCCGCAGCCGCGTCGGCGTGCCCTGGCGGCGCGGCGGCACGATGCTCTTCGACCTGCGTGAACGCATCCGCGTGCAGAGCAAACTGCCGCAGCTGCCGCACGGTTGGCATCGCGAGATGGCCCTGCGCCCGGCGGGCGGTCAGTCCTTCTCGGGCGACTTCGTGGTGGCGGCCCGCACGAACGGGGGCCGCACGCTGGAGGTCGTCCTCACGGACGTGTCCGGCAAGGGCATGGACGCCGGTTCCCGCGCCCTGCTCCTCTCCGGCGCCTTCGGCGGCCTCCTGGGCAGCCTGCCCCCACACGCGTTCCTCCCGGCGGCGAACGGCTATCTCCTCCGCCAGGACTGGGACGAGGGCTTCGCGACCTCGATCCACCTGGTCCTGGACCTGGACTCGGGCGACTACGAGCTGTACTCGGCGGGCCACCCGCCGGGCCTCCAACTGAGCGCGGGCAGCGGCCGCTGGGAGGAGAAGGCCGCCGAGGGCCCCCTCCTGGGCGTCTACGACGGCGCCCAGTTCGACCCCGTGAAGGGTTCACTCCGCCCCGGCGACGTCCTGATGCTGTTCACGGACGGCCTGGTGGAGACCTCCGACCGAGACATCGTCGAGGGCATAGACCGCCTGACGGGCGAGGCCGACCGCTACGTGGCCGGCGGCTTCCACGGCGCCGCCTGGCACCTGATCGAAGCGGTGGCAAAGGACGTCAACGACGACAGGGCCCTCCTACTGATCTGCCGAGAGGGCCCCACGGCAACGGCGACACGCTGAGCCCGCGAGCGGGTACGTCCCGACGCCGGTCCCGAGCGGTCCGGTCGGGTCTGCCGACGGCACGGTCCTGCCCGGTCTGGTCTGCCGGTGGCCAGGTCTCGTCGGGCCTGGTCTGCCGACGGCCCGGTCGTGTCGGGTCCCGTCTGCCGGTGGCCAGGTCTCGTCCGGTCCGGTCTGCCGACGGCCAGGTCCCGATCGGCCAGGTCTGCCGACGGCCAGCACGACGCCGATCCGCACCATCCGGCCCGTCCGGCATGTGAGGCATGTGAGGCATGTGAGGCATGTGAAGCCGAGCCTGCACCGTCCCTAGCCCCCACCCACCCACTGGGGGCGGCCATGAGGCCGCGGTCTCCTCTAGTTGCCGGTCCAGGCACGCTCAGCCCGTCCGGCCTGTAAGGCCGAGCCCCATGCCGTCCCTAGCCCCCACCCACCCGCTGGGGGCGGTCACCAGGATGCGGTCCCCTCTGGTCGCCGGTCCAGGCATTTCAGCCCGTCCGGCGTTTGAGGACGAGGCCCGTTCAGGGCCGACAGCGGGGGTCTGGGGGCGGCAGCCCCCAGGAGGGCCCGGGGTCGAAGGGGCAGAGCCCCTGGAGGATGGGACGGGTAGGGGCGGCGGGGGCGAGACACTGGACCGGTGACCGAAACACCGCACACCCACCTGTCCCTGCCCGACGTAGAGGCCATCGCCCGCGCAGCCCACGCCCACCAGACCGACAAGGCCGGCCGCCCCTACACCGAACACCTCATGGCCGTCGCCGAAGGCGTACGCACCCGCCACGGCAACGCCGACCAGATCGCGGCAGCCTGGCTCCACGACGCCGTAGAGGACGACGCACTCTCCGAACAGTGGCTGGAAGAGGCCGCCCTGAGCCGCCGTACAAAAGACATAGTGCGCGCCCTCACCAAGCACCCCGGCGAGCCCCCCGAGGCATACGCACAACGCATCCTCGCCACCGACGGCGCCCTACTGGTGAAGCAGGCGGACCTCGCCCACAACGCCGACCCGAAACGCCTCGCGGCCCTCGACGAACCGACCCGGAAACGACTGACCGAGAAGTACGCACGCATGCGCGCCCTCCTCAACCTCCCCGGAGACGAAGACGCCGCCGAGGACTGAGTAGTCCCCGGCGGCGTGAATCCCCGACGCAGCGTCAGGCGTTGACCCGCTCCCGAGCCACCGCACCCTCACGCTTCTCCCGCTCCCGAGCCACCTCGGCAGCATCCCGCTTGAACGCCCACTCCATCTTCGGCTCCATCGCGAACCGGAAGACCCGCTGCACCGGCGAGGTGCACAGCAGCGTGACCCCGGCAGCCGCGACGACACTGACGAAGATCTCGCCGAGCGGCCGATGCAGCCAGGCGTGCTCGAACCAGCCCTGGTAGTCACCGGCCTTCACCACGAAGCCGTGCAGCAGATAGCCGTACAGCGTGCCCGCGCCGAGCGCCGTGAACCACATGTGCCGGCGCGGCACCCAGGCGAAGAAGCAGGCCGTCAGCACCAGCGAGCAGCCGAACATCGCCAGCACCATGACCGGCCCGGCCCACCACGGCGCGCCCAGCTCCTGCGCGGCGTCCCGGTGGTAGAACCACGCGGTGTTCATCCGCGGCACCGCCCACCAGCCGAAGCCCAGCGCCACCGCGAACACCGGCACGGACAGGATCCGCACCGTGCGCGTGCGCACCATGTGGAAGTGCTCGGGCTTCATGCACAGACCCAGCACGAAGTACGGCAGGAACTGCAGAACCCGCTGCAGATCCAGGTCGTCACCGATCTCCGGGGTGACGGTCCCTGCCATGGCGAGGCCGAGCGCGAGCGGCAGCGGCCAGCGCACCATCTTCCAGATGGGCGTGGTCATCCGCCAGATGAACAGCGCGCACAGGAACCACGTCAGGTACCACGGGTCCAGGAGGCTGATGTCCTGGCCGGGGTCCTCGGCGATCCAGCGCTTGAAGAGCGGATAGGCCGTCTCGAAGACGATGTACGGCACCGCGACACCGGTGATCAGGCGCTTCATACGGCTGGGACTCGCGTCGAAACTGCGCGAGAAGAAGCCGGAGATGATGATGAACGCCGGCATGTGGAAGGTGTACACGACGGTGTACACGCCCTCCAGGATCCGGCTGTCGCCCTTGATCGGCTCCCAGGCGTGTCCTATCGCGACGAGCACGATCGCCAGGTACTTGGCGTTGTCGAAGAACGCGTCGCGCTGCTTGGCACCGCCGGACGCGGCTCTGGCGTCGCCCTGAGCCTTCTTGTTCAGCGGTGAGCGCGGACTCGGCACTCCGTCCGCCGACTGCTGTGCCGGGGGGAGTGGCGCTCTGTTGTTGCCGTGCGGTCGCAGCGAGTCCGTCACAGACCCTCCCGCCGGAAGCCGGGGAAGTCGATCCAGGACCCTGCTGCGTATGCGGGGGACGAGGCAGCGTGGAACATCTGAGGCACCCTAGCGTTGCCTGTGGGATTTCGTAAAACCCCCGAGGTCGTTAGCGGCTATTGCGTGAGACGTCGCGTGTACAACGAACATGCACCTGGCGGACACCCGTTGGTCACCCTCATTGTCCGGATTCATCCTGACTAAGTAGTGCATATGGCCAGGAGGTGACGTAGATGAAATGATCACCGTGCCGTGAATTCGAAATACCGGCGAACACGTTGTGTGGCAATGGAAACGATCTCCTCGAATTCTCTGTACGGGCGTCTCCTCGAAAAGCCGCACGGGTCCAACGCGAGAGGTCGGTGCGCGCCAAGGGTCCGCACGGATCCAGCACAGGTGTGGCGAACGAAACGTCACGTGCCGCATAGCGGGGCCCGGTTGGTGGCACGATGGTTCTGGCGGGGGTGTGCTGGGTCGCGTCCCCGGGCCGGGAGAGCGGACCGACCGAGGGTGTGATCTGTTGTGGCCATTTCGCTGTCAGTGGTGTTGCTGTTGGCGATCGTCTTGGTAGTGCTGATCCGTGGCGGATCCCTGAAGGCCGGTCCAGCCGTCGTCGCCGTGCTGTTCGGCTTCTTCCTGGCCTCGACCGGCATGGCCGACGACATCCAGAGATTCCTCAACTCGATAGCCGAGACCATCAACTCGATCCAGTTCTAGGGCCCACGGGGTGGCCCGGAGGGGTACGGATACCCTCGTTCGTGATCGTCGAACGTTATGGAACGACGGTGCGGACGGGGGACGTACGGGATGGCGCTGCGCGAATCGGACCCGGCCGAGGTCGGTGGCTATCGGATCGAGGACCGTCTCGGCTCCGGTGGCATGGGCGTGGTGTACCTCGCCCGCTCCGCCTCCGGCCGCCGCCTCGCCCTCAAGGTCGTACACGCGCAGTACGCCGACGACGACGAGTTCCGCATCCGCTTCCGCCGCGAGGTGGCCGCCGCCCGCCAGGTCAGCGGCGCCTTCACCGCCCCCGTCGTGGACGCGGACGCCGACGCGCCGCGCCCCTGGATGGCCACGCTCTACATCCGCGGCGAGGACCTCGGCACCCACGTCCGCCGCCACGGCCCCCTGCCCCTGCCGCAACTGCGCGAACTCGCCGCCGGCCTCGCCGAGGCCATCCGCGACATCCACCGCGCCGGGATGGTCCACCGTGATCTGAAACCGGCCAATGTCATGCTCGCCGAGGACGGCCCGCGCGTCATCGACTTCGGTATCTCCCGCGCCGCCGAGTTCGCCGCCTCCGACGTCCTCACCCAGACCGGCCGGGTGATGGGCACACCGCCCTTCATGTCCCCGGAGCAGTTCTCGTCCCCGCAGGACGTGGGCCCCGCCGCCGATGTCTTCTCCCTCGGCTCGGTCGTCGCCTACGCCGCCACCGGCCACGGCCCCTTCGACAGCCCGAGCCCCTACGAGACGGCCATACGCGTCGTCGACGGCGACGCGCAACTGGACGGCGTCCCGCCCGAGCTGCTCCCCTTCGTCCGCCTATGCCTGGAAAAGCACCCCAAGTCCCGCCCCTCGCCCGACGAGTTGATACGCCTCCTGCGCGACGGCGAACTCCCCGACCCGCGCCCCACTCCCGAGGCCGCCCCCACCCCGGACGCCCCCACGGCCTCCCGCCGCAGACGCCGAAAACGCCTCCTCCTCGCCTCCACCCTGGGCGCCCTCCTGCTGACCGCCGCGACCACCCTCACGGTCCTGGCCGTCAACGAGGAGCCGACCCCGGTCGATCGTGACCTGCCCGCCGGGTGGCAGGCCTGGCACAAGAAGTCAAAGGATCCGAGCGTCGACCGGGACCCGATCGGCGCCGACGGCCCGTTCAGCCGCTGCGCGGCCACCGGCCGCTCCCTCGTGTGTGCCGGCGACGACGTCATGGCGACCAGCTTCGCCCTCGCCGACGGCCGCAACACCTGGGCCCGACCCATCGACGACACCGCCGACGACCTCGGCGGCGGCGACCAGGGCACGATCATCGGCGCCGGCGGCGGCCGCGTGTATGTCTACGGCGCCGACGACCGGACGGTCGGCGACCTCAGCCCGTACCGCTACACGGTCCAGGCGCTCGACGCCGACACCGGCAAGGTGATCTGGAAGACGGTCACCGGCGACAGCCAGGAGGCCACGGAGCCCAACAGCGACCAGGGCTACTCCATCGCCGTACCCGACGGCGTCCTCGCCGTCTACGGCGCGAAGGGGCAGCAGTACGCCCTGCTGGACGCCGACGACGGCAAGGTCCGCTGGAAGCGCCCGCTGCCCGACCCGGACGAACGGATGTGCCTGCTGCGCGCCGCCGCCCGGAACGCGTACCTGGTGTGCCAGAAGTGGACCGGCGAGGACGTGACCAGCACGAGCATCGCCCAGCTCGACCCGGCCACCGGCCGCCCCCGCTGGACCGTGACGGTCGGCAAGGACCAGGACATCCTCGGACAGGCCGACGGACGCCTGGTCGTGCTCAACACATCCGGTACCCGCCGCACCCTGACCCTGGTCAACGCCGCCACGCACATCGTGACGACCGTACGGCTGTCCGAGCCCCAGCCCGAGTCCGCGGCCCCCGCCCTGCTGAACGGCAGGCTCTACTTCACCTTCCACAGCGGCAGCGTCCGCGCGTTCGCCCCGGACAGCGGACGCCGGCTCTGGGAGAGCAACTCCACCGTGGAGTCGTCCGGCCCACCGACCGCCTCCGCGACCCACCTCTACCTGGCATCCCCCAGCGGCCGCCTGGCAGCCCTGAACCTGCGCACAGGCACCGTCGAGGCCACCCTCCAGGGCCGGGACGACGGCGGCACCGCCGACTCCAGCGGCGTCGGCGCCCCACTGGTCCTCGTAGGCGACGCCCTCTACGTCCCGTACGGCATCCGCTGCGTCTACACCGTGGACGTACACACCCTGTGAACCCCCGCCCCGCCCCCGAAAACGATCAGGGCCAGGTCGAGGACTAACCCTCTGACCTGGCCCTGAGCCGTATGGAGCGGGCGACGGGAATCGAACCCGCGTAGCTAGTTTGGAAGACTAGGGCTCTACCATTGAGCTACGCCCGCACACGACGCGCCGCAGGTCAGGTGACCGCGGCACAGGATGCATCGTAGCGGGTCGGCCCCCCTCGCCGCACACCCCGTAAATGCGGCGGCCCGGCTGTCTGCGGGCATGTACCCTACGTGTCGCACCAGCACGGGGTGTGGCGCAGCTTGGTAGCGCGTCCGCTTTGGGAGCGGAAGGCCGTGGGTTCAAATCCCGCCACCCCGACCACGACCGGTGAAGACCGGCCACATGCGTGACGGCTTTGTGCGATCGCGTCGCATGATCGCCTTTGAGGGCGTGTCACCGCTGCCGTTACTATGCAAGCTGCACGCCCGTGTGTCTCTCCTATCCGAAGTCCTCCCGGGCGGCGAATCCGCCGGACCAGTCTGGTCCCGGCAGAATCCAAGAAGTCAGCCACAAGGAGACCGAACCGTGAAGAGCGCCGTGGAGACCCTGAACCCGACTCGGGTTCGGCTCACTGTCGAGGTGCCCTTCGAGGAGCTCAAGGACAGCCTCGACGCGGCGTACAAGAAGATCAACCAGCAGGTCACGGTGAAGGGCTTCCGTAAGGGCAAGATCCCCGCCCGCGTCATCGACCAGCGGTTCGGCCGCGGTGCGGTCCTGGAGGAGGCGGTCAACGACGCGCTTCCGAAGTTCTACACCGAGGCCGTCAACGAGGCCGAGCTCAACGTCCTGGGCCAGCCCGAGGTCGACATCACCGAGCTGAAGGACGGCGAGACGCTGAACTTCACCGCCGAGGTCGACGTCCGCCCGGCCATCGAGATCCCGGACTACGCCGGGATCGAGGTCGAGGTCGACGCCGTCGAGGTGACGGACGAGGACATCGAGAAGTCGGTCGAGCAGCTGCGCGAGCGCTTCGCGTCGACCTCCCCGGTCGAGCGGGGAGCCGAGGACGGCGACGTCGTCACCATCGACCTGGAGGCCAAGGTCGACGGCGAGGTCCTGGAGGACGGCGTCGCGAGCGGCGTCTCCTACACCATCGGCTCCGGCGAGCTGCTGGACGGCATCGACGACGCCGTGAAGGGCCTGGAGGCCGGTGGCGAGGCCACCTTCGCCTCCGAGCTCAAGGGCGGCTCGGCGGCCGGCAGGGAGGCCGAGGTCACCGTCAAGGTCACTCAGGTCGCCGCGCGCGAACTGCCCGAGCTGGACGACGACTTCGCGCAGCTCGCCTCCGAGTTCGACACCCTCGACGAGCTCAAGGCCGACAGCCGCAAGCGCCTCGAGAACATGAAGCAGTACGACCAGGCCACGCAGGCCCAGGAGCGCGTCCTGGAGAAGCTGCTCGAGCTGGTCGAGGTGCCCGTCCCCGAGAAACTGCTCGAGGACGAGATCAACACCCGTAAGCACAACCTCGAGCACCACCAGCTCGGCCAGATGGGCCTCGACCTCGAGAAGTACCTCGAGATCCAGGGCAAGACGGTCGAGGAGTTCGACGCCGAGACCAAGGAAGCCGCGGTCAAGGGCATCAAGACCCAGTTCGTGCTGGACGAGCTCGTCAAGCAGGAGAAGCTGAACGTCAACCAGGAGGAGCTCACCGAGCACCTCATGCGGCGCGCGGCCTCCTCCGGCATGTCCCCCGACCAGTTCGCCCAGGCGGTCGTCGAGGGCGGCCAGGTTCCGCTCCTGGTCGGCGAGGTCGCCCGCGGCAAGGCCCTGGCCGTCGTGGTCGAGAAGGCCGTGGTCAAGGACACCAACGGCGAGGTCATCGACCTGGACGACGAGGACGAGGTCGAGCAGGCCACGGAGACCGTGGAGGTCGCCGAGGGCACCGCCGACGAGGCCGCCGAGGAGAAGTCCGAGGGCTGAGCCCACGGCACCTGGAAGCCGTAAGGAGGGCCCTGGAGACGTATCGACGTCCCGGGGCCCTTCTGTCGTACGGCTCTGTCGTACGGCCGGGCAGTGTCCCTGAAGGGGCGGGTGGAACTGCGCGAACGGCCGCAACGGCGCCGCAGCCGCCCACGCACCCGCACAGTCACGGCGAGCGGGCGGCGGCCGCCCGCCGGAGGCTCTACGCCCCCGGCGAACACTCCCGGAACCGGGATGGCACCGCACAGCCTGCGCGTTAGGGTCCATGAGTATGGGGGCAGGGAAGTCGGCGAAACCGCCGGAGGCCCCCCGCAGGGAACACGTGAAGACGGCCCGGCGCCGTCGTAAGACGAGCAGGTGGATACGTGACGAATCTGATGCCCTCCGCCGCCGGCGAGCCTTCCATCGGTGGTGGCCTCGGCGACCAGGTCTACAACCGGCTGCTCAACGAGCGGATCATCTTCCTCGGCCAGCCGGTCGACGACGACATCGCCAACAAGATCACCGCACAGCTGCTGCTCCTTGCCGCCGACCCGGACAAGGACATTTACCTGTACATCAACAGCCCGGGCGGTTCGATCACGGCCGGCATGGCGATCTACGACACCATGCAGTTCATCAAGAACGACGTGGTGACCATCGCCATGGGCCTCGCGGCCTCGATGGGCCAGTTCCTGCTCAGCGCGGGCACCCCCGGCAAGCGCTTCGCGCTGCCGAACGCCGAGATCCTGATCCACCAGCCCTCCGCGGGCCTGGCCGGCTCGGCCTCCGACATCAAGATCCACGCCGAGCGGCTGCTGCACACCAAGAAGCGCATGGCCGAGCTCACCTCGCAGCACACCGGTCAGACGATCGAGCAGATCACCCGTGACTCGGACCGCGACCGCTGGTTCGACGCCTTCGAGGCCAAGGACTACGGCCTCATCGATGACGTCATCCCGACGGCCGCCGGAATGCCGGGCGGCGGCGGCACCGGGGCGGCCTGAGGCCCCCCTGCACAGCCCTCAGCCGACCGCCACAGCCCCTAGGAGACAGATAGTGAACGACTTCCCCGGCAGCAGCCTGTACGACCGCACGCGCGCCGAGTACACGGGTCCCGCCGCCGAGTCCCGCTACGTGATCCCGCGCTTCGTGGAGCGCACCTCGCAGGGCATCCGCGAGTACGACCCGTACGCGAAGCTCTTCGAGGAGCGCGTGATCTTCCTCGGCGTGCAGATCGACGACGCCTCCGCCAACGACGTCATGGCGCAGCTGCTGTGCCTGGAGTCGATGGACCCCGACCGGGACATCTCGGTCTACATCAACAGCCCCGGCGGCTCCTTCACGGCGCTCACGGCCATCTACGACACGATGCAGTTCGTGAAGCCGGACATCCAGACGGTCTGCATGGGCCAGGCGGCCTCCGCCGCCGCCATCCTGCTGGCCGCCGGTACGCCCGGCAAGCGCATGGCGCTGCCCAACGCGCGTGTGCTGATTCACCAGCCGTACAGTGAGACCGGCCGCGGTCAGGTCTCCGACCTGGAGATCGCCGCCAACGAGATTCTCCGGATGCGCTCGCAGCTGGAGGAGATGCTGGCCAAGCACTCCACCACGCCGATCGAAAAGATCCGCGAGGACATCGAGCGCGACAAGATCCTCACGGCCGAGGACGCGCTGTCGTACGGCCTGATCGACCAGATCATCTCGACCCGGAAGATGAACAACGCCGACGTTCGGTGACGCGGACCCGGTATTGTCTGCTGCCCCTTGGCACGGTTTGGGACGGTGCACGTCAAAGTGAACCGCGCCAAGGGGGGCCCGAACGGGGGGCCAGGCAAGGTACCGTCGACATAAGGCAGCACCAGGAGCCGCTGGATTCGAAAACGTCCAGTCGTCTCCCAGGCGAAGGGGAAGCACACCGTGGCACGCATCGGTGACGGCGGCGATCTGCTCAAGTGCTCGTTCTGCGGCAAGAGCCAGAAGCAGGTCAAGAAGCTCATCGCAGGCCCTGGTGTGTACATCTGCGACGAGTGCATCGATCTCTGCAACGAGATCATCGAGGAAGAGCTCGCGGAGACCAGTGAGGTCCGCTGGGAGGAACTGCCCAAGCCGCGCGAGATCTACGAGTTCCTCGAGGGCTATGTGGTCGGCCAGGAGGCGGCGAAGAAGGCCCTCTCCGTCGCCGTCTACAACCACTACAAGCGCGTGCAGGCCGGCGAGAACGGCGGCGGTCAAAGCCGCGAGGACGCCATCGAGTTGGCGAAGTCCAACATCCTGCTGCTGGGACCCACGGGCTCCGGCAAGACCCTCCTCGCCCAGACCCTGGCGCGCATGCTGAACGTTCCGTTCGCCATCGCCGACGCGACGGCGCTGACGGAGGCGGGCTACGTCGGCGAGGACGTCGAGAACATCCTGCTGAAGCTGATCCAGGCGGCCGACTACGACGTCAAGAAGGCCGAGACCGGGATCATCTACATCGACGAGATCGACAAGGTCGCGCGGAAGAGTGAAAATCCGTCGATCACGCGAGACGTGAGCGGTGAGGGCGTCCAGCAGGCCCTGCTGAAGATCCTGGAAGGCACCACGGCCTCGGTCCCGCCGCAGGGCGGCCGCAAGCACCCGCACCAGGAGTTCATCCAGATCGACACGACGAACGTCCTGTTCATCGTGGGCGGCGCGTTCGCCGGTCTGGAGAAGATCATCGAGTCCCGGGCCGGCGCCAAGGGCATCGGCTTCGGCGCGACGATCCGCTCCAAGCGGGAGCTGGAGGCCAAGGACCAGTTCGAGGACGTCATGCCGGAGGACCTGGTCAAGTTCGGCATGATCCCCGAGTTCATCGGCCGCCTCCCCGTCATCACCTCGGTCCACAACCTGGACCGCGAGGCCCTGCTCCAGATCCTGATCGAGCCGCGCAACGCCCTCGTCAAGCAGTACCAGCGCCTCTTCGAACTCGACGGCGTGGAACTCGACTTCGAGCGCGAGGCCCTGGAGGCCATCGCCGACCAGGCCATCCTCCGCCAGACCGGCGCGCGCGGCCTGCGCGCCATCATGGAGGAGGTCCTGATGTCGGTGATGTACGAGGTCCCGTCCCGCAAGGACGTGGCCCGGGTCGTCATCACGGCGGACGTCGTCCACTCGAATGTCAACCCGACGCTGATTCCGCGGGATGCGCGGGGTCGGGGGCCGGGGGAGCAGAAGACGGCGTAGCCGCAGCCACGGACACACGAAGGGGCCCCGGTCAACAGAACCGGGGCCCCTTCGCAGTTGACGCGTCGGGCGTCAGACCTCTTCGGGCGTCAGGCCGCGACGCGGATCTCCGCGCGGACCTTCGTCGTGATGTCCACGGCGACATCCTTGGAGATGCCCTTGGTGGCGTCACCCGGCGACACCATCGCGATGGTGCTGTAGTCCGCCCACGCGCAGAACCAGTCCGTCTTCTCCTTCTTGGTGGCCAGGTCGGTGCCCTTGGCGGCCTGGCACTTCATGACCGCGCCGTCGAGGTCGACGACCTCGGCCGTACCGACCAACTCGGTCGCGCCCGCGCCGGAGGAGCCGGAAGAGCTCTTCTCGGACGACTTCTTGAAGTCGGTGAAGAACTTGTCCAGGGCCGCCTCGGGATCGGCGATCTCGCCGTAGGCACCGAAGTACGTGATGCCCTTGGCCGTCGCCAGTTCGGACAGGTCCGGCGTGGTGCTCGGGTCGCTGGGGTCGTAACCGCTCAGGTCCGCGGTCGAGTAGACCCCGACCACGCTCTCGCCGTTCTTGACGCCGCTCTTCTCCAGGTCCTCGGCGGTGTCGTTGGACCCACCGATGGTCTCCCCGGCCTTGGTGGCCCGCGTGTACTCGCTGAGCAGCTTCTCCGGCGTAGCCAGCTTGTGTGCCCCGTCGTCCTCGACGCCGCCCGCGCCGCCACGCGCCCCGCCGAGCGCGAAGTACGCCCCGACGCCGATCGCCACCACGACCGCCACCGCGCCGATGATCAGGCCGGTCTTCTTGCCGCCGCCCGCCGGCGCCGGCGGCTGCGGCATTCCGTACGGTGCCTGGCCGTAGGGCGGCTGCTGGCCGTACGGCTGCTGCGGCGGGACGCCCTGCGGGGCCTGCTGCGGGTAGCCGTACCCGGGCTGGGGCTGGGGCGGCGGAGTCTGCTGAGGGTAGCCATAGCCGGGCTGGGGCGCCTGAGGCTGCTGCCCGTAAGGACCGGGCTGCTGAGGCTGCCCGCCGTACGGTCCGGGCTGCTGGGGCTGCCCGCCGTACGGGCCCGGCTGGTTGTAGCTCATTTCTGGGTTCCCCTCCAGATGCTTATGTGTTCCTGACATCCTGGCGCAGACGCAGGCAACGCATGGCATCGGGGTGCCCACCGTTACAGAACAAACGCGTTTCGGGACACGCCCGGGACACCCCTAAACTGAGCCCGTGACCGAGAACGCTCAGCAGCAGCCAACAGCGCCCGACACCGAACTGCCGACCCAGTACGCGCCGGCCGACGTAGAGGGGCCGCTGTACGAGCGCTGGGTAGAGCGCGGTTACTTCGAGGCGGACGCGAAGAGCGACAAGCCGCCGTACACGATCGTCATTCCGCCGCCGAACGTCACGGGCTCGCTCCACCTCGGGCACGCCTTCGAGCACACCCTCATCGACGCGCTGACGCGCCGTAAGCGCATGCAGGGCTACGAGACGCTGTGGCAGCCCGGCATGGACCACGCCGGTATCGCCACGCAGAACGTCGTCGAGCGTGAGCTGGGGAAGGAAGGCAAGTCCCGGCACGACCTCGGCCGTGAGGCGTTCGTCGAGCGCGTCTGGCAGTGGAAGGGCGAGTCCGGCGGGCAGATCAGCGGGCAGATGCGTCGGCTCGGTGACGGTGTCGCCTGGTCGCGCGAGCGCTTCACCATGGACGAGGGGCTCTCCCAGGCCGTCCAGACCATCTTCAAGCGCCTCTACGACGACGAGCTGATCTACCGCGCCGAGCGCATCATCAACTGGTGCCCGCGCTGTCTGACGGCCATCTCGGACATCGAGGTCGAGTACCAGGACGACGACGGCGAGCTCGTGTCCATGAAGTACGGCGAGGGCGACGAGACCATCGTCGTCGCCACCACCCGCGCCGAGACGATGCTCGGCGACACCGCCGTCGCCGTCCACCCGGACGACGAGCGCTACCGGCACCTGATCGGCAAGCTCATCAAGCTGCCGCTGACCGACCGTTCGATCCCGGTCGTCGCCGACACGCACGTCGACCCGGAGTTCGGCACCGGCGCCGTCAAGGTGACCCCGGCCCACGACCCGAACGACTTCGAGATCGGCCAGCGGCACGACCTGCCGGCCATCACGATCATGGACGAGCACGCGGTCATCACCGCCCACGGCCCCTTCCAGGGCCTGGACCGCCTCGAGGCCCGCTCGGCCATCGTCGCCGCGCTGCGCGCCGAGGGCCGGATCGTCGCGGAGAAGCGGCCGTACGTTCACAGCGTCGGGCACTGCTCGCGCTGCAAGACCACCATCGAGCCCCGGCTCTCCATGCAGTGGTGGGTCAAGGTCGGCCCGCTCGCCAAGGCCGCCGGTGACGCGGTCCGCGACGGCCGGGTCAAGATCCACCCGCAGGAGATGGAGAAGCGGTACTTCGACTGGGTCGACAACCTCCACGACTGGTGCATCTCGCGGCAGTTGTGGTGGGGTCACCGCATTCCGGTCTGGTACGGCCCGGAGGGTGAGGTCGTCTGCGTCGGTCCCGACGAGCAGCCCCCGAGCGGCGAGGGCTGGCATCAGGACACCGACGTCCTCGACACCTGGTTCTCCTCCGGCCTGTGGCCCTTCTCGACCCTCGGCTGGCCCGAACAGACCGAGTCGCTCGCGAAGTTCTACCCGAACTCCGTCCTGGTCACCGGCTACGACATCCTCTTCTTCTGGGTCGCCCGGATGATGATGTTCGGCCTGTACGCGATGGACGGCACCCCGCCGTTCCACACCATCGCCCTGCACGGCATGGTCCGCGACCAGTTCGGCAAGAAGATGTCGAAGTCCTTCGGCAACGCGGTCAACCCGCTGGACTGGATGGACAAGTACGGCTCCGACGCCCTCCGCTTCACCCTCGCCCGCGGCGCCAACCCCGGCGTCGACGTCCCGATCGGCGAGGACTGGGTCCAGGGCTCCCGCAACTTCGCCAACAAGATCTGGAACGCCACGCGCTTCGCGCTGATGAACGGCGCGACGGTCGACGGCCCGCTGCCGGAGCCGTCGGCGATGTCGTCGACGGACCGTTGGATCCTCTCCCGGCTGAACTCCGTCGTCGCCGAAGTCGACGCGTTCTACGACGACTTCCAGTTCGCCAAGCTGTCGGACGCCCTCTTCCACTTCGCGTGGGACGAGGTCTTCGACTGGTACGTCGAGCTCTCGAAGACGACCTTCCAGGCGGGCGGCGAGGCGGCCGAGGTCTCCAAGCGCGTCCTCGGCGAGGTGCTCGACGTCACCCTCAAACTGCTGCACCCGGTGGTCCCGTTCGTCACCGAGACCCTGTGGACCACCCTCACGGGCGGCGAGTCGATCGTGATCGCCGAGTGGCCGAGCGACAGCGGCTTCCGTGACAAGGGCGCGGAGCGGGAGATCGAGTCGCTCCAGTCGGTCATCACCGAGGTCCGTCGCTTCCGCGCCGACCAGGGCCTGCAGCCGGGCCAGCGCGTCCCGGCCCGCCTGACCCTCGACGGCACGGCACTCGCCCCGCACGAGCCGGCCATCCGCCAGCTGCTGCGCCTCCAGCCGGAGGGCGAGTCCTTCACGGCCACGGCGACGCTGCCGGTCGCGGGCGCGGAGGTCGCCCTGGACCTCTCCGGCGCGATCGACGTCGCGGCCGAGCGCAAGCGCCTCGCGAAGGACCTGGCGGCGGCCGAGAAGGAGAAGGCCCAGGCCAACGCCAAGCTCGGCAACGAGGCATTCCTGGCGAAGGCCCCGGACAACGTCGTGGAGAAGATCCGTGGCCGCCTGGCGAAGGCCGAGGAGGACATCGCCCGGATCGCGGCACAGCTGGAGCGTCTGCCGCAAGCGTGAGTCGTTCTGCGTGACCGAGGCCCCGGCGCCGCACAGCGCCGGGGCCCTTCACGTCCCAAGGGGCGCGGGGAACTGCGCGACCGGCCCAGAACGGCCCGCACTCGCCACACCGGACCGACCACCCCACGCCGTGGGCGCACTGTCAGTGGGCCTCCGTAGACTGACCCCGTGAGTGAAAGCGACGACCCCTTCGACGAGATCATCGCGGCCGAGACCGACCGGGACCCCGATCTCGCCGTCATCGAGGCCGGCAGCCGCACCCTGCGCACCCAGGGCGGCCCGCCGGAGGCGGACGTGCCCGCCCGCCCCGAGGACCCCGAGCTCGACAAGGCCCTGCGCGAGGTCGAGGCGGAGCTTGCCACCCGCTGGGGCGAGACCAAGCTGGAGCCCTCGGTCAGCCGCATCGCCGCGCTCATGGACGTCCTGGGCGAGCCGCAGCGGTCGTACCCCTCGATCCACATCACCGGCACCAACGGCAAGACGTCGACCGCCCGCATGATCGAGGCCCTCCTCGGCGCCTTCGAGCTGCGCACCGGCCGCTACACCTCGCCGCACGTCCAGTCGATCACCGAGCGGATCAGCCTCGACGGCGCCCCGATCACCGCCGAGCGCTTCATCGAGACGTACAGCGACATCAAGCCGTACATCGAGATGGTCGACTCCTCGCAGGAGTACCGCCTGTCCTTCTTCGAGGTGCTCACGGGTATGGCGTACGCGGCCTTCGCCGACGCGCCCGTCGACGTCGCCGTCGTGGAAGTGGGCATGGGCGGCTCCTGGGACGCCACCAACGTCATCGACGGTGACGTCGCCGTAGTGACGCCCATAGACCTCGACCACACCGACCGGCTCGGCGGCACCCCCGGTGAGATCGCCTCCGAGAAGGCGGGCGTCATCAAGCAGGACGCCACCGTGATCATGGCCCAGCAGCCGGTGGACGCGGCGCAGGTGCTGCTGAAGAAGGCCGTGGAGGTCGACGCCACGGTGGCCCGGGAGGGCCTGGAGTTCGGGGTCGTCGCACGTCAGGTCGCCGTCGGCGGGCAGCTGGTGACCCTGCGCGGACTGGGCGGTGAGTATCCCGAGGTGTATCTGCCGTTGCACGGCGCGCACCAGGCGCACAACGCCGCCGTCGCCCTCGCCGCCGTGGAGGCGTTCTTCGGCGTCGGCGCCTCGCGGGCCGAGCCGCTGGACGTCGACGCCGTCCGCAAGGCGTTCGCGGCCGTCGCCTCACCGGGCCGAATGGAGGTCGTACGGCGCTCTCCGACCGTCGTGCTGGACGCCGCCCACAACCCGGCGGGCGCGCGGGCGACGTCCGAGGCGATCCAGGAGGCCTTCGACTTCACCCGGCTGATCGGGGTCGTCGGCGCGAGCAGCGACAAGAACGTGCGGGAGCTGCTCGAGGCCTTCGAGCCGATCTTCGCCGAGGTCGTCGTCACGCAGAACTCCTCGCACCGCGCCATGGACGCCGACGAACTGGCCGCCATCGCCGTCGAGGTGTTCGGCGACGAGCGCGTGCAGGTCGAGCCGCGGCTGCCGGACGCCCTGGAGGCCGCGATCACGCTGGCCGAGGAGGAGGGCGAGTTCGCGGGCGGCGGTGTGCTCGTCACCGGGTCCGTCATCACGGTCGGCGAAGCCCGACTGCTGCTGGGGAAGGGCTGAGTCCGACCAATGCGTACTCTCTGTTCCTCGACCCTGATCGGTGAGTTCTTCGTCATCGGCTTCGCCGGTCTGGTCGCCATGAAGGATCCCGACCTGGCCATGTCAACGGTGTGGACGGTCAGCGGGATCGCGATGTTCCTGTGTCTGCTGCTGTGCGGCCTGGTGACCCGGCCCGGCGGGGTCGCACTGGGCTGGACTCTTCAGGTCGCGCTCATCGCGTCCGGCTTCATCATCCCCACCATGTTCTTCCTGGGTGCGGTCTTCGCGGCGCTGTGGTGGGCCTCGGTGCACTACGGCAGGAAGGTGGACGAGGCGAAGGCGAGATTCGCGGCGCAGGCCGACTCCTCCACACCTGACGCTGCGTAACGGGCGCCTGGACACGCCCTGTAACCTCATCCCACCGCACACCAGCAGTAAGAAGGAGCCCTCCCGTGACCCAGCGCACCCTCGTCCTGCTCAAGCCCGACGCAGTACGCCGCGGCCTGACCGGCGAGATCATCAGCCGTATCGAGCGCAAGGCTGGCTGGCAGATCACCGCGCTGGAGCTGCGCACCCTGGACCAGGAGACCCTGGAGCAGCACTACGGCGAGCACAAGGGCAAGCCCTTCTACGAGCCGCTGGTGGAGTTCATGGCCTCCGGTCCGGTCGTCGCCCTGATCGTCGAGGGAGAGCGGGTCATCGAGGGACTGCGCGCCCTCGCCGGTCCGACCGACCCGATCGCCGCCGCGCCCGGCTCCATCCGCGGTGACTACGGTGTGATCGTCCGTGAGAACCTCATCCACGCGTCCGACTCCGAGGAGTCCGCCGAGCGCGAGGTGAAGATCTTCTTTCCGGGCCGCGCGTAAAGCCCGTCCCAGTTGAACGGAGAGGGTGTGGGGATTGAAGTCTCCACACCCATGTGCATACCAGATGCATATGCGTGGCGATCGAGGGAACGAGTGCCCCCGATGGCCCGTCTCCACAAGCGGGGCGACTCGCCATCTGATGACAATGGCGAAGACCCTCCCGCAGTGTTCGTGCAGGCGCGTCTACGATGGAAGCCTTCACGTCACAGCACCCACTTCGCCGACCTGACAAGCCATCAAAAGCTCCCGGGAAGGCCAGACGAATCCTGATGGGGAACTCAATGTCGTTCATCGGCCGTGACATGGCTGTCGACCTCGGGACCGCCAACACGCTGGTGTACGTCAGGGGTCGCGGGATCGTACTCAACGAGCCGTCCGTCGTCGCGATCAACACCAACACCGGTGGCATCCTTGCGGTCGGCGCCGAGGCGAAGAAGATGATCGGGCGCACGCCCGGCAACATCGTTGCCGTACGTCCGCTGAAGGACGGCGTGATCGCCGACTTCGAGATCACCGAGCGGATGCTCCGCTACTTCATCCTGAAGATCCACAAGCGGCGGTATCTGGCTCGTCCGCGGGTCGTCGTCTGTGTGCCCTCGGGCATCACGGGCGTCGAGCGCCGCGCCGTCATCGAGGCGTCGTCCCAGGCCGGCGCCCGTCAGGTGCACATCATCGAGGAGCCCATGGCCGCGGCCATCGGCTCCGGCCTGCCGGTCCACGAGGCCACGGGCAACATGGTGGTCGACATCGGCGGCGGCACCACGGAGGTCGCGGTCATCTCCCTCGGCGGCATCGTCACCGCCCAGTCCATCCGCGTCGCGGGCGACGAGCTGGACAACGCGATCATCCAGCACATCAAGAAGGAGTACTCGCTCCTGCTGGGTGAGCGGACGGCAGAACAGATCAAGATCACGATCGGTTCGGCGTACGACCTCGACGCTGACGAACACACCGAAATCCGCGGCCGGGACCTTGTCTCCGGCCTGCCGAAGACCGTCGTCATCTCGGCCGCCGAAGTGCGCAAGGCGATCGAGGAACCGGTCAACGCCATCGTCGACGCCGTGAAGACGACTCTCGACAAGTGCCCGCCCGAGCTGTCCGGCGACATCATGGACCGCGGAATCGTTCTCACCGGCGGCGGTGCTCTGCTGCGCGGCCTCGACGAGCGGCTGCGCCGCGAGACCGGCATGCCGATCCACATCGCCGAGGACCCGCTGGACAGCGTGGCGCTCGGCTCCGGCAAGTGCGTCGAGGAGTTCGAGGCGTTGCAGCAGGTGCTGGACGCCCAGCCGCGCAGATGAGGTAACTCTTCGGTTCCGCCGTACGGGATGATCTCCTCTCGTACGGCGGATCGTTGATATAGAGGCATAAGCTCCCCGAAGAGCCTCGAACTTCCCATACAGCTCCGCGTACCAAATCCGTATAAGAACCCCTGGGGTTTACCGGGGGTTTCCCGAATTCCTATGAGGAAGGGCACGGCCGCCGCACGTGAGGGACACACGAGAGAGCCGGCTGCTCCTGGTGCTGCTGATCGCCATCGCGTTCGCGTTGATCACGGTGGATATCCGCGGTGGTGAGGATTCCCCGGTCGACGGTGCCCGCCAGGCCGCTGCCACGGTCTTCGGCCCTATCGAGGACGGCGTGTCGGCCGCGGTGAACCCGGTCGGCAACGCGGTCGCCGCGATCCGTGACTCCGGTGAGCGCCACGACCGGCTCGCCCGGCTGGAGCAGGAGAACGCCGCCCTCAAGGCGAAGCTCGGCAGCGAAGACCGCGATCGCAGCCGGCTGAACCAGCTGGACAAGATGCTGAAGATCGCGGGGAAGGGCCAGTACGGCATCAAGGGCGCCGAGGTCATCGCCATAGGAGCGGCCCAGGGCTTCTCCTGGACGATCACCATCGACGCCGGCGCGAACGACGGCATCCAGCGCGACATGACCGTCCTGAACGGCGACGGGCTGGTCGGACGCGTCACCACCGTCGGCCCGAACACCGCGACCGTGCTGCTCGCCAACGACCCCGACTTCACCGTCGGCACCCGCATGGAGTCCGGCGACGAACTCGGCTTCGCCTCCGGCCAGGGCGACCGCCCGCTGCGCGTCGAACTCCTCAACGGCAAGGCCGAGGTGAAGAAGGGCGACCGGCTCGTCACCTTCGGTTCGCAGGCCGACAAGCCGTTCGTGCCCGGGGTTCCCGTCGGATACGTCTCCCGCGTGGACCCCTCCGGCGGCGACCTGACCCGGACCCTCTACGTCACGCCCTACGTCGGCTTCTCCAAGCTCGACGTCGTCGGCGTCGTCGTCCAGGCCCCCACCAAGGACCCGCGTGACACGGTCCTCCCCGACAAGCCCCGGCCGACCCCCAGGCCCACCGTGACGGTCACCGTCACACCGGGCGCGCAGACGCCGGGCGACGGGCAGGAGCAGCCGCAGGCGGACGGTCAGAACCAGCCACAGGCCGACGGTCAGTACGAGCAGCCTCGGGTCGACGGCGAGGATCCGCCGCCGGACGACGGACAGAACCAGTACGAGTTCGAGCAAGAGCAGTAGGAGCTGAAGCCTCATGCGCGTCAACCGAATCCTGCTCTCCTCCGCTCTGGTCGTCGTCGCCCTGGTGCTCCAGGTCAGCGTCCTGTCCCGGCTCCACCTCCCGGGCGCCGTCCCCGATCTGCTGCTGCTCACCGTCCTGGGCCTCGCCATGGTCTACGGCCATGTCGGCGGCGCCCTCATCGGCTTCGGCGCGGGTCTGCTCGCCGACCTCGCCCCGCCCGCCGACCATGCCGCCGGCCGCTATGCGCTGGTGCTGTGCGTCATCGGCTACCTCGTCGGGCTCATCAAGCCGGACAACGGCCGGCTGAAGTCGGCCACCGGGCCGATGGTCGTCGTGGTCGTCGCGGCGATCGGCGCGACCTTGCTGTACGCGAGCGTCGGCGCCCTCGTCGGGGACACCGCCGCCCGCCATGTCGGCCTCGGCAGCCTGCTGTTCACGGCCGCGCTGTACGACCTGTTGCTCGCCCCGTTCGTCGTCCCCGGAATCATGTGGCTGGCCCGGCGCGCGGAGAACGACCCGCTGGCCGACACCAACTCCCAGGCCAAGAAGCCCGACATCTCCTCCGGCTGGCTCTCGGGCGGCACCGGCCTGCGCATCGGCGGCCAGCGCGGCGGTCTGGGCGGCCTGAAGGTGAAGGCGGTGCGGGCGCGGACGGCGCGCGCCGGGCGCATCAAGGGGGTCAAGCGACTGTGAGGACAGGGGAGTTCACCCGGACGAGTGAGGTCAGAGGGAACCGGGCCGTGAGGGCCGGTCGTTCATCACTCGAACGAACACAGTCGTATCCGCACCGGCACTCGCACTGAGAGGGGGAGGCAGCGCAGTGACCAACATCCCGGAGACCGGCCGGACGCCACGCGTCCAGATCCGGCTCATCGTCATCCAGATCCTCGTCCTCTCGCTCCTCGGCACCCTCGGCGGGCGCCTGTGGTACCTGCAGATCCGCGAGGGCGACGCCTACGCCAAGGAGGCGTCCGGCAACCACGTCCAGCAAGTGGTCCAGCCCGCCGTGCGCGGCTCGATCCTGGACGCGCGCGGCGTGCCCCTCGCCGACAACGAGACCCGGCTCGTGGTCTCCGCCTCCCGTACGGACCTGCTGAAGATGCCGGACGACGGCGAGGCGGTCCTGACCAAGCTGGCCGGCGTGCTGGGCATGAAGCCCAAGGACGTCAAGCAGAAGGTCCGGCTGTGCGACGCGCAGACGCCCCAGCCCTGTTGGAACGGCTCGCCGTACCAGCCGATCCCCATCACCGACGAGGCAACCGCCAAGCAGGCCCTGCAGATCCGCGAGCGTGCCGAGGACTTCCCCGGTATCACCGCGGAGCCCCAGGCCGTCCGCCGCTACCCGGCCCCCGGCAAGTCCAACACCGCCCAGGTCCTCGGCTACCTCTCGCCGGTCACCGACGAGGAGCTCCAGAAGGCACAGGACACCGACTCGCCCTACCTGCGCTCGGACCAGGTGGGCCGGTCGGGCCTGGAGCGTCAGTACGACAAGGAGCTGCGCGGCAAGGCCGGCGTCACCCGCTATGAGGTCGACAACCTCGGCCGGGTCATCGGCCAGGCCCAGGCCGACGCCGCGCAGCCCGGCTCCAACCTGGTCACCAGCATCGACGCCCGAGTCCAGCGGGTCGCCGAGTACGAGCTGAACGACGCCATGAAGAAGGCCCGCGAGGGGTGGGACCGCAACACCAACGAGCGGTACAAGGCCGACTCGGGCGCGGTCGTGGTGATGGAGGCCAAGACCGGCCGCATCGTCGCCATGGCGTCCAACCCGACCTACGACCCCAACGCCTGGGTCGGTGGCATCTCCGCCAAGGACTACAACACGCTGACGGGCAAGGACTCCAACTACCCGCTGCTCAACCGGGCGATCCAGGGCCAGTCGGCACCCGGCTCGATCTTCAAGGTCGTCCCGACGGCCGCCGCGATCAACGCCGGCTACTCCTTCGACGGTCCCTACGAATGCTCCAGCTCGTACTCGATCGGCGGCCAGGTCTTCAAGAACTTCGAGACCAAGGGATACGGCCCGATCAGTCTCGGCCGCGCCCTGGAGGTCTCGTGCGACACCGTCTTCTACCGGCTCTCCCACGAGGAGTGGAAGCGGGACGGCGGCACCAAGCCGAAGAAGAACGCCAACGACTGGTTCTACAAGACGGCCCACCAGTTCGGCCTCGGCGCGGAGACCGGCATCGACCTGCCCAACGAGGTCACCGGCCGCGTCCCCGACCGCCAGTGGAAGCAGGACTACTGGAAGGCCAACAAGGACGCCTGGTGCAAGTACGGCAAGAAGGACGGCTCGTACGCCGAGAAGATCGCCTACGAGAACTGCCTCGAAGGCAACCGCATGCGTGCCGGTGACTCCGTCAACTACTCCATCGGACAGGGCGACACCCTCGTCACCCCCATCCAGATGGCCACCATCTACGCCGCCATCTCCAACGGCGGCACGCTCTACGACCCCACCGTCGGCAAGGCTGTCGTCAGCGCCGACGGCAAGGCGTTCCAGGAGATCAAGCCCAAGTCCCACGGCAAGCTGCCGATAAGCCGCAAGACGCTGGCCGAGATGGACGACGCCCTCGCCGGCGTCGCCACCCGCGGTACCGCCGCCTGGCGGTTCGCGGATGTCGGCTGGCCGCAGGACAAGATCCCGATGCACGCCAAGACCGGTACCGCGGAGGTCTACGGCAAGCAGACGACCTCGTGGTTCGCGACCTACACCAAGGACTACTCGGTCGTCATGACCATCTCCCAGGGTGGTACGGGTTCCGGCGCCTCGGGTCCGGCCGTGCGCAACATCTACGACGCCCTGTACGGCGTCTCCGACGACGGCACGATCAACAAGAAGAACGCGCTGCTGTCCACGCCCCAGAAGAGCCTGCCGAAGGTCCGCCCCGACGGCACCCTCACCTCGCCGAAGGTCTCCAAGGACCCGGCGAAGGAGCAGCGGGCCAGCCAGGGGGGCGAGGAGGCGCCGGACGAGCAGCAGCTCGCCGGGACGGTGGCGACGCCGACGGCCGAGAACCGCGACACCCGGCGCAGGCGACGAGCGGGCCGTAAGCGGGGAAGCCGGAGGATGCTCACATGACCGGCGCCAACAGTTTCCAGGTCTCCGGGTACGGGCCCGACCGGGCGGGCTGGACCCGTCTGCTGGCCCGCGACTCGCTCGCCCGCCGGCTCGACTGGCCGATACTGCTGGCGGCGATCGTCCTGTCGCTGATCGGCGCGCTCCTGGTCTTCTCGGCCACCCGCAACCGCACCGAGCTCAACCAGGGCGATCAGTACTACTTCCTGATCCGGCACATCCTGAACACCGGTATCGGGCTGGCGCTGATGATAGGGACCGTGTGGCTGGGCCACCGCAACCTGCGCACGGCCGTGCCGGTCCTGTACGGCATCTCGGTCTTCCTGATCCTGCTGGTGCTCACCCCCCTGGGCTCCACCATCAACGGCGCCCACTCCTGGATCAAGCTGCCCGGCGGTTTCTCGTTGCAGCCCTCGGAGTTCGTGAAGGTCACGATCATCCTGGGCATGGCGATGCTGCTGGCGGCGAGAGTGGACGCGGGCGACAAGCAGTACCCCGACCACCGCACGGTGATGCAGGCGCTGGGTCTGGCCACCGTGCCGATGCTGATCGTGCTGCTCATGCCCGACCTAGGCTCGGTCATGGTCATGGTGGTGATCGTGCTGGGCGTGCTGCTCGCGTCCGGTGCCTCCAACCGCTGGGTCTTCGGGCTGATCGGCGCGGGGACGACGGGCGCGATCGCGGTCTGGCAGCTGGGCGTCCTGGACGACTACCAGATCGCCCGCTTCGCGGCCTTCGCCAACCCCGAGCTCGACCCGGCGGGCGTGGGCTACAACACCAACCAGGCGCGCATCGCGATCGGCTCCGGCGGGCTCACGGGTTCGGGGCTGTTCCACGGCTCGCAGACCACCGGCCAGTTCGTGCCGGAGCAGCAGACCGACTTCGTCTTCACGGTGGCGGGGGAGGAGCTGGGCTTCGTCGGCGGCGGGCTGATCATCATTCTCCTCGGCGTGATCCTGTGGCGGGCGTGCCGGATCGCCCGCGAGACGACCGAGCTGTACGGGACGATCGTCGCGGCGGGGATCGTGGCGTGGCTCGCCTTCCAGGCGTTCGAGAACGTCGGGATGACGCTGGGGATCATGCCCGTGACGGGTCTGCCGCTGCCGTTCGTGTCGTACGGCGGATCGTCGATGTTCGCGGTGTGGGTGGCGGTGGGGTTGCTGCAGTCGATCCGGGTGCAGCGTCCGATGTCGGCGTGACGCCGTCCCCCCGTTCGAGGCATGCGCTGTGTGGCCGCACGGCATGACCGTGCGGCCGCGGCACCGGACCTCACCGGCTGCTTCCCCCGTGGTCATCGGCCGTTCGCCTGTGGTTCATGGCCGGTAGGCTCTGTTGTCCAGTCGTGACGCCCACTAGATTCGGTTCATGGCGGACACGAAGCGCGAAATCGAGCGGAAGTATGAATCCGACGACAGCGGCCTGCCCGATCTGACCGGCGTCGCCGGGGTCGCCTCCGTCGTCGACAAGGGTGTCGCGCATCTGGACGCCACGTACTACGACACCGCGGACGAGCGCCTCGCCGCCTCGTCGATCACGCTGCGCCGCAGAACGGGCGGCTCCGACGCCGGCTGGCATCTGAAGTTCCCCG
Source organism: Streptomyces sp. NPDC111802 (assembly GCF_055634335.1). NCBI lineage: Bacteria > Bacillati > Actinomycetota > Actinomycetes > Kitasatosporales > Streptomycetaceae > Streptomyces > Streptomyces sp. NPDC111802. Next base: position 25,632 of record NZ_JBVKCZ010000018.1, on the reverse strand, counting down.
TCGCCCAGGGGGTGCGGGACGAGATCCAGGCCCCGCTGTCCGACGACCTGCCCGGCACGCTCGCCGGGCTCGTCCGTTCCCGGGTCCGCGACAGCGAGTTGGTGCCGGTGGTCCGGCTGCGTTCCGAACGGGATGTGCGCCACCTCATGGATGCCGACGGGCGGCTGCTGGCCGAGGTCAGCGTGGACGCCGTACACGCGCAACGGCTCGCCGGAGGGGACGGCAGCGCTCAATGGACCGAGATCGAGGTGGAGTTGGCCGACGGCGTGGACCCGGCCTTCCTCGACAAGGCGGAGAAGCGGTTGCGCAAGGCGGGGGTACGACCCTCGGAGTCGGCGTCGAAGCTCGCGCGGGCGCTGGCCGAGACGGCTCCGAAGAAGCTCGCCCCTGTGCCCGCCGAGGACCTCGTGACGGCCGGCGACCATGTGCTCGCGTATGTGCGGGCGCAGCGGGACGCGATCGTCGAGCTCGACCCCGCCGTACGCCAGGACGCCGAGGACTCCGTCCACAGCATGCGCGTCGCGACCCGCCGGACGCGCAGCGCCTTCAAGTCCTTCGGCAAGGTCCTGGACCGGGCGGTCACCGACCCGATCGGCGACGAGCTGAAGTGGCTCGCCGGTGAGCTGGGCCTGGACCGGGACCGCGAGGTGCTCAGCGAACGCCTGAGCGCGGCTCTCGACGAGGTGCCACGGCCGCTGGTCTCCGGTCCCGTTGCCGAGCGGATGAGCCACTGGGCGGGTGACAGGCCCGGCGGGGCGAGCGGCCGGCTGATCGGGGTCCTCGACTCCGGCCGTTACCTGGCCCTGCTCGACACCCTGGACGCGCTGCTCGCCGATCCGCCGCTGCGCAAGGCGGCCGGGCAGAAGCCCGGCAAGGTACTGCCCAAGGCCGTGAAGAAGGATTTCGGGAAGGTCTCCGCGCTGGTCGAGCAGGCGGTGGAGCTGGACCCCGGCACCGACCGGGACGTAGCCATCCACGAGGCCCGCAAGAAGACCAAGCGCACCCGCTACGCGGCGGAGGCGGCCACCCCGGCGCTCGGCAAGCCGGCCAAGGACCTGGCCAAGACGATGAAGTCCCTGCAGAACCTGCTCGGGGAGCACCAGGACAGCGTCATGGCCCGCCAGACCCTGCGCGAGCTGTCCGCGGTCGCGCACGCGGCCAGGGAGAGCGCCTTCACCTACGGGCTGCTGTACGGGCGTGAGGAGCAGCGCGCGGCGGCCGTGGAGGCCGAGCTGCCCGGGTTCTGGGACGGGATCAAGAGCGGGACGGACGTTCTCTGAGCTCTCGGACGGACAAGGGGTGTCCGCGGTCGCGTTAGGCTAGATGGTCACCCCTGTCAGTTCAGTCCAGCTCACGAAGGTTCGCGAGATGCCTGCCGAAGCCGCTGCGGTCACCGAGTCCGTGTTCCCGCAGCTCGAAGCTCTGCTCCCGCACGTGCAGAAGCCGATCCAGTACGTCGGCGGAGAACTCAATTCCACCGTCAAGCCGTGGGAGTCCTGTGACGTCCGCTGGGCGCTCATGTACCCGGACGCGTACGAGGTCGGGCTGCCCAACCAGGGCGTCATGATCCTCTACGAGGTGCTGAACGAGCAGGAGGGCGTCCTCGCCGAGCGCACGTACAGCGTGTGGCCGGACCTGGAGGCGCTGATGCGTGAGCACGGCGTCCCGCAGTTCACGGTGGACAGCCACCGCCCGGTGAAGGCCTTCGACGTGTTCGGCCTGTCCTTCTCCACCGAGCTGGGCTACACGAACATGCTCACGGCGCTGGACCTGGCCGGGATCCCCCTGGAGTCCAAGGACCGGACCATCGACGACCCGATCGTCCTCGCGGGCGGCCACGCTGCCTTCAACCCCGAGCCGATCGCGGACTTCATCGACGCCGCCGTCATCGGCGACGGCGAGCAGGCCGTGCTCGACATGACGCGGATCATCCGCGAGTGGAAGGCCGAGGGGCGGCCGGGCGGCCGCGAGGAGGTCCTGTTCCGCCTGGCGAAGACCGGCGCGGTCTACATCCCGGCGTTCTACGACGTGGAGTACCTCCCCGACGGCCGTATCGCCCGTGTCGTACCGAACAAGAGCGGTGTCCCGTGGCGTGTGTCGAAGCACACGGTCATGGACCTCGACGAGTGGCCGTACCCCAAGCAGCCGCTGGTCCCCCTGGCCGAGACGGTCCACGAGCGCATGTCGGTCGAGATCTTCCGCGGCTGCACCCGGGGCTGCCGCTTCTGCCAGGCCGGCATGATCACCCGCCCGGTCCGCGAGCGCTCCATCACCGGCATCGGCGAGATGGTCGAAAAGGGCCTGAAGGCGACGGGCTTCGAGGAGGTCGGCCTGCTGTCCCTGTCCTCGGCGGACCACAGCGAGATCGGCGACATCGCGAAGGGCCTGGCGGACCGGTACGAGGAGGACAAGATCGGTCTGTCCCTCCCCTCCACCCGTGTGGACGCCTTCAACGTCGACCTGGCGAACGAGCTGACGAGGAACGGCCGCCGTTCCGGCCTGACCTTCGCCCCCGAGGGCGGCAGCGAGCGCATGCGCAAGGTCATCAACAAGATGGTGTCCGAGGAAGACCTCATCCGGACGGTCGCCACCGCCTACGGCAACGGCTGGCGCCAGGTGAAGCTGTACTTCATGTGCGGTCTGCCCACCGAGACGGACGACGACGTGCTCCAGATCGCCGACATGGCGATGAACGTCATCGCGAAGGGCCGCGAGGTGTCGAGGTCCAACGACATTCGCTGCACGGTCTCCATCGGCGGCTTCGTCCCGAAGCCCCACACCCCGTTCCAGTGGGCGCCGCAGCTGTCGGCCGAGGAGACGGACGCGCGTCTGGAGAAGCTGCGCGACAAGATCCGCGGCGACAAGAAGTACGGCCGCTCGATCGGCTTCCGCTATCACGACGGCAAGCCCGGCATCGTCGAGGGCCTGCTGTCCCGCGGCGACCGCCGCATCGGCGCCGTCATCCGCGCGGTCTACGACGACGGCGGCCGCTTCGACGGCTGGCGCGAGCACTTCTCGTACGACCGCTGGATGCAGTGCGCCGACAAGGCGCTGGCGCCCTTCGGCGTCGACGTCGACTGGTACACCACCCGCGAGCGCACCTACGAGGAGGTCCTGCCCTGGGACCACCTGGACTCCGGCCTCGACAAGGACTGGCTCTGGGAGGACTGGCAGGACGCCCTCGACGAGACCGAGGTCGAGGACTGCCGGTGGACGCCGTGCTTCGACTGTGGGGTGTGTCCGCAGATGGACACGCAGATCCAGATCGGTCCTACGGGCAAGAAGCTGCTGCCTCTGACGGTCAAGAACGCGGCGCCGGCGCCGGGCGGTCACTCTCACTGAGTGGGCGAGGCACTCGATCGGGTGATTGAGGCGCCGGCGGGGATGGGCGAGGAGGAGATGGCTGCGGCGCCGGCTGCGGTCGTCGCTTCGCCCCCTCGCCCGTCGGCGTCCTCTCAATCCGGCGTCGTGGTCGGGGCGGTCGGACGCACGACGACGGCGCACGTGCGGAACGCGGTAGGTCAGGCCGGGGCGTCGGCGTCCTGCACGGAGGCTGCGAACGCCTCGGGGCCCTGCTCCACCGCCGCCGGGTCCATCCACATGACCTGCCAGCCGTGGCCGTCGAGGTCGAAGAAGCTGCGTGAGTACATGAAGCCGTAGTCCTCGGCGCCGTCCGCCTCGGAGCCGCCCGCCGCGAGCGCAGCGGCGCTGACCGTATCGACCTCATCGCGGGATGACACGCTGAAGCAGTACAGCGCCAGCGTGTGCGTGGTGGGATCGGCCATCGGCAGTTTCGCGAACTCCGCGAACTTCTCGCGGCTGAGCAGCATGACGAAGGCGTGCTCGCCGACCAGCATGCAGGCGGCGGTCTCGTCGGTGAACTTCGGGTTGAAGCTGAACCCGAGCTCAGCGAAGAACGCCTTGCTGCGCTCGAGGTCCGCCACGGGGATGTTCACGAACAGCATGCGGCCGGGGTGTGCGGGATCGGTCATGGTGGGTCTCCAGTCGGTGGCTCGATGGCGTACGTCCTGGTAGACCGGCGCGACCGGCGGAACTCATCGGTGGATCTCGGCCAGGTCGCAGTCGCCGCGTGCCACGCAGCGGGCGGTGCCGAGTCACATGCGCGGTCCGGCCCTCCGCGGACCCGCGTTCCCGTCCCCGCTCCGCTCCAGCCCGGCCGGTGTGCCGTTCGGGGTCGCGGGACCCGGATCCAGGAATTCGCGGACGGCGAAGCCCACCAGCGTGATCACGGCGGTCCACACCACGACCGCCGTGGTCGGGTAGCTCCAGGTGAACAGGACGATCGCCGCGACCACCAGGATGCCGACCCCGATCCAGCGCTTGAACCGATGGACGAACCGCCCGACCGGTCCGGTGCGGAACCCCGCCGACGTCGCGACGTCACGCAGGGCGCCGATACTCCTGCGGCAGCCCGTGCGAGTGAGTACGGCGATGCGGGACGGGCCGGCGAGAAAGGCGCCGACCGCGATGAAGAGGGCGGTTGCGCCGAGCGCCCTCGTGCCTGCCCGGAGGAACTTGACCAGCGCGTCGTACACGGACCCCGCGGCTGCCTGGGAGACCCCGGACGGCAGTCGGTCGAGGTAGACGTCACGGACGACGGTGAGGGAGATTCCGAGGACGAGCATGGCGACGAAGACCGCCAGGGCTGCCCCGATCAGCGCGTGCCGGCGGTTGAACGCCACGTACACTCCGGCGGCCGCGACCAGGAGCGCGATGACGGGCAGCCAGCCGCCGAGGATCTCCAGCACGCGCACATAGGTCTTGATCTCGCCGACGTCCTTCGACGCGAACACGACGAAGTTCGTCCGGACGTCCGGGATCTTCGCGGCGGGCGAGAAGCCGGCGTCGACCAGCCGGTTCTTGACCTGCTCGACGATCGGCCCGATGTCGATGACGACCTGGTTGTCCTTCAGCTGGACCGCACTGTCGGCCTCGCCCGTCAGAGCCTCGTCCAGCGCCGTGTGCGCCCTGCGGTTGGCCTCCACCCAGACCGTGTCGAAGGCACTGCTGGTGACCACCCGCTCCACCGTGCCGGAGACCAACTGCTTGAGACCGCTCTCGATCGGGCCGTCCAGGTTCTTCAGAAGTTCGGCCGCCCGCGGCGGCACCCCCTGCTGCGATGCCGCGTCCGTCAGCTGAGCGACCAGCGCGTCCACGTCGACGCGCTCCAGCACGGCGTCGGTGACCCGGTTGGTGACCGCCTGCTGCACATCGGGATCGCTCGCCAGCGGCCCGACCGTGGCTACGTAGCGGTCGGTGTCCTGCACGATGCTGTTCGCCCACACCGCGACGACGGACAGCAGCGACAGCAGCGCGGCCAGGAGAATCAGCAGGAACGAGCCGAGCGAACGAAACGGGTGGTGCCGCGAGGGGCCGACGCCCTCCAGGGCACTGACCCGGTGCCGCAGTTCGTCCAACTCGCTGCGCTCCCGGGCCGAAAGCTCCTCGCCACCGGTGTCACTCATGGGCACCAGCAGATTCGTGCCGCGCGTAGTACGCGACCGGGGAGGCACCAAGCGGGTGAAGGACGTACGGAATGGCTCACAATGGACCGTGCCCGGCTGCGCCAAGCGGCTGAACTCCGCGGCGGGTCAAGGATCTGGCACCGGGCGGCGGCAATGTCTGGTCCATGACGCCGAGGACAGGGACTGCCGAGGGTTCGGCGAACACGCGGCTCGTCCTGTGGACACTCGCGGCCGGTCAGTTCCTGATGGCGCTCGACAGCTCTGTCATGAACGTCTCCATCGCAACGGTGGCCGACGACATGGGCACGACGGTGACCGGGATCCAGGGCGCCATCACGGCCTACACGCTCGTGATGGCGATGTTCATGATCCCGGGCGGCAAGGTCGGAGCGCTGATCGGTCGCAGACGCGCGTTCGTGATCGGCTGCTGCATCTACGGATGTGGTTCCCTCACCACGGCACTCGCGCCGAACCTGCCCGTGCTGCTGTTCGGCTGGTCCTTCCTGGAGGGCATCGGGGCGGCGCTCATCCTGCCCGCGATCGTGGCGCTGGTCGCCGGGAACTTCGCCACTGAACGACGTCCAGCCGCTTACGGACTCGTCGCGGCCGCCGGTGCCGTGGCGATCGCGCTCGGGCCCCTCATCGGGGGCTTTGCCACGACGTACCTGTCCTGGCGCTGGGTGTTCGCCGGTGAGGTGCTGGTGGTACTCGCCATTGTGGTGCTCGCCCGTCGCATCTCCGACGTTGCGGGCCGCGAGCGCACGCACATCGACCTCATCGGCTCCGCGTTGTGCGCCCTCGGGCTCGGGACCTTCGTCTACGGTGTGCTCCGCTCGGACGAGTGGGGCTGGTTCCGGCCCAAGCCCGATGCGCCTTCGTGGCTCGGAGTCTCGCTCGTCGTGTGGCTGATGCTGGCGGGTGTGCTGCTGATCTGGCTCTTCCTCCGCTGGGAGGCCCGCCTAGTGGAGCAGCACAGGAATCCGCTCGTCGACCCGGCCCTGCTGCACACCAGGCCGTTCACCGGTGGCCTGATCATGTTCTTCTTCCAGTACCTCGTCCTGATGGGTGTGTTCTTCGTCGTTCCGCTCTATCTGTCGATCGCTCTGGGCCTGTCCGCGCTGGAGACCGGTGCCCGCCTCCTGCCGCTTTCCCTGACCTTGCTGGCGGCGGCGACCCTGATTCCCCGTCTCTTCCCGGACATCTCGCCGAGGAGGGTGGTGCGGCTCGGGATCCTCGCGTTGCTCGCGGGCGCGGTGGTCCTGATGGCCGCGCTGGACGCGGACGCCGGGGCGGAGATCGTGACCGTGCCGTTCCTGCTGATCGGGTTGGGCACGGGCGCACTGGCGTCCCAACTCGGGTCGGTCACCGTCTCAGCGGTGCCGGACGAGCAGAGCGCGGAAGTCGGCGGCATCCAGAACGCTGTCACCAACCTCGGTTCCTCGATCGGTACGGCACTCGCCGGATCGATCCTGATCGGGGTGCTGGCGTCTTCCTTCCTGGCCAACCTCGAGGAGAATCCGGCGATCCAGGCCGAGGTCACGGATCGGGCGGCCGTTGAACTCCAGAACGGTGTGACGTTCCTGTCGGACGCTCAGCTCAAGACCGCTCTGGACGAGGGGGGTGTGAACGAGGAGGTGGCTCAGGCGGCGCTGGAGGCGAACGCCGACGCCCGGCTGGACGGCCTGCGCGCCGCGCTCGCGATCCTCGGCTTCGCTTGCGCCCTGGCCCTGTTCTTCACGCAGAGAATCCCGACGACTCAGCCCCGCTCGGCGTAGCCCGATCCTCCAAGCCCGCTTTAGGGAGGTGGGGGGTGCGGTGGGTGCCTGAGGCTGCCGGACTGCTTGGTCACTTGGCCGACGAACGTGGCCGCGGCTGAGCGGAAGTTCGCCGGGGCCGGCAGTGTGATGTCGTTGATGGCTCGCTTGGCGGCCTTGACGCCCGCGCGTGGGAAGCCGGCGATGCGTTTGGCCAGATGCTCTACGAAGGCGTCCAGTTCGGCGTCGGGCAGGGCGCCGGTGCCGGACTCGAAGTGCGCGAAGATCGCGTTCTCCCTGGCCGCGAAGATCATGTCGCAGGCCAGGGCGAGTTCGTTGCCGCCGCCGCGGGCCCGGCCGCGCACCTTGGCGATGGTGATCGCCGGGACGCGCGCCAGCTTGTACAGGAACATGCCGAGCGAGGCGTCCCCGGGCCCTCCGGCCTTCGCCGCTTCCGCGGTGTATTGCGGGATCGCCGTGAGGTCCACATGCGCCGAGAAGAATTCGGCCGAGGCGCTCTCGATGACGACGACTCGCACGTCACCGGGGTCGCGGTACAGCGTGTCGACGAGCGCGACTGGCGCCGGGGCGCTTGCCGGACCGGCCCCGTCAGGGCGGCCCAGGGCTGCCGAACGGGGTAGCCCCGCGTGCGCGCGGGTGGGGCGCGTTTGAGCCTGGAGCCATGAGTATTCGCCCCTGGGTCGTCGTCGAGGCACCGGACAGTCGTGGTCTTCGGCGGGTGACCGTGGGCAGTGAGACGGTGGGCAGTGCATGGTCGTTGGGGGAGTTGCGGAGGGTCCTTCGGCGTCTTGGATTCCCGGAGGACGTGGATCTGGAGGACTCCGCATTCATATGCTGGCGCGGCGGTGACAGCAGCACGTGGCCCGATCGGCCTTGGCGACGGCGCGTGACCCTCGCTCTGATGGTGGTCGGACTGCTGGCTTCCATGATGCTCAGCGCTGTTGTCGGATGGCCGGACGCCGTCGGGGCGCTTACTTTCGCGCAACGGATCACCGGGGTCCTGTTCGTGCTGTCGGGCCTGGCGCAAGGTGTAGCCGCGGTGATGGCGCTCGACTACTGGGGGAGACGGCAGTTCAGGATCTCCGGGGCGCTTGCCCTGCTGGGCGTGCTCATCGCGCTCACCACGGACAGTCTTCTTCTCTTCATGTGGCTCGAAGAGAAGGAATACACGCCCTATTTGCTGGTATTCCTGCCGCTCTGGTGCTGGTCCCTCTGGGCGCTCGTCCTCCTTGTGCGGGAGAAATGCTGGAAGGGAGTGCCGTGGCCCAAGAGGTTTGCCGCCGGAGTGGTTGCCACCGCACTCCTGACCGGCGTCAGCCTGGCGTATTCAACCATGTACCAACCCGCGGCAGCCCCCGTGCACTTCACCTTGCGGGCGAAGTTCGGTGCGTCGCGAGCGGATCGTACGGTGTCCTTCGTTCATGTCCCGCTGTCGCTCTACCTGAAGAACACCGGCGGCATTCCCGTCTATGTCGTCAACGATATGTACACGGTCCGCGGCAGAGCTGCTGGGTACTCCAGACTCCCCGGGAACGACGATCTGTTGAGGGAGTGGCGGGAGAGCGCCGGACAGTCGAGGAATCCGGTGGGAGAGGCCGAGCTCTACGTCGATGACATCAAGAAGACCACCATCAGTAGTGGTCATTTCTTCGGCCCCGGTAAGTGGCTCGAGGTCGGCCAGGAGTATTCCCTTGAGCGGGTGTTTCAAATTCCCGAGGATACGCTTTACGACACGATCATCGTCAATGTGCAGGTTTCGTACATGAGGAAGGATCGAGGGAAGCTGGACGTGGACGAGTTCAGCACTGCTCACTATACGTGGCGTGAAAGTGAGGGGCAGTACTACTGCAAATGGCAGGGGTGCGGGCAACAGCTCATTTACAGTGGGCGGGTCCGGCACAACAACAACCTCATCAACGTGACGCGTCGGCCGCGCTTTGTGACAGCTATCTGGTCGCCGGGGCTCTGGTTCGTCTCCTCTATTTCTTCGCTTCGTTTCAAGGAGGCGAAGGGCCTCCTCAGAGAAGAAAAGAGGGAGTTGGACCGGTACGGAGCCGCGAGTATTCGGACCGATGCGGAGGTGCCCGTCGCGGAACTGCTGAGATCCGCCGGACTGTGACAGCCTTCGTCGCCGCCCTACCCTCCGTCGCTCGCGAGCCACGTCCCGGCCGTGATCCCTTTCTCCTCCAGATACACGGCTGTCTGCTTGCAATGGAGAGCCGCATTTCCGATGGTCCCGGTCAGGTCGTTTCCCGGCAGCACCTCGGCAAGCTTCTCAATGAGCCGCCCGACTGCGAAGGGGCCATGAGCGTGCTCGTTGTTCTGCAGCTGGGCGCGGACGTCGAGCAGGTCGTTTCCCTCTTCCGCGGCCTTCCAGAAATCCTTGACCCCTGTGCTGTCCCAACTGGAGGGAGTCAGACCCTTCAGTCCATTCGAGATTTTCCGGTCCGAGACGGTTTCGAAGATGGCGTTGGTGCATACTTCGGCAGCCTCCCCGAGTGCGGCATCCGGCGGATCCTGAGCCGAGCCGGATTCCTCCTGCTCGTCCTTCATATGGGTGGTCCTGTCTCCCATCTCCCGCCGGGCGTCGGCTCGGTCCTCCGACGAGGCTTTGGGGTCGCTCGCCCGCCTCATCGCCCTACTGGCCCGTGCCGACGCGTCCCCGAGTTGCTCCTGCTGCTCGTCGTACTCCCCCCGCAGCCCTTGAGATGGGTCCCGGGACGCGCTCGACTGTTCCGGAGATCCGTTCAAGGTGGTGAGAAAGCCCAACGACGAGCTCACCAAGATCGCTGTGCTGCCCATCTCTCCCGCGCCGCTGCTCTGCTCCAGGGCGTAGTTCACGTCCCCGACGATCGCCGCGAGCTGCTTTCCCTGGTTCTCGGGCGTCTTGTCATCGGCGATCGCGTCCAGGGCGGCTGTCGTCCGCTTCACCACCACGAAGAGCCTCGACCGGTCCTCGGGCCGCACGTCCGGCTCCTGGCCCGCCTCCAGGGTGGAGGTCGTTTGTTTCACGAGCACGGTCAGCCGGTCCCGCAGCTTGCCGGCTGTGCTGTCGTCGCTGATGACCTCAAGTGTCGAGGCCAGCGCGTTCGCGCTGTCGACGACCGCCCCTCTGTCCTGGGGTGACGTGGCCGGGTTCTTAACTTCCCGGAGCGTGGCGGTCAATGTGTCGACGGAAGACTCGAGCTCCTTCGGCACTTCCCCTCGCATCTCGCTGAGCGTCGCCGTTGTCTCTGCGAGCGCTTGCCTCTGCTCCGGCGGGGGGTCGGTCGTCTCTTCCCCTTCGTCGGTGGAATCTGACGACGGTTCAGTGGGCGGCGTGGCGGGTTCGTTCGTATGTGCCGTTTCGGTCGGTGTGTCCTCGGGCGGCGGAGGAGTCGACGGCGGAGGAGGAGTCGACGGCGGAGGAGTGGGTTCTGCCGTTGTCGGGCCGGGCGGTGTGGGCGTGGGCGGCGCCGGCGGTGTCGTCTGAGCCGGCGCGTGGGGCCCGCTCCCGCCCGGTGTCTGTTGCGCTGCCATCGCACTCGTCACTCCGGCCGGCAACGCGAGTGCCGCGGCCAGGAGACATGCGTGGACCCTGTGGAAGACGTATCGCCTGGTGGTTCTGGCCATATTGGTTCCAGATGCGCTGGGTGCTGTACCGCATCATCTGTTTGCCGACCCGGACCTATGCATCCACTGTTCACCCGCCCCGCGCATCCCGCAAACGCGAACGCCCCGCCTCGGAGCGGATGTTGTCGCCGCGGTTCCGATCTTTCCGACGGGCCCTCCACGCTCGTGGGCAGTGGCGGGATCCGGACGGGTGGCTGTGGCGTCTACACGGATATGGACCTTGAGAAGCCACCGGCTCGGCACCAGCAGCGACCAGCGTCGGAAGGGTGCCTTGTTGTTGCGATTCGGGTGCCTGTGCGGATCGTCGTGCTCGTGCTCGTGGTGCCGGTGCGGATGGTGTGGGACGCGCTCGTGGTCGTCGGGCGGTTTCTGAACGACACGGTGTTCCGGCCGGTGGGGCGGGGGCTGCTGTGGCTCGGGCGGGCGGTGTTCGTGTGGCCGTTCGTGGCGCTGTGGCGGTACGTCGTCGTACCCGTGGCCAAGGGGATCGGCCGGCTGGGGAACCTTCTCCTCGTCATACCCGCGGTGTGGCTGTACCGATATGTGCTGACTCCCCTCGGGCACGCGTGCGCGTGGGTGGCGCGGGGGATCGGGGCCGGGCTGGCGTGGCTGTACGCGCGCGTGCTCACGCCCGTCGGGCACGCGGTGATGTGGGTCCTGAAGGGGCTCGGCGCGGTACTCGCCGCGATCGGGCTCGGCATCTTCGGGGCGATGGCCTGGCTGGTGCGGTATCTCCTCGTCGTTCCCGCTCTGTGGGTGTACGAGTGGATCCTCGCGCCCCTCGGGCGGGCCCTCGGGTGGCTCGTGAGCACCGTCGCCACCGGCATCGGGATCGCCCTGTATTGGATCGCGCGCGTGCTGGTCGTACTGCCCGCGCTGGGGCTGTATCGCTGGGTCCTCGCCCCGGTCGGCCGCGCCCTCGCTGTCGTCGGCAGGGAGATCCGGGACGCGCTCGGACATGCCTGGCGGGTCGCCGGGCGGATCTCGCTCGCCGTCGGACGGTTCCTCGCCAACCTCTTCCGGTGGATCTTCGTGGAGCCGGTGCGGTGGGTGTACCGGACCGTGCTCACGCCCGTCGGGCACGTCGTCCGGGACGCCGTGCTGCGGCCCGCCGCCGAGGCCGCGCGCAGTGTGGGCCGGGCCACCCGGCAGGCCCTCACCGCCGCCCGTGAGTCGGTACGGCAGGCGCGCGCCGACTTCCGGCGGATGGTGTTCGGGGAGCCCCGGGAGCGGGAAGCGGTGGCCGGGCGGGAACCTCGGGGCCGTGAGACACGTACTCTTGGTAGTAGTACGACCGCTCTCACGAAGGACTGAACGACACTGGGCAAGCGACAGCCCGAAGGCCCGCCGCCCGCACCGGCGGTGCAGCGCATCCGACTGCGCTACACCAAGCGCGGCCGCCTCCGGTTCACCAGCCACCGTGACTTCCAGCGCGCCTTCGAGCGCGCGCTGCGCCGCGCCGAGGTGCCGATGGCGTACTCGGCGGGGTTCACGCCGCATCCGAAGGTGTCGTACGCCAATGCCGCACCCACCGGCACGGGCAGTGAGGCGGAGTATCTGGAGATCGCCCTCACCGAGGCGCGTGACCCGGAGCAACTGAGAGTGCTCCTCGACGAATCGCTGCCCCCCGGGCTCGACGTGATCGAGGCGGTCGAGGCCCGGACCTCCGGGCTCGCCGACCGGCTCACGGCGTCGGTCTGGGAGCTGCGGCTCGACGGTGTGGAGCAGGCCGACGCCGCGCGAGCGGTCGCCGCCTTCGACGCCGCCGAGTCCGTCGAGGTACAGCGCATGACCAAGAACGGCGTGCGTACCTTCGACGCCCGCCCCGCGGTCGCCCACCTGAAAAGCCTGGAAAGCCCGGAAAGCACCAACGGAACAGAAACGCACAGTTCCCAGGCTGATAGGCCGACGGACCAGCCCTGTGCGATACTGCGGCTGGTTGTTCGGCACGTGACGCCTGCCGTTCGACCCGACGACGTCCTGTCCGGTCTCCGCGCCGTGGCCGACCTGGCGCCGCCGGTCCCCGCAGCGGTGACCAGGCTGGCGCAGGGGCTGTTCGATGAAGAGACCGGCACGGTGACCGACCCGCTCGCGCCCGACCGCGAGGCAGCGACGGCCCCAACCGAGGCCGAGCCCGCTGCCACCGCGAAGGCGTCGGCGTAAGGAAGGTTCCGCGTAGGGACGGACGTCGAAGCGCCGCCCTCGTACTCGGGAGCCACCTGGGTCGGGCAGCGCACCGACCAGAAGACTTTCGCCAGGCCGTGCGCATGAGGCGTACGGAACCGGTGAGACAGGACACAGAGAGCTCCCGTGCGGCGCCCGCGCCCCGGACGGCGGCAGTCGCGCATCGCGCGAGCCGCGGACGTCACCGGCATGCTGCCGGACCAGGCGCGGCGCCCGGGAGCCTGACGGGAGAAACGCCCGCATGCTCGAACCGACCGAACCCAATGAGGGTTCCGAACTGAACACTCCCAGCGACACCCTGCCGCCGCGCCGGCGGCGTCGCGCAGCGTCCCGCCCGGCGGGACCGCCCGTGGCTGCCGCCGAGGCGCAGCCCGCGGAGGTCGTGGAGCCGGCCATACCGGCCGCTGAGGCGGCCGATGTCGCGGCGGTGATCGAAGAGGCCGAGAAGGCTGAGGAGAGCGTCGAGGCCGTCGAGGCCGATGTGATTCCTGAGGCCGCAGACGCCGAAGAGGCCGCTGAGACAGTGGAGGCCGCACCCGCCGGTCGTCCGCGCCGGCGTGCGGTGCGCCGCGCGTCCGCGCCCACCGGGTCGCCCGCGGCTGCCGAAGCCGCCGAGACCGTGGTGCCCGTGGCGGCCGCCGCGCCGGTCGCCGAGATGGCGAGCCCGGACGCGAGCGCCGTAGAGACCGCAGAGACCGTGGAGAGCACCGAGGTGGCCGCGGAGGCCGCGCCGCCCCGTTCGCGTCGGCGCGCGGTGCGCCGTGCGTCCGCGCCCGCCGGTGCTCCGGCGGCGGTGGAGGCGGCGGAGACCGCGGCCTCCGTGAACGCCGGTGCCGAGGACGAGAGCTCTGCTGCCGCCGAGGCGCCTGCGGCCACTGAGACCGCCCCCCCTGCCGAGGCCACCGAGACCGCCGAGGAGGCCGCCCCGCGTCGTACGCGTCGGCGTGCCACGCGTCGGGTCGCCGCGCCCACCGCTGCCGACGAGAGCGCCGAGGCCGCCGCCGAGGAGGCGCCCGCCGAGGCCGAAGCACCCGCCGAGTCCGGCGAGGCCGCCGAGGCCGCCCCGCGTCGGAGCCGGCGCCGTGCCACGCGCCGCGTGTCCGCGCCCTCCGCTGCCGACGAGGCTGCCGAGGCGACCGCCGAGACGTCGGTGACGGCGGAGACCCCCGTGACCCCGGGCCTCGAGACCGAGGCCGCCGCGGTCGCCGGAGTCGGCACGTCCGCCGAGACCCCCGCGCCCGAGGCCGCCGAGGAAGCCGCTCCCCGCCGCCGTCGCCGGGTCGCCCGAGGGGCCGCCACCGGTTTCGCCGAGCCCGCTCGGACCGCCGCCGCCAAGGCGTCCGACGAGACGTCCGACGAGGCCAAGCGCCCGGCGCGGCCCGCCGTGGCCGTGTTCCAGGCGCCCGTGTTCACCGAGCCGAAGTTCCAGACGCCCGAGCGCGCCGCCGCGGAGGCCGCCGCCGAGGCGGAGACCGAGGACGTCGAGGAGTTCCCGGAGGAGCCGGCAGGCGCCTCGCGGCGTCGTCGCCGGCGCCGTGGCGGCGGATACGCCGAGGAGGCCGAGACCCAGAGCACCGAGGCCGTCGCCGAGGACGAGTCCGAGGAGGCCGAGGAGTCCGCCGAGGACGCCGCCGAAGGCGATGAGGCCGAGGAGACCGGCTCGCGTCGCCGTCGCCGTCGCGGTGGCCGGCGTCGCCGTCGCGGCGAGGCGGCCGAGTCGGAGGGCGAGGAGTCCGAGGAGTTCGCCGCCGCACAGGCCGAGCAGGACGCCGAGGACACCGCCGAGCAGGAGGAAGAGGACGCCGAGGACGCCCGTGGCGAGGACGGTGGTTCCAGCTCCAGCAGCCGGCGCCGCCGACGCCGTCGTCGTCGCGCCGGTGACACCTCCGTCGACACCGAGCCCGGTGACGGCGACCCCGAGCGCACCGTCGTCAAGGTCCGCGAGCCCCGTCCCCTGCGGGAAAAGGGTGCCGAGCCGTCCGACGAGGTGCAGTCCATCAAGGGCTCCACGCGCCTGGAGGCCAAGAAGCAGCGCCGCCGGGAAGGCCGTGAGCAGGGCCGTCGCCGGGTGCCGATCATCACCGAGGCCGAGTTCCTGGCCCGCCGTGAGGCCGTAGAGCGCGTGATGGTCGTCCGGCAGCACGGCGACCGTACGCAGATCGGCGTCCTCGAGGACAACGTGCTCGTCGAGCACTACGTCAACAAGGAGCAGTCGACCTCGTACGTCGGCAACGTCTACCTGGGCAAGGTCCAGAACGTGCTGCCGTCGATGGAGGCCGCCTTCATCGACATCGGCAAGGGCCGCAACGCCGTGCTCTACGCCGGTGAGGTCAACTTCGAGGCGCTCGGCATGGCCAACGGCCCGCGGCGTATCGAGTCCGCCCTGAAGTCCGGTCAGTCGGTGCTCGTCCAGGTGACGAAGGACCCGATCGGGCACAAGGGCGCGCGTCTGACCAGCCAGGTCTCCCTCCCGGGCCGCTACCTCGTGTACGTCCCCGAGGGCTCCATGACCGGCATCAGCCGCAAGCTGCCCGACACCGAGCGGGCCCGGCTGAAGACGATCCTCAAGAAGATCGTCCCCGAGGACGCGGGCGTCATCGTGCGCACCGCCGCCGAGGGCGCGAGCGAGGACGAGCTGCGCCGGGACGTCGAGCGGCTGCAGTCGCAGTGGGAGGACATCCAGAAGAAGGCCAAGAACGGCAACGCGCCGACGCTGCTGTACGGCGAGCCGGACATGACTGTCCGGGTCGTCCGGGACATCTTCAACGAGGACTTCTCCAAGGTCGTCGTCAGCGGTGACGAGGCCTGGGAGACCGTCCACGGGTATGTCTCGCACGTGGCGCCGGACCTCGCCGAGCGGCTCCAGAGGTGGACCAGCGAGGTCGACGTCTTCGCCACGTACCGGATCGACGAGCAGCTCGCCAAGGCGCTGGACCGCAAGGTCTGGCTGCCCAGCGGCGGCTCGCTGGTGATCGACCGGACCGAGGCGATGGTCGTGGTCGACGTCAACACCGGCAAGTTCACCGGTCAGGGCGGCAACCTCGAAGAGACGGTCACCAGGAACAACCTGGAGGCGGCCGAGGAGATCGTGCGTCAGCTGCGGCTGCGCGACCTCGGCGGCATCATCGTCATCGACTTCATCGACATGGTGCTGGAGTCCAACCGGGACCTGGTGCTGCGGCGTCTGCTGGAGTGCCTGGGCCGGGACCGTACGAAGCACCAGGTCGCCGAGGTGACCTCGCTGGGGCTCGTGCAGATGACCCGTAAGCGGGTCGGCCAGGGCCTGCTGGAGTCCTTCTCCGAGACCTGCGTCCACTGCAACGGTCGCGGTGTCATCGTGCACATGGAGCAGCCGACGGCCGTCGGCGGCGGTGGCGGCGGCAAGCGCAAGAAGCGTGCGCGTGCCGGTGCCGGTCCTGAGCATGTGCACGAGGCGTCCGTCGCCGCCGAGCCGGTCGAGACGGCCGAGGAGGAGGCGGAGACCGAGGCCGAGGTCGCTGCCGAGGTCGCCGAGCCGGCCGCGCTGGCCGAGCCGGTCTTCGCCCCGGACGAGGAGCTGTACAGCAGCGTCGCCGAGGCCGAGGCCGCCGTGCGCGGCGGTCGCTCGCGGCGCCGTGGGGGCCGGCGGGTGTCGGCTCCGGCGGGTGCGCCGAAGAAGGCCGAGGCGGTTCCCACGGCTCAGGACGTGACCGTCGCCGAGGAGGTCGAGCGTCCGGTGCAGCCGGAGTCGGCCGAGGAGGCGAAGGCCGAGCCGATGGCTGTGGAGGACGCGGTGGTCGAGGCCCCGGTCGCCGAGGAGGCCGCGCCCAAGGGGCGTACGCGGCGTCGTGCGACCCGCAAGGTGTCCGCGCCCGCCGGGTCGCCCGCGGGGGCCGAGGCCACCGTGGTGACGGTCGGGGAGACCCCGGCCGAGGCCGCGGTCGTGGCCCCGGCGGAGCAGGCCGGGGAGGCTCCGGCCGAGGCGGTCGCGGAGAGTGCCGCTCCGGCCCGTCCGCGGCGCCGTGCCGTGCGCAAGGCCACCGCGCCGGCCGCTTCCGAGGAGGAGGCCGTCGTGGTCGTCCCGTCGTCGGAGGCCCCGGCTGCGGAGGAGACCGTCGAGGAGACGGCTCCGGCCAAGAAGACGGCCCGTAAGACGGCGAAGAAGGCGACGGCGAAGAAGGCCGCCACCAAGAAGACCGCGGCCAAGAAGACGGCCGCCAAGAAGACGGCCGCCAAGAAGGCGACGGCCAAGAAGGCGGCGAAGACCACCGCCAAGACGGCCGCGGCCAAGGCGACGGCTAAGAAGAGCACGGTCTCGGCCGCCACCGACGAGTGACGCACCGCGAGTGATACGAGGTGCGGCCGGTCTCTGTGACCGGCCGCACTCTCGTGGAGCCCGGCCCGGTTTGACCCTCTTGGCCGCGGCCCCGTAACCTTGACCGTCGGCGTGTCCATGGATATAGGCACGCCACATCCCCGTAAACCTCTTCCTCCGGAGCACAGGGTGTCCTGGAGAGGCTGACCGCGTGCCGGGCGGCTGGACTGCGGGGGTGCCGTTCCCGAGCGAGAGAGTGAGATCCGCGTGTACGCCATCGTGCGCAGCGGTGGTCGCCAGCACAAGGTTGCTGTCGGCGACATCGTTGAGGTTGACAAGATTTCCACTGCCAAGGTTGGCGACACGGTCGAGCTCTCGACCCTGCTCGTTGTCGACGGCGACGCTGTGACCAGCGACCCGTGGGTGCTGGCCGGCATCAAGGTCCAGGCCGAGGTCGTGGACCACCACAAGGGTGTGAAGATCGACATCCTTCGCTACAAGAACAAGACCGGCTACCGCCGTCGTCAGGGCCACCGCCAGCAGTACACGGCGATCAAGGTCACTGAGATCCCCGCGGCTGCGAAGTAAGGGACTGAGGAGACATGGCACACAAGAAGGGCGCATCGTCCACTCGGAACGGTCGCGACTCGAATGCCCAGCGGCTCGGCGTGAAGCGCTTCGGCGGTCAGGTCGTCAGCGCGGGTGAGATCCTGATCCGCCAGCGTGGCACCCACTTCCACCCCGGTTCGGGCGTCGGCCGTGGCGGCGACGACACGCTGTTCGCGCTGCAGGCCGGTGCGGTGGAGTTCGGCACCAGCCGTGGCCGCAAGGTCGTGAACATCGTTCCGGTCGCCTGAGTCCCCTGACTCAAGGTTTCGACCGAACGTTTCGCGAGGCGGACCTCACTTCCCGATCGGGAAGGCGGGTCCGCCTTTCGCGTGTTTTAGATTAGACGCAGTACGCAAGAGACATATCCGTACGTTTTCGCAGTGCTGGAGGCACCCCACCATGACCACCTTCGTGGACCGCGTCGAACTGCACGTCGCCGCGGGTAGCGGAGGCCACGGCTGTGCCTCCGTCCATCGTGAGAAGTTCAAGCCGCTCGGCGGGCCCGACGGCGGCAACGGCGGGCGCGGCGGGGACGTGATCCTCACCGTCGACCAGTCGATCACCACGCTGCTCGAATACCACCACTCCCCGCACCGCAAGGCCACCAACGGCAAGCCCGGCGAGGGCGGCAACCGGTCGGGCAAGGACGGGCAGGACCTGGTGCTCACGGTGCCCGACGGCACGGTGGTGCTGGACAAGGCCGGCAATGTGCTCGCCGACCTGGTCGGGCAGGGCACCTCGTTCGTCGCCGCGCAGGGCGGCCGGGGCGGGCTCGGCAACGCCGCGCTGGCGTCGGCGCGACGCAAGGCGCCGGGGTTCGCGCTGCTCGGTGAGCCGGGGGACCTCCAGGACATCGTCCTGGAGCTGAAGACGGTCGCCGACGTGGCGCTGGTCGGGTACCCGAGCGCCGGCAAGTCCTCGCTGATCTCCGTGCTGAGCGCCGCCAAGCCGAAGATCGCGGACTATCCGTTCACGACCCTCGTGCCGAACCTCGGCGTGGTGACGGCCGGTTCGACCGTGTACACCGTCGCCGACGTGCCGGGGCTCATCCCGGGCGCGAGCCAGGGCAAGGGCCTCGGCCTGGAGTTCCTGCGGCACGTCGAGCGGTGCAGCGTGCTGGTGCACGTCCTGGACACCGCGACGCTGGAGTCCGACCGTGACCCGGTCTCCGACCTGGACATCATCGAGGCTGAGCTGCGGGAGTACGGCGGCCTCGACAACCGGCCGCGGATGGTCGTCCTGAACAAGATCGACGTACCGGACGGCAAGGACCTCGCCGAGCTGGTGCGGCCGGATCTGGAGGCGCGTGGGTACCGGGTCTTCGAGGTGTCCGCCGTGGCGCACATGGGCCTGAAGGAGCTGTCGTTCGCGCTGGCGGACGTGGTGGCCGGGGCGCGGGCCGCGCGGCCGAAGGAAGAGGCGACGCGGATCGTGATCCGGCCCAAGGCCGTCGACGACGCGGGCTTCACCGTGACGCGCGAGGAGGTCGGCGGGGAGCCGCTGTTCCGGGTGCGCGGCGAGAAGCCCGAACGCTGGGTGCGGCAGACCGACTTCAACAACGACGAGGCGGTGGGCTACCTCGCCGACCGGCTCAACCGACTCGGTGTCGAGGAGGAGTTGATGAAGGCGGGCGCCAGGTCCGGCGACGGCGTCGCCATCGGACCCGAGGACAACGCCGTCGTCTTCGACTGGGAGCCGTCCTTGACGGCCGGTGCGGAGATGCTCGGGCGGCGTGGCGAGGACCACCGCTTCGAGGCGCCTCGCCCGGCGACCCAGCGCAGGCGTGACAAGCAGGCCGAACGGGACGAGGCGGCACAGGAGTTCGACGACTTCGAGCCCTTCTAAGGCACGGTGCCCGGCGTTGCCGTCGCCCTGGGGGCCTCAAAGGCCGGACGGGGGGCCGGAGCGGTTAACGCCGGGTGAATTCGTGGCGCATCCAAGGGCAACCCCCTGACCCCCCGGTGAGTCGTACAGGGCAGCGCGGAGCAAGATCCTCGATCTCTCCGCGCACTCCAACTGCCCTCCACACTCCCGGAGTCGACGTGGATCTGCCGGTCTCCCGTCCCCACCACCGCACGCCCCGCTCCCGTCGCGGACGTCTCGTCCTCGCCACCGGAATCGCGCTCGTGGCCGGTGCCTTCACGGTCCCCGCCGTCAACGCGGCCACCGAGGCCCCGGCCGCCGCCGCGAGCGCCAAGCGGCTGCACGACGACTTCAACGGCGACGGCTACTCCGACCTGGCCGTCGCGGCGCCCGACGCCACGGTCGACGGGAAGAGGCAGGCCGGGTACGTCGCCGTGCTGTACGGGTCGGCGAGCGGGCTCAGGACCGCGTCCAAGCAGGTCATCAGCCAGAACACCACCGGCGTCACCGACTCCGCCGAGACCGGCGACCGGTTCGGCAGCGCGGTCGGCAGTGCCGATCTCGACCGGGACGGCTACGCGGACCTGATCGTCGGCGTCACCGGCGAGGACTCCGTCGAAGGGGGCGCCGAGACCGGGCTCGTACAGGTCGTGTGGGGTGGGGCGAAGGGGCTGTCGGGCGGGGCGCCGCTGGCGTACGGGCACAGCACGTACGACCGGCTCAGCGCCCGGGGTCAGCTCACCGTCGGTGACGTGAACGGTGACGGGGCGGCGGACCTCGTGGTCGTCGAGAGTCTCTTCAAACTGCGGGTCGTCAAGGGGCCGTTCGGGCGCGATGGTTCCGCGAGCGGGGGCGAGCAGATCGTCCCGGACGAGTCCGACCCCCGGTTCCTGGACCTGGCCACCGGCGATGTGAACGGTGACGGCATCGACGACGTCGTCGGCACCATGAACGACGGCGACGAGTACGACGCCCGCCGTGTGACCTACTGGCGGGGCACCCCCGACGGCCTCGCCGAGGGGACCGTGGTCCGCGACAGCAGGGGGCTGCGGGTGCAGGGCGGCGAGTTTGTCGGCGTCGGCGACGTGAACCGGGACGGGTACGAGGACATCGTCGTGGGCCGTCCCGTGGACGGTTACGACAGCGACCTCGACACCCCGATCCCCAAGGGTGGCCGGATCGCCCTCATCCCGGGCTCCGCGAACGGGCCCGTCGGCACGAAGGTGCAGTACGTCAACCAGGACAGCGCCGGAGTCCCGGGTGCCGCCGAGCGCTCCGACGGCTTCGGCACCGACGTCTCGGTCGCCGACGTCAACGGTGACGGGTACGCCGACGTCTCGACGGGCGTCCCAGGCGAGGACCTGGACGGGCTGGGCAACGCCGGCGGAGCCGTCGTACTGCGCGGCGGTGCGAACGGACTGACCGGTGCCGGCGCCAAGGGGGTCAACCAGGCCACCGCCGGGGTGCCGGGGGCGGCCGAGGCCGGCGATGTCTTCGGTGCCGCCACCCACCTCGTCGACGGCAACGGCGACGGCCGTGCCGAACTCGTCGTCGGCGCACCGGGGGAGAACGCGAACGCCGGGTCGGTGTGGGTGTTCAGGTCCACCTCGACCGGGATCACCCCCACCGGCTCGGCCACCTTCGGGGCCGGGACGCTCGGCACGGTCGCGGCGAACGCGCGGCTCGGCTCCGGGTTCACCGACTGATCCATCGACAGGCCCGTCGCGGCAAGGGCACGTTCTCGTGCCCCTGCGACGGGTTTCCTGTTGTCTCCCTGTTTGTCATGCACGCGAAGTATGCCGTTCAACGGGCGGACCGCCCTGAAGCGTGAGCATCCGAAGTGTCCAAGAGGCCAGCGAGGCAAGGGAGTTCGCCGATGACCCAAGGGATGGGGTCCGTGTCCCCCGACCGACGTCGCTTTCTGACCGCCGGAGCCGCCGTGCTCGGCGCCGCGGCCTCCGCCCAGTTGTGGCTGCCGACCGCCGCCCGGGCCGCCGAAACCCCGCTGCCCGACGGCGTGTTCAGCCTCGGTGTCGCCTCGGGCGACCCGCTCCCCGACGGCATCGTGCTGTGGACCCGGCTCGCGCCGGACCCGTTCAACGGTGGCGGGATGCCCGACTCCGCCGTCTCGGTCGAGTGGGAGCTCGCCGAGGACGAGCGGTTCCGCAAGCCGGTGCGCCGGGGCGTCGCCCAGGCCCGGGCCGAGCTGGGGCACAGCGTGCACGTCGATGTACGGCGGCTGCGTCCGGGCCGTACGTACTGGTACCGCTTCCGCGCCGGCGGCCAGATCTCGCCGACCGGCCGCACCCGCACCGCGCCCCACCCGTACAGTTCCGGCGGCCGGCTGCGCATGGCGCTGGCGTCCTGCCAGAACTGGCAGCACGGCTACTTCACGCCCTACGCCGACATGCTGGAGCAGGACCCCGACTTCGTCCTGTTCGTCGGCGACTACATCTACGAGTCGACGCCGTCGTCGACGGGCGTGCGCCGGCACGAGGGCACGGGTGAGCCGTACAGCCTGGTGCAGTACCGCAACCGGTACGCCCAGTACCGCACCGACCCGGACCTCGCGGCGATGCACGCGAACGCGCCCTTCGTGGTGACCTTCGACGACCACGAGATCGACAACGACTTCGCCGGCGAGATCCCGCAGGACCCGGACAAGCAGTCGCACGACGCGTTCGTGGCCCGGCTGACGGCCGGCTACCAGGCGTACTACGAGCACATGCCGGTCCGGGCGAGCGCCATCCCTACGGGACCGCACATCCAGATGTACCGCCGCCTGGAGTTCGGCCGACTGGCCCGACTCAGCGTGCTGGACACCCGGCAGTACCGCAGCGACCAGGTCAAGAGCCAGGAGGCGGCCGAGGACCCCTCGCTCACCATGCTCGGCGCAGAGCAGAAGGACTGGCTGATCGACGGGCTGCGGCACTCGCCGGCCCGCTGGAACATGATCGGCTCGCAGATCATGATGGCCGAGACCGACCTCCAGGTCGGCCCGGGCAAGCTCTGGTTCTACGACGCCTGGGACGGCTACCAGGTGGAACGCAACGAGCTGATGGAGGAGTTGAAGCACGTCCGCAACCCGGTCGTGTTCACCGGCGACCGCCATCTGACGATGATCAGCGACCTCAAGGAGGACTACGCCGACCCGGACTCCGCCGTCGTCGGCGCCGAGTTCGTCGGTACGTCCATCTCCAGCAACGGCGATCAGGACCAGGCCGCGTTCCACAAGGAGTGGGACCCGCGTCTGCCGGACAACCCGCACTGGAAGCTGCTCGACGCCCATCGCGGCTACCACCTCTTCGACATCCGCCGTGACGGCATCGACGCGCAGGTGCGGATCGTGGACACGGTCCGGCAGCAGACGGCGACGCCGAGCACGCTGGCGCGGCTGCGGGTCGAGGCGGGGCGGCCCGGCGTCGAGGTCGTCTGACTCCCGTAGCACCAGGTGGGGGACCCGGGACTCATCCGAGTCCCAGGTCCCCCACAGCGCGGTCTCAGGAACCTGACGCCGGGCCGACCGAACGGCACTGGGACCTTCGGGACGCGGTGAATCGCTCACTCACCCGCGTCGAGACCGAATTGCTGCGGAATCTTAATAAGGAATTCCGGCGCCAATGAACTGCCCGAGGAGCTCTTTTCACAGCTCGTCCGGAACGGCGCCGTGACGCATATGAAGAACACGTGCAGTCCCGGTCCCGGTGATGTGAAGATCCGAACTCCGCAGTGGGTCTCGGTGACATGCGCCTTTTGTCGGCTATGCCGAAGCCCGGAACGTGTACCGCCGCGCCCGTGCGGCACACCGCGCCCGCCAAGTCGCGCACGGTGCATCAGGCGTCGTCCGGGGAACTCGTGCGAGTAGTCGGTCACCGTTGCCTCAAGCGGCTGCGACTGCCCTGAACCTGTGCGGTTACTCACAGCAATTACCCGGAACCTTCGGAGGGCCTCTCGGCAATGACCATGCGTACAAGGTGAATGACAGGTTGCGCGCACATATGCAGTCGGGGACGCTCACCTTGCACTGCGGTAACCACAAGTGGGACCATTTCCAAGTTCCCAGTCGCCACAAGGTAGGTCACCTGTGTCCCAGCGCATAGCCAAGCCCCGTACCACCGCAGTGATCCTGGCCGGGGGTACCGGTCAGCGGGTGGGTCTGTCGATCCCCAAGCAGCTGCTGAAGATCGCCGGCAAGGCAGTCATCGAGCACACCCTGACCACCTTCGAGAAGGCCGACTCGATCGACGACGTCATCGTGCTGATGGCGCCCGGGTATGTGCCGGACATCGAGAAGATCGTCGCCAAGGCCGGGTTCACGAAGGTCAAGAAAATCATCGAGGGCGGCTCGACGCGAAACGAGACGACCGAGCGCGCCATCGAGGCCCTCGGCGAGGGCCTGGCCGAGGGCGAGGACCTCAACGTCCTGTTCCACGACGCCGTACGCCCGCTGCTGTCACAGCGTGTCATCGACGACTGTGTCGTGGCGCTGGAGCGCTACCAGGCCGTCGACGTCGCCATCCCGTCCGCCGACACCATCATCGTCACGCGCACGCACGGTGAGGACGGCGAGTTCATCACCGAGATCCCGGACCGCTCCCGGCTGCGCCGCGGCCAGACGCCGCAGGCCTTCAAGCTGTCCACGATCAAGCGGGCCTACGAGGTCGCGGCCGGTGACCCCAACTTCCAGGCCACCGACGACTGCTCCGTCGTGCTCAAGTACCTGCCGGACGTGCCGATCAACGTCGTCGCGGGCGACGAGTACAACATGAAGGTCACCCAGCCCGTCGACGTCTTCATCGCCGACAAGCTGTTCCAGCTGGCCTCCACCGCCACTCCCGAACAGGCGAGCGAGGAGACCTACCGCCGGCTGCTGACCGGCAAGACCGTCGTGGTCTTCGGCGGTTCGTACGGCATCGGCAAGGACATCGCCGAACTCGCCGAGTCCTACGGCTCCAAGGTGTACGCGCTGGGCCGCTCCACCACCGGCACCCACGTGGAGAACCCGGAGGAGGTCGACGACGCGCTGTCCAAGGCGTACGCCGAGACCGGGCGCATCGACTACGTCGTCAACACCGCAGGTGTCCTGCGCATCGGCAAGCTCGCCGAGACCGACAACGCCACCATCGAGGAGGCGCTGAAGGTCAACTACCTCGCCCCGGTGCAGATCGCGCGCTCCTCGTACAAGTACCTGTCCGAGACCAACGGACAGCTGCTGCTGTACACCTCCAGCAGCTACACCCGCGGTCGCGCCGAGTACAGCCTGTACTCCTCGACCAAGGCCGCCATGGTGAACCTCACCCAGGCCCTGTCCGACGAGTGGGCCGGCGACGGCATCCGGGTGAACTGCATCAACCCGGAGCGCACCGCCACCCCGATGCGCACCAAGGCCTTCGGCCAGGAGCCCGCGGGCTCCCTGCTGTCCTCCGAGGCCGTGGCCCGGACCTCCCTGGACGTGCTGCTCTCCGAGCTGACCGGCCATGTCATCGACGTCCGCCAGCAGGACCCGACCGCGCCCGCCGGCCAGGCGTCCGGCTTCGAGCAGGCGCTGGCCAGTGTCCTGGACCGCCAGGACGGCATGGCATAATCAAGATTTAATAGCCTTATGGAATTCAGGCCTCTGCGATTCTTCGTTCACGAAGAATTCACAGGGGCCTGAGTCCTTCCCCCTTCAGACCGGCCCCGTCTCCCTGAGCAGGTTCTCCGTGATATCCACCGCTATTCGCGTCGCCCGGGTGGGCAGCGCGGCCGAGCTGGCCGCGGCGGCCCTCATGATGCTGGGCTTCCCGGCGCTCATGCTGGCCGCGCTCGT
>NZ_JBVKCZ010000017.1:0-197232 GCF_055634335.1 Streptomyces sp. NPDC111802 | reverse complement strand
AACGCATCGGCGGCCGCAACGCCCGATCCGCCGCCCACTGCCGACGCGCCCCCGCAGGCGCCTCCGGCACCTTCTGCCTCTCGTCTCGGCCCATCGCACACCTCCGTGATCAAGGTGTTGCGACGACCAGTTGAATCCGCCATAATTGCCGCCGAACCTGTGAGTCAGGCGTCGTCGGGAAGATGGGCCGCCGAGTCCTCCGGCGTCAGGTCCGGTCGCAGCCGTTGCCACGACGGCTGACGCAGCAACCCCGACCGGGTGCGGACGCTGTAGCGGACCTCGCCCACCAGCCGGGGCAGCGTCCAGTGCGCGCCCGCGACATGGGGCACGGGATCGAAGGGGCATACGTCCGTCGCGCCGGCCCGCAGCAGTTCGGCGAGCTCGGTCCGCTCTGCCTCGCTCCAGCCGGTGCCCACGCCGCCGACGTACCGCAGCCGTCCGCCGGGCGTGAACTGCCCGACCAGCAGTGCGCCCGGCAGGCCCGCGATCCGTCCCTTGCCGGGCAGCCAGCCGCCGACGATCACATCCTCGCTGTGCATGTTGCGGATCTTGATCCAGGCGCGGGAGCGCACCCCGGGCTCGTACAGCGAGTCCAGCCGCTTGCACACCAGGCCTTCGAGCCCGTACTCGCGGGTGGCCTCCAGCGCCTGTGCGCCGTGTCCCACCAGGGCGCCCGGCGTCGACCAGAATGGCCCGTCGAGGTCCAGCTCCTCCAGCCGTCCGCGGCGCCGGGAATAGGGGACCTGGAGCAGCGAGCGGCCCGCCAGGTGCATCACGTCGAACAGCACCAGCTGGACGGGAGTCCGCGCGGCCATCCTGACGGCACGCGCCGGGGCGTGCACCAGACCCATGCGGGACTGCAGCAACTGGAAGTTCGCACGCCCCTGTTCGTCCAGCGCCAGGATCTCCCCGTCCAGCACGGCGGACGTGGTGCCGAGCGCGTCACCGAGCGGCCGCAGTTCGGGGTAGGCGCCCGTGATGTCCTCGCCGGAACGGGCCCGTAGCAGCAGCGTGCCGTCCCCCGCCAGATAGGCCACCGCACGCTGGCCGTCCTGCTTGGTCTCGTACGCCCAGCGCGCGTCCTGCGCGGCGGGCGGCAGGGTGCCGGGCGTGGCGAGCATCGGAGGGATCAGCGGCAGGGTCACGGGTCAGTTCTCGACGGCCCCGCCCTCCCTCACGCGCCCCGGCCGTTGATTTCCCCTGATCGGCGGCCCGTCCGTCACTGGTCCGCGTTCGGCGGCAGGGCTCGCACCAGACCCGACTGATAGGCCATCACCACGAGTTGGGCACGGTCACGGGCACCGAGCTTCGTCATGGCGCGGTGCACATGGGTGCGCACGGTCAGCGGGCTGACGAAGAGCTTCCCGGCGATCTCCTCGTTGGAGTGCCCCTCGGCCGCCCAGGCCATGACCTCCCGCTCGCGCGCGGTCAGGGCGGCGAGGTCATCGGGGGCGGCCGACTGGGAGCTCTCGGCGGGAGAGGCCAGGAACCGTGTGATCAGCGTGCGGGTCGCGGTGGGGGAGAGCAGGGACTCGCCGGCGGCCACGGTGCGGATGCCGTCGAGCAGCACGTCCGCGGTGACGTCCTTGCCGAGGAAGCCGCTCGCGCCGGCCCGCAGCGCCTGCGCCACATACGCGTCGATCTCGAACGTGGTCAGGATCAGCACCCGAACCGCCGCGAGGTCCGGGTCCGCGCAGATCGTGGACGTGGCGGCCAGTCCGTCGGTGCCGGGCATGCGGATGTCCATCAGGACCAGGTCGGGACGGTGGGTCCGGGCGAGGTCGACGGCCTCGGCGCCGTCGGTGGCCTCGGCGACCACCTCCATGTCCGCACAGGAGTCGATCAGGATCCGGAAGGTGGCCCGCAGCAGGGCCTGGTCGTCGGCGAGCAGTACGCGGATGGTCATGAGCGGGTTCTTCCGGTTCCGGGGCGGTCGGCTACAGCTTCCAGGGAACGGCTCGGCCTGTCGTCGTGCGTCCGCCGACAGGCCGGTACTCGAAACGCAGTACGCCGCCGCGCGCAAGGTCATCCCCCAGGCGGAGCGGGCCCGTCCCCACGACACGCACGGCAGCTCCCCCTCGACCACCGTCGGCCCCCCGACCGGACTCGACACCCGTACGCTCCCGTCGAGCGCCGCAACCCGCCGCCGTACCCCGGGGGCCTGATCCGGCGGACTCGTCAATGCCGCCCTGGCCCTCGTCGGCCATGGCGACCCCTGGTCCGTGCTGGTCCGCGTGAGGCGGACCGCGGCAGTGCGAGCCGCTGTGCTGGGCCACGTGGGTGAATGCCTCGGCCACCACGAAGTAGCCGGCCGCCTCCACCGCCGCGCCTCCTCGGCCTGCTCCTGGGCGTTCTGCAGCAGCTTTCGCGCGGCGTCCGGATCACGGTCTTAGGCCCGCTTGGGCCGGCCCGATCCGCATGGACAGCGACACCAGCCGGGCCTGGGCGCCGTCGTGCAGGTCCCGCTCGATTCGGCGCAGCTCGGCGCCGTGCGCGGCGATGGCATCGGCCCGGGTCGCGGTCAGCCGCTCGACCCGGGCAGCGCGGTCGACCAGCCGGCCGCAGCGGCATTGCGCGCACGACCAGCGCGCCGTAGACGCAGTGGGCGAGCATCGAGCGCAGAGCGGTGAGCGTGCCGGGATCGCGCACGGCCGTGCGCAGACGTTCAGTCAGCGGTCCGTCGGTGCTCCGGTGCGCCTCGGGGATCTCCCGCCCCGTCCAGCTGGCGGTCAGTCGCCGCTTGGCTCCGGCGATGCGCCGGACGAGGAGAACCGTCTCGGGCAGCCAGGCGCCGAGGCCCGCGCGAGGGGTGCGGGCACCCAGGACGCAGATGGAGCCCGCTCCACCACGCTCACATCCCGTTCAATCAAGTGACTTAGATTGTAGGGAGCGAAGCCGCGGCGGCCCCAGGGACTGGCCGTCGACCGGCGGTGCGAAGTCCCGGTGCGGTGGTGATCATGGCAGGCAGGACGCTGCGGGAGGAACAGGCGGGCGCGACCCGGGAGCTGCTGCTGACGGCGGCCGAGCGGCTCTTCGCCGAGCACGGCGTGTACGCGGTGTCCAACCGCCAGGTCAGCGAGGCCGCGGGACAGGGCAACAACACCGCCGTCGGCTACCACTTCGGCACCAAGACCGACCTGGTCCGCGCCATCGTCCGCCGCCATTCCGTCCGTATCGAGGAGATCCGCGCCCGCCTGGTCGCCGACCTGGCCGACCCGGACGACGTACGCGGCTGGGTGGACTGCCTGGTCCGCCCCTCCCTCGAACACCTCGCCGCGCTCGGCAGCCCCACCTGGTACGCGCGCTTCTGCGCCCAGGTCGTCGCCGATCCCGCACTGCACCGGATCATGGTCGAGGAGGCCCTCACCGCCCCGTCCCTCCAGACGATCATCGAGGGCCTGAACCGCTGTCTGCCCGACCTCCCGGCCGAGGTCCGCGCCGAACGCGGCGAGATGGTCCGCCACCTGATCGTGCACGTGGCCGCCGAGCGCGAGCGTGCCCTCGCCGAGCACACCCCCACCCCGCGCTCCACCTGGGCCGACGCCGCCACGGGCCTGACCGACGCGGTCGTCGGCATGTGGCTGGCACCCGTCACGCCCACCCGCTGACGCCGCCGCACAAGGAGTTACCAAATTAATTGCGTTACGCAATGAGATGGTAAAGTTGGTCACCATGTCCAGACCACCGCTCCCCGAACTCCCCGACACGCCCGCGTCCCCGGAAGTGGTCGAGATCGAGCGCGCGCTCACCCGCATCACCTATCTGAGTACGCGGGCCCGCCAGCACGACCGACTGATGGCCCTGGCCGGCGTGCCGCTGGACCGGGCGGCCGTGGCGCTGCTGCGTCAGGTCGCCGACTCGGAGCCGCTGCGCCCGGGGGAGCTGGCCGGGCGGCTCGGTGTGGAGGCCTCGCATGTCACGCGCACGGTGCAGCAGTTGCAGAAGTCCGGTTACGTCACCCGCGTCCCGGACCCCCGGGACCGCCGGGCCCAGCGCATCGAGCTCACGGAGGCCGGCCGGCAGGCCATCGCGCGGGTCCGTGACGCCGGCGCCCGGGGCATGCAGCTCGCCCTGTCCGACTGGTCGCCCGAGGAACTGCGCCAGCTGGCCACCCTCTTCCACCGCATGGTCGACGACTTCCTCACCCACGCCGTCGACGAGGACAGCGAACAGCAGCCGACGGCACCGTCCGGGACTGCCTGACCACCTGACCCGGACGCTCACGCGGACGCCGCGCGAGGGCGCTGATCGGACGGGCCGGGAGCAGGCGCGGCCCGTCCGGGCGAGGCCGGCTCCCGTAGCCCGCACAGCAGCAGCCGCCCCAGCGCGGGCAGGGCGATGAGCGGGACGAGTGCCGTCCGCAGCGAGGTGGCGTCGGCCAGCGCGCCGATGGCCGGGGCGGCGAGCCCGCCCACGCTCACGGCCAGCCCCAGCGTCACACCGCTCGCGGTGCCCACCCGCCGGGGCAGATAGTCCTGGCCGAGCGTCACGTGCAACGAGAACGGGACGTACAGGCCGGCCGACGTCAGCGCGACGAACGGATACACCGAAGGCCCCGGCACGAGCACCACTCCGGCCACCGCGAGCACCGACAGCGCGTACGCCCGGCGTACGACCGTGAGCCGCCCGTACCGCTCGGCGAGCCGGCCCCCGGCCACGGTGCCCACCGCGCCGCCCGCGTAGAGCACGCACAGCGCGGCCGTGCCGGCCACCTCCCCGTCGCCGGTCCGCTCACGGACGTACAAGGACACGAACGCGCTCAGGCCGACGAACACGACCGACCGGCACATGATCGCGCCGGACAGACGCAGGAACGACGGCCAGTCGTCGGTGCCGGCGCCCTCGCCCTTGCCGACGGCCGCACCACGGCCCCCGGCCGAACGCACCGCGGCCGCGCACAGGGCCGCCCCCACGACGGCCGGTACGAACAGCAGGGGAGAGGCGCCGAGTCCGCCGGTGGCGATCACCGCCGCCACCAGCAGCGGCGCGAGGGCGAAACCGACGTTGCCGCCGAGGGAGAACCAGCCCATCGCCGTATGACTGCCCCGCGAGGCGGCGCGGGCCGCGCGGGCCGCCTCCGGGTGGTACGCGGCGACCCCGATCCCGGACACGGCCACCACCGCCAGCGTGAGCGCGTAGGAGTCCGTGACACCGCTCAGCGCCACCCCCGCACCGCCGGTCAGCGCGCTCAGCGGCAGCAGCCAGGGCATCGCCCACCGGTCGGTGAGCGCCCCGAACAGCGGCTGCACCACCGACGACAGCAAGGACGCGGCGAGGACGACACCCGAGGCGGCGGCATAGCTGTAGGCGCGCTCGGCGACGAAGAAGGGGACGAGGGCCGCGACGGCACCTTGGTACACGTCAACACAGGCATGGCCCAGGGACATCAGAGTGATCGCTCGACTGCGTTTCTCGGTCACGCTGCGATCGTCGCCATCCGCGACCCTGGCCCGCTTCCGATAATCTGCCGAAGTGTGTCGAACATCCGCCACACCCCGACCGCACCGACCCGCGCCAAGGTCCTGGCCGCTGGGGAACGCGTCGACGCCCACCGGCACGACGACCACCAGATCGTCTACGCGGGCTCCGGCGTCCTCGCCGTCACCACCGACGCCGGCACCTGGTTCGCGCCCGGCAACCGCGCCATCTGGGTCCCCGCAGGCACCGCGCACGCCCATCGCGCCCACGGCCATCTCGACCTGTACCTGGTGGGCCTGCCCGCCGAGGACAATCTGCTCGGCCTGGACGCCCCCACCGTCCTCGCCGTCAGCCCGCTCCTGCGCGAGCTGATCCTCGCCTACACCCGCGACCCCGACGACGACAGCCCGGAGCGCCGCCGCCTGCTCGCCGTGCTCCGCGACCAGCTGCGCGCCTCGCCGCAGCAGCCACTGCGGCTGCCGACGCCCACGGATCCACGTCTGGCCGCGGTCTGTGCGCTCGTACACGCCGACCCGGCCGACCCGCGCACCCTCGCCGCGCTCGGCGCCGCGACCGGGGTCGGCGAGCGCACCCTCAGCCGGCTCTTCCGCGGCGAGTTCGGCATGACGTTCCCGCAGTGGCGCACCCAGTCCCGCCTCTACCACGCGCTGCGTCTGCTCGCCGAGGACACCCCCGTCACCACGGTCGCCCACCGCTGCGGCTGGTCCTCCGCCAGCGCCTTCATCGACGTCTTCCGCCGCTCCTTCGGTTACACCCCGGGAACCCACAACCGCCGTACACACCAGGGCGAATGAACAGGCGGGGGCGGATGACGGAGCCGGATCTACCCTCCGGTAGCATCCCGCGGCAGGCCATCCAAGGAGGATCCGTGCCCCGGTCCGAACGCTCGCCCCTGCTGCTCGCCGGCCTGCTGGCCGCCGCCGGGGTCACCCACTTCGCCGTCCCACGCCAGTACGACGCGGTCGTGCCGAGCTCCCTGCCCGGGACACCCCGGACCTGGACGTACGCCAGTGGCGTCGCGGAGCTCGCGCTGGCCGCCGGAGTGGCGCTGCCGCGCACCCGCAAGGCCGCCGCGCTGGCCACGGCGGCCTTCTTCGTCGGTGTGTTCCCGGCGAACGTGAAGATGGCCGTCGACTGGCGGCACCGCCCGGCCCGGCAGCAGGCCGTGGCCTTCGGCCGGCTGCCACTGCAGATCCCGCTGGTGCTGTGGGCCCGCGGTGTCGCCAGGAACGCGGAGGGCCGGTCGTGAGCGCCCGAGTGGAGGTCGGCGACAAGGCCGAGGACTTCGAGCTGCCGGACGAGACCGGCACCGTCCGCAGTCTCACCGAACTGCTCACCGAGGGACCAGTGGTCCTCTTCTTCTATCCCGCCGCCCTCAGCCCCGGCTGCACCGCGGAGGCCTGCCACTTCCGGGATCTCGCCGCCGAGTTCGCCGCCGTCGGCGCACGGCCCGTCGGCATCAGCGGGGACGCGGTCGAACGCCAGCAGGAGTTCGCCGACCGCCACACCCTCGGCATGCCGCTGCTGTCCGACGCCGACGGCAAGATCCGCGAGCGGTTCGGAGTGACGCGCGGCTTCACGCTGGCCCCCACCAAACGGGCCACCTTCGTCATCGGGCAGGACCGCACCGTCCTGGAGGTCGTCCGCAGCGAACTGCGGATGAACACCCACGCCGACCGGGCCCTCGCCGCGCTGCGCAAGTGAGCGGACGGCCACGAGTGTCCTGAGGGCAGGCGTGGCAGCCCGGCGTCGCGGTTGATGCGGTGCGGCCCAGGACTCATGCTGGACGACATGGAGCGCGCCTCCGCCGCGGTGATCCTCGATGCCCAGGGTGTGGTGAAGGGGTGGAGTGAGGGTGCCCGGCGGCTCACGGGCCTGGAAGCCGCCCACGCCGTGGGGAGGCCGGTGCGGGACCTGCTCGCCGAGCAGCCACCGCCCGAAGCCGTGGCGGCGCTGACCGGCACCGCCGTGCTGCGTCACCGGGACGGCTCGACCATAGCCCTGAACGTGACGGCGTGCGAGGTGCTGGGTGAGGACGGCCGACCGGAGGGATACGTCCTCACCGCCGAACCGCCCGCCCCCCACGAGTTCACCCTGGCGGAGCTGGCCTTCCAGCAGGCCTCCATGTCCATGTCCGTCTTCGACGCCCAGCAGCGCTACCTGCGGCTCAACGAGGCGGCCTGCAAGGTCATGGGCGTACCGGAGGAGGCCCTGCTCGGCCGTCACTTCCCGGACACCGTGGCGGACGACGTCCACGGCCGGGGCTTTCTGTGGCACATGCGCCAGGTCACCGAGACGGGTCGGCCTGTGCGTTACGAGAGCTTCACGGGCGCCCCGGCCCTGAACCGCGAGCACGCCTGGACGACCGACATGTGGCCGGTGCGGGACCCCTCCGGCGAGCTGATCGGGACCGCGCTCGCCGCATTCGACAGCTCCGACCAGTACTGGGCGCGGCAGCGGCTGGCCCTGCTGAACGAGGCCGCCGCCGCCATCGGCACCACTCTGGACGTGGTGCGCACCGCCGAGGAGCTGATCGGGGTCGTGGTGCCCCGGTTCGCCGACTTCGCCAGCGTCGACCTGTTCGACTGGGTCCTGGGTTCGGAGGAGCCGCCCGCGCTGTCCGGCACCGACATCGCCCTGCGCCGGGTCGCCCACGGTTCCGGCACCGAGGGCACCCCGGAGGCGGCCGTGCACCTCGGCGAGGTGGACCACTACCCGCCGTTCTCGCCGCCGGCCCGGGCCATCCTGGAAAGCCGGGTCATGCAGAGCCAGGCGGGCGAGCCGGCGTTCATGCGGTGGGTCGCGGAACGCAACTCCCGGGCCCCGGACGGCCGGCGCCACCGCGTCGGCGCCCACTCGATGATGGCGGTGCCGCTACGGGCCCGTGGCATCACGCTCGGCATCGCGGTCGTCGTACGCATCAGACAGTCCGACGAATACGGCGGCGACGACGCCGTCTTCGCCGAGGAGCTCGCCAGCCGGGCCGCCGTCTGCATCGACAACTCCCGCCGCTTCGCCCGGGAACGCACCACCGCGCTGGCCCTCCAGCACAACCTGCTGCCCCGGGGGCTGTCCGGACAGGCGGCCGTCGACGTGGCCCACCGCTACCGGCCCTCCGGATCGCAGGCCGGCATCGGCGGCGACTGGTTCGACGTGATCCCGCTGTCCGGCAGCCGGGTCGCCCTCGTCGTCGGTGACGTCGTCGGACACGGCATCCCGTCGTCGGCCACCATGGGCCGCCTGTGCACGGCCGTGCGCACCCTCGCCGACGTCGATCTGCCGCCCGACGAACTCCTCACCCACCTCGACGACCTCGTCACCCATCTGGCCGGGGACGACTCCGAGGAGGTCGCCGAACTGGGCGCCACCTGCCTCTACTCCGTCTACGACCCCGTCACCCGCCGCCTCAGCCTCGCCGCCGCCGGCCATCCGCCGCCGGCCTTGGTCCTGCCCGACGGCACCACGCAGGTCGTCGAGATGAACGCCGGGCCGCCCCTCGGCGTCGGGGGACTGCCCTTCGAGGCCATGGAGCTGGAGCTGCCGGAGGGCGCCCTGGTCGCCCTGTACACGGACGGTCTCATCGAGGACCGCGACCGCGACATCGACCACGCCACCGCCGAACTGTGCCGCGCGCTGACCGCACCCGCCGAGAGCCTCGACGCGCTGTGCGACGGAGTGCTCAAGGCCGTCCTGCCGGAGGACCCCAGCGACGACGTGGCCCTGCTGGTGGCCCGCACCCGGGCCCTGGGCGCCGACCGCATCGCGACATGGGACGTGGCGCCCGACCCCGAGCATGTGGCGACCGCCCGGCAGGCGGCCACCGACCAGCTGACCGCGTGGGGGCTGGACGAGGCGGCCTTCGTCACCGAACTCGTCGTCAGCGAACTCGTCACCAACGCCATCCGGTACGGCGCACTGCCCATCCAGCTCCGGCTGATCCGCGACCGCACCCTCATCTGCGAGGTCTCCGACGGCAGTTCGACCTCCCCGCATCTGCGCCGGGCCCACGCCTACGACGAGGGCGGCCGCGGACTGCTGCTGGTCGCCCAGCTCACCCGGCGCTGGGGCAGCCGGCAGACCGGCAGCGGCAAGACGATCTGGGCGGAACAACCGCTGCCGCCGGTGTGATCACTGGAACGAACAGCCCGGGTTCGGCGCGTCCTCGGAGAACGGCGCGCCGTGCGGCAGCACGTAGAGCACATCGAGGACGACCGGCGTGGCGCCCTCGTTGCGGCCTATGTGCACATTGCCGGGTCCGGCCGGCTCCTGGATGAAGCTGCCCTTCGGGTAGACGCCGTCGGAGGCGCAGGTGGAGTCGTAGTGGCTCAGTGTGCCCTGCTGCGCGAAGGCGTACAGCGGGCCGTCGTGGTAGTGCCAGCCGGTGGCCTGACCCGGCGGAATGGTGACCTCCCGAAGGATGTAGTCGGTGTCGCCGACGGTCTTCTGACTGATCGTCCGGGCGGTGACACCCGGCCCGGGCGGAGTCGCCTGGGCGGGCGTGGCGACAAGGACGGTGGCGGCGGCCACGGCGCCGGTGACGGTGGTGCGGAGGGCGGAGCGCATACGAGGAGCCTCCTGGGGCGAGAGCGCTGTCGCCGTGAACATAGAGGCGGGAAAAGCGAGTTGGGGGCGGAACCACAAGATCCGCCGAATTCGCCGGACGTCGAACGCGCTCGGCCTCAGGCCCGCCCCGCCGGCAGCTCCCGTACGACCTCCTCGGCCGCCTTGTCGTCCCGCAGCCCCAGATAGCGCGGATGCCGCAGCATGCCGTCACGCGTCCACTCGGTGAAGTCGATCTGCGCGACCAGTTCAGGCCTCACCCAGCGCGCGTCCGCCTGACGCACCGGCCCGTCGAACGGCGACCGCGACACCCGCATCCCGTCCAGACGCTCCCGCAGTTCCAGCAGCGTGCCCCGGTCGAAACCGGTGCCCACCTTGCCCGCGTACCGCAGCCGCCCGCCCTCGTAGTAGCCGAGCAGCAGCGCACCGAGCCCCACCCGGCTCCCGGCCGGCTCGGTGAACCCGCCGACGACGAACTCCTGCCCCTGAGCGCACTTGAGCTTGAGCCAGTCCCGGGACCGGCGCGGCTGGTAGTCCCCGTCGGCCCGCTTGGCGATCAGACCCTCCCAGCCCCGGGCGCAGGCGTCGGCCAGGAGGTCGGCCCCGCCGTCGTTGCGGTGGGTCGACATCCGCAGCGGCGCGCGATAGGACAGCGCCCGCCGCAGCAAGGACTTGCGGGCCCTGAGCGGCAGCCGCGTGATGTCCTGCCCGTCCAGCCTGAGCAGGTCGAAGACGTAGTACGTCACCGCGACACCGCTCGCCTCCACGTCCTGCCGCCGGGTCAGGCCCATCCGCTGCTGGAGCCGCGAGAAGTCGGTGCGGCCCCGCGAGAACGCGACCATCTCCCCGTCGACGGTGAAGTCCTCGCAGGACTGCTCGCCGAGCGCGTCCACGACCTCCGGGTACGTGGCGTCGATCCGGCGGCCCGAGCGGGACAGCAGCGAGGTCCGGCCGCCCTCACGCACCGCCAGCACCCGCACCCCGTCCAGCTTCCGTTCGAAGAGCCAGTCCTCGCCGGAGAAGTCCCGCCGGTCGCTCAGCGTGGCCAGCATCGGCTGCGCGGCCAGGTCCGCCCCGGGGCGCGCCGGTCGCAGCAGCCGCCGCTGTTCGTCGGGGAGCGTGTCCAGCAGTCCGGTCGCCACCGTCAGCCCTCGTCGCCGTCCGCGGCGACCTGGGCGAGGGTGCGGCCGGTCCGTACCGAACGGGCCCGGTACGGATCGGGCGTGCCGTGCGCGTGGGCCCGCCCCTTGCCGGCCTTCACCAGCAGCCACGCCTCCCGGTCGTCCTGCCCGCCGCGGATCCGGGTGAGGGCGTACTCGCCGTGCAGTTTCGACCCGCTCAGCCGGAACGTGGCATGACCGCGCTCCAGCGACTCGCCGAAGTCGACCGGCCTGCCCTTGCGGTCATGGCTGAGCGGCTCGTATGTGCCGTTGTCCCAGACGATCACTGTGCCACCGCCGTACTCGCCCTTCGGGATCACGCCCTCGAAGTCCTCGTAGTCCAGCGGATGATCCTCGGTGGGCATCGCGAGCCGCTTGTCGTGCGGATCGTCGGAGGGTCCCTTCGGCACCGACCAGGACTTCAGTACGTCGTCCACCTGGAGCCGGAAGTCGAAGTGCAGGGTGCTGGCGTCATGGATCTGTACCACGAACCGGGGCTCCGCACCGGCGGCGGCCGAGCGCCCCTCCGGCTCACGCGTCCGACCGAAGTCACGCTTGCCGCGGTACTCCCGCAGCTGGTCCTTCTCACCCACGAGCGCCTCCTTTCCGAGCGCCCCGAGTACCCCCCGAGGGCGCCCGCGACTCCCGCTCAGAACTCCTCGTGCACCTCGGGATCCCCGCCCAGCCGGCGACGGTCCCGGTCGGCGACGGCGGCCATCTGGGTGGCGTCCAGGGTGAAGCCGTAGATGTCGAGGTTCTCGCGCTGCCGCTCCCGGTTCGCCGACTTGGGGATGGGCAGGGCGCCCAACTGGGTGTGCCAGCGCAGGACGACCTGGCCGGGAGTCACCCCGAGGGCGTCGGCGATGCCCTTGACGACCGGGTCCGCCAGGAGGCTGGTGCCGCGTCCCAGTGGGCTCCAGCTCTCGGTGACGATGTCCTTGCTGGTGTGGAAGGCACGCAGCTCGTCCTGAGGGAAGAGCGGGTGCAGCTCGATCTGGTTGACGCAGGGCAGGACGCCGGTCTCCTTCTCCAGCCGCTCGATGTGCTGGGGCGTGAAGTTGGAGACGCCGATCGAGCGGACCAGACCGTCCTCGCGAAGCTTGATCATGGCCCGCCAGGAGTCGACGTACTTGTCGACGCGGGGGAGCGGCCAGTGGATCAGGTACAGGTCGACGTATTCGAGGCCCAGACGGCTCCGGGACTCCTCGAAGGAGGCGAGGGTCTCCTCGTAGCCGTGGTGCCGGCCCGGGAGCTTCGTGGTCACGACCACGTCCTCGCGCGGAACGTCACTGCGCGCGACGCCCCGGCCCACCCCCGTCTCGTTGCGGTAGTTCGTCGCGGTGTCGACGAGGCGGTAGCCCAGCTCCAGGGCCTCCACCACCGCCTGTTCCGCCTGGGCGTCGTCCATCGGCCAGGTACCCAGACCGATGCCGGGGATCGTCGTACCGTCGTTGAGAGTGTGCAGCGGAATGCTGATCACTGTGGGACCTTCCCTCGACTGTGCCGTACAACCAGCGTCACGGATAGGGTGAGGATTGATCAACCGGGCGGGTGGGCATGAGGGCGGCGGACGGCATGGGCGGCACCGAGGAGAGGCATCCGGCGGGACCCGGGCGTCCCACGTCGCGCGATGTCGCCCGGCTGGCCGGGGTGTCGCACACGGCGGTGTCCTTCGTCTTCAACGGCCGCGCCGAGGGCAACCTCTCGCCCGCCACCCAGGAGCGCATCCGCCGCGCCGCCACCGAGCTGGGCTACCGCCCGGACCCCGTCGCCCGCGGCCTGCGCCGCCGCCGTACGGCCGTGATCGGCCTGGTCACCGACGAGATCGCCTCCTCGCCCTTCGCGGGCCGGCTGCTGCGCGGCGCCATGGAGACCGCCTGGGACAGCGAGCACCTCGTGCTGACCATCGACTCCGGCGGCGACCCGGCCAAGGAGGACGCGGCCGTCGCCGAACTCCTCGACCGGCGGGTGGACGGCATCATCTACGCGGCGATGTCGCTGCGCCGCGTCCGTGTCCCGGAGGGCCTGCACCGCACCCACTCCGTGCTCGCCAACTGCCTGCCCGAGGACGACTCGCTGCCCGCCGTCATCCCCGCCGAGCGCGCGGGCGGCCGTACGGCGGCCCGGCTGCTGCTGGACCAGGGCCACCACAGGGTCGCCATGGTGGGCGGGCAGGACGACATCGCCTCCGTCGACCGGCTGCGCGGCTTCCGGGACGCGCTGCGCGCCGAGGGGATCACCGTGCCCAAGGAGTGGGTCGTCCGCAGCGGCGGCGAGATCTCCGGCGGGTACGCCGGCGCGATGCGCGTCCTCGACGGCGTCCCCGCCGACCGGCGGCCCACTGGGATGTTCTGCTACAACGACCGGGTCGCGGCGGGCGCCCTGCACGCCGCGACCCGGCTCGGCATCGCCGTCCCCACCGAACTCTCGGTGGTCGGCTACGACGACCAGGAACACATGGCCGAGTTCCTCACCCCGCCCCTCACCAGCGTCGCGCTGCCCCACCGCGAGATGGGCGACGCGGCCGCGCGCCTGCTCCTCGACGCCATCGAGACGGGCCGGACGCCGCCCGCGACGGTACGGCGTCTGGCCTGCCCGGTGATCAGCCGGGCGTCGGTGGGACCAGTTCCCAGCCGGTGACCGTGGCCGCGGCGCCGGTCACGGCGAGTTCGGCGACATCGTCCGGCCGCCGGTAGACCCGCTCGGTGACCATCGCCCGGTCACCGACGAACAGCTCGAACAGCGATCCGTCGACGAGGATCCGCACCTCCCCCGCCGGCGCCCGCACCACGATCGGCGCCGGCCGCTCGGGCCGTGTCCGGAGCCAGTCACCGCGGTCGAGCGTCACGGTGCCCTCGTCCGGGTCCAGCAGCACGGTCAGCTCCGCGCCCGAGGCGGACCGCAGCAGGCTCACGGTGGTGCGGTCGGACGCGGTCACGGTCAGGTCGTACGCCTCCGGCAGCGCCGCGCGACGTGTCGTCGCCGTGACGAACGGCTCGGCGGCACGCAGCAGTTCGAGCTCCGGCGCCGGTACGACCCGCAGGGATCCGTCGGGATGGACGTCCACGACACGCGGGGCGGTCAGGACTCCGGCCCACCCCTCGCGATCGACCTCCTCCTGCTCACGGGCCTCCCAGGACCAGCCCCACATCAACGTCCGGTCCGGCTCTTGGAGTACCGCGGGCGCGTAGAAGTCACGGCCGTGGTCCAGCCGCCCGCCGGTACGGGGCTCGAAGCGCAACTCGCCCTCGCCTTCGGCCCGCAGACGTCCCGTCAGATACCCGGTGTCACACGGGTTTCCGTCCCACAGCGACAGCACCAGCACCCATTCCCCGCCCGCCGTCTCGAAGAGCTGTGGGCACTCCCAGCCCACCGCCTTGCCGCCGAGGATCTTCGCGGCCATCGGGTCGTCACCGTCGAGGAGCACTCCGGCGAACCGCCAGTCGGCCAGGTCGTCGCAGTCGTACAGCAGCACGGACGGCGTGCCGTCCGCGTGCCCCGCGCCGACGAGTGCCCAGCGCCGACCGCCGCTCCTGAACACGAACGGGTCGCGGAACATCACCACGTCGAGTCCGGCCGGCGGGCCGGTCACGACCGGTGCGGGCAGGGGCCGCCAGTCGGTGAGCGTCTCGTCCTCCGGCATCAGCGCCCGCGCCAGACAGATCGAGCCGATGCCGGTGTGATTCCGGTCGACGCCCGTGTAGACGGCCGTCGGCACGCCGTCGTCGTCGACCACGCAGCCCGACCAGCAGCCCGCCTCGTCGGGGCCGCCGGGTGTCGGGGTGAGCGCGATCGGATGGTGTTCCCAGTGGACGAGGTCGGCGCTGGAGGCGTGGCCCCAGTGGACGTTCGCGTGCACCGGAGCGTCGGGGTTGTGCTGGTAGAAGAGGTGGTAGCGGTCCCGCCAACGGAACGGCCCGTTGGGGTCGTTGAGCCAGTTGGCGGGTGGACGGACCCTGAAACGCGGTGCGCCGGGGTCCGTGGAGCGAGCTGCGAGGCTCAACGGTTGACTCCTGCGGACGTGATGCCCTCGCGGAGAGGGCGCTGACCGACGACGAACACGGCGACGGCGGGGATCATGGAGAGGACCACACCGGCGAGCACCACCGAGATGGAGCCGGTGCCGAGGTTGCCCTGGAGCGAGACCAGCCCCAGCGGAAGGGTGTAGTTCTGGCCGGAGGTCTCCAGGATCAGTGGGCGGAAGAACTCGTTCCAGTGGTAGTTGAACGCCAGTACGCCGACGATCGCGAGGCCAGGCGCGGCCAGCGGGGCGTACACGGACCGGAAGATCCGCCAGGGCCCGCAGCCGTCCAGCATCGCCGCCTCGCCCAGGTCCTTGGGCATGCCCAGGAAGTACTGGCGCATCAGGAAGGTCCCGAACGCGGTCGGGAAGGCCGGGATGATCAGACCGAGCAGGGTGTCGGTCAGGCCCATCGACTTCAGCACCAGGAACACCGGCACGATGGTGACCTGCAACGGCACCATCATGGTCGCCAGGACCAGCCCGAACAGCGGCTTCTTGAACCGGAATTCGAGGCGGGCGAAGGCGTATCCGGCCAGACCCGCCGTGATCATCTGGCCCACCGCGATCAGCGCGGTCACCAGCGTGGAGTTGAGGGCGAGCAGCCAGACGTCGATCTGGTCGAAGACCCCGCGGTACGCCTCGGCCGACGGGCTCGTCGGGATGATGCTCGGCGGCAGGTCGAAGGCCTCAGCCGGGGTGCGCAGCGATGTGGAGACGGTCCAGATGACCGGACCCAGGGTCAGCAGCGCGCACACGGCCAGCGCGGCGATCCGGGCCCACGGCGCGAGGGAGTGCCGGGTGCGACTCAGGGACAGGGTTGCTTGGCTCAAGGGACTCACCCGGCTCACTGGTAGTGGACGAAACGCCGGCTGAGCCGGAACTGGAGGGCGGTGACCGCCATGATCAGCACGAACAGCAGCACGCCCACCGCCGAGGCCGCGCCGAAGCGGAGCTGTTGGAACGCGCTCTCGTAGATGACCATCACCACGGTGCGGGTGGCGTCGCCGGGCCCGCCGTCGGTGAGCACATAGGGCTGCTCGAAGACCTGGAGCGCGTTGATGATGCCGACCACCGACGCGACCAGCAGCGTGGGCGACAGCAGCGGCAGCGTGATGCTCAGGTGCTTGCGCAGCCCGGTCGCGCCGTCGATCGAGGCGGCCTCGTGCACCTCCTTGGGGATGTTGTTCAACCCGCCCACGAACAGCAGGAACGAGAACCCGAACTGCTGCCAGACATAGACCAGGATCACCGTGGCCATCGCCGCGTTCTCCGACGTCAGCCAGGGCACGGGAGCGATCCCGACCAGCCCGAGCAGCCAGTTCACGACCCCGAAGTCCTGGTTGAACAGGTACTTCATCACCACCGAGATCGACGCGGCGGACAGCACCAGCGGGAAGAAGAACGCCGACCGGAACACCGAGCGCAGCCACACCGGCATCCGCCCGTTCACCGCCAGGGCCAGCACGAGCGCGATCAGCAGTTGCAGTGCCACCGCGAACACCATGAACAGCAGCGTGTTGCCGAAGGAGACCAGCACGGTCGAGTCGGTGAAGACCTCACGGTAGTTGGCGGCGCCCGCGAAGCTCGGGTCGTCGATCACGTTCCAGTGGAAGAGGCTGAGCACCAGCGAGCCGACGATGGGGACGACCGTGAAGACGACGATGCCGACGATCGTCGGCGCCAGGAACAGCGCGGCCAGCAGCCGGGCGCCGCGGTCGCGGGCGGAGGGCCGGGGAGCGGAGGCCGCCGGCGCGGCCGGCCGCTGCTGTCGTACGGCCGGTATCTGGGTGTTCGTCATACGTCACGCTCCATGGCCTTCTCCAGATCGCTCTGCATCCGGCGCAGCGCGGGAGCCACCGAGCGGCGCGAGGCGAGCGCGGTACCGGTGTGCTTGAGCAGCACCTGCTCCACCTCGGCGACCTGCGGCGGCGCCGGGATCGGCCCGGTGTCGGGGAACTTGTCGAGGGTGTCGTAGAAGACCGGCCACTGGTCCGGGCCGGTCTCGCGGTACCGCTCGGCGGTGAGCATCGAGCGGCGCGCCGGGGTGGTCTGATTGGTCGTGAACAGCCGCATCAGGGTGTCCCGGCGGGCGGCGTACTTGATGAACTCCCAGGCCTCCTCCTGTCGCTTGGAGGTGCGCAGCAGCGCGTAGCCGGCGGCCCCGTACTGCATCCGCTGGGTGCGCCAGCGCGGGAAGTACTGCACGTCGAAGCCGTTCGCCGCCATGCCGGCCTGGTGCAGGCCGCCCGCCCAGAAGCCACCCGCGGGCGTGACCCCGACCCGTCCGGTGGAGAACACGCCGATCAGGTTCTGGCCGTTGCCGCCCTCGGGGCGCGTGCACAGCCCCTCCTGGATGAGGGAGGCGAGATAGTCGTACGCCTCCTCCACGCGTGCGTCGGTGGCCTGCGGGGTCGTCCACCGGAAGCCGCCGCCGCGTCCCTGCCGAGCGGCGGCCGGATAGAAGGAGTCCCACAGCCAGGCACCGCCGGGCGCCTTGGACTCGGTGAGCAGGTTGGTGTCGTTGGCGAACAGCCAGGGCACCACGCCGCCCCACAGCCGGTTGGTCCAGAAGTACGGCGTGAACTGGGAGCCACTGGCCTGCTTCATGTCCCGCAGCAGCGCGGTGAAGTCGTCGCGGGTCCAGTCGGCCGCCGGGAAGCCCGCTCCCGCCCGCTTCAGCACCTGGTTGTTGAGGTAGATGTCGGCCGCGTTGAACTCGACCGGCAGCTGGTAGAGGCTCCCCTCGTACATCATCGACTCCACCAGCGAGGGGTGGACGTCGGCGAAGTACTCGCGCAGTTCCTCGGCGTCCCGCTTCACCCAGTGGTCCAGCGGGACACCGAGACGCTGCGCGAAGAGCTGTACGCCCTCGGTGGCGACGTACACGAGATCGGGCGCGGTGCCCGCCGCGATCTGGGTGAGGATCTTCGCGAAGAAGTCCGACCAGTCGACGGCCTGCACGGCGTTGATCCGCAGCTTGATGTCGGGGTGGACCTTCTTGAATCCCTCGGTGAGGGTGCGGACGGCCTCCGGCCCGTAGGCGGGGCCGAGCGTGGCGACGACGAGCGAGCCGTCGTTCCGGCCGGGTATGTCGGCTCCGGTGAGCCGGTCCCAGCTCGCGGCGGTACCGGCCAGCGCGGCGGCTCCCGCGCCGTAGGCGCCGTACCGCAGCAAGCTGCGGCGAGTGAGATGCGAGTCGGTCATGCAGGGGCCTAACTCGTGTTAGTCGAGAAGTGATGCCCCAGATGATGAGAAGCGCGTTACGGCCCTGTCAATAGTCGTGAACGACTTGACCTTTAACGAGTTAGGTCGCAAAGTCCTGGTCCAGATGAGCCGCCCTCCCGACGCTTGTGACGTCTGACGAGAGGAACGATGCCTGATGCGCGCGATGACGAGGAGAGCCCTGCTCGCCGGTTCGGCCGCGGGGGCCTCGGCCGCGCTGCTGCCGACCGCGACCCCGGCCGCCGCGAAGCCCGACAAGGCCTCCGCCACCTGCGCGAGCTACCGAGCCGAGTACCACTTCACGGTCCCCGACCAGTGGAAGAACGACCCGCAGCGCCCGGTCTGGATCGACGGCGAGTATCACTACTACTACCTGTACAACCCGGACTATCTCACCGGTGGGACCACCGCCGGCACGGCCTGGCGCCTGGCCACCAGCACCGACCTGGTCACCTTCAGGGACCGCGGGATCGCCGTACCGAAGGACACCACCCCCAACGGTGATGTGTGGTCCGGTTCGGCGGTGATCGACACGGACGACACGGCCGGCTTCGGCGCGGGCGCGGTGATCGTCATCGCCACCATGGCGCCGGACGAGGTCACGCAGGCGCAGTACCTGTACTACTCGACCGACGGG
Organism: Streptomyces sp. NPDC111802; assembly: GCF_055634335.1. Taxonomy (NCBI): domain Bacteria; kingdom Bacillati; phylum Actinomycetota; class Actinomycetes; order Kitasatosporales; family Streptomycetaceae; genus Streptomyces; species Streptomyces sp. NPDC111802. Next base: position 178,190 of record NZ_JBVKCZ010000017.1, on the reverse strand, counting down.
GGCCGGACGTTCGTGAACCACGGCACCGCTCCGGTGCTGCCCAACCCCGGCGTCCGCGACTTCCGCGATCCCAAGGTGATCCGCGACGAGGAGCGCGGGCGATGGGTGATGGCCCTGGCCGAGAACGACAAGGTGGGTTTCTACCACTCCACCGACCTGAAGTCGTGGAGGTACGTCAGCGGCTTCGTCAAGGGCGGCATCGGCGTCCTGGAGTGCCCGGACCTGTTCCGCATCAGCGCGGCCGACGGCACCGCGAAGTGGGTGCTGGGCGTCAGCGCGAACGGCAAGGGAGCGGGGCTGCCGAACACGTACGCCTACTGGACGGGCTCCTTCGACGGCACCGCCTTCACCGCGGACGCCGACGACCCGCAGTGGCTCGACCACGGCTGGGACTGGTACGCGGCCGTCACCTTCGAAAAGCACCACGGCGACGGCTCGGTCGACACTTCCGTCCGCTACGCGATGGGCTGGCTCAACAACTGGGACTACGCGAACGTCACACCGACCATCGACTGCGACGGCTTCAACGGCACCGACTCGATCGTCCGGCAGCTCACGCTGAAGCGGGGCTCTGACGGGGCCTACCATCTCGTCTCGCAGCCGGTCGCCGCGCTGGACGACCACGTCTCCCGTACGGTGAACCTGGGCGACCTGGAGGTCACCGGCACCCGAGTGCTCGACTACCGGGGCACGGCCTACGAGGTGACCTGCGAGATCACCTGGGACCAGCTCAAGGGCGCCGGCCTGCAGTTGCGCCGGTCGCCCGACGGCAGCCGGCATGTCGACGCCGGGATCTACGGCGTCTACGCCTTCCTCAACCGCCGCCCCACCGTCAACCCCGACGCCTCCGGCAGATGGCAGGAGAGCCACAGCCCCTTCGACCCGTCCGCCCGGACCGTGAGGCTGCGGATCCTGGTCGATCGCACATCCGTCGAGATGTTCGTGGACGACGGGCGGTACGTGCACTCGTCGGAGGTCTTCCCGTATCTGATCGACACCGGGTTGGCGCTGTTCACGATCGAGGGGACCGCGGTGTTCCGGAACACGGTGGTACGGGAGTTCGCGGTCTGAGGCCCTGTCGCCACGTCCGCCGAACACTGTCACGATCTTCCTGGAACCGGCTCGGACCGGAGCCGGTCCGGACGACCGACGGAGCGCGCGGATGACGATGGACAGGGCCACAGCGGACGGGACGGAGCCGGTCGCGGGGATCGAGGTGAAACCGGTCGCCGGGTACCTCGGGGCCGAGATCACGGGAGTCGACCTGGCCGGTGAGCTCGACGACGCCGTGGTCGCCGCGATCCGGGCGGCGGTGCTGCGCTGGAAGGTCGTGTTCTTCCGGGGGCAGCGGCTGGATCACGCCGGGCATGTGGCGTTCGCTCGGCGGTTCGGGGAACCGGTCGTGCCGCGCAAGCGGGGGAGTGCGTCGCCGGCCGAGTTCCCCGAGGTCGAGACGACCGCCGACCGGCTGGAGCTGGGCGGGAAGTTCGGGATGGAGCACGACGAGTGGCTGCTGCGCCGCCGCCACACGCTGCTGCGCGGCTGGCACTGCGACCACGGCGCCCGCATCGACCCGCCCGCCGCGACGATCCTGCGCGCCGAGACCGTACCGCCGTACGGCGGCGACACGACCTGGTCCAACCTGGCGGCCGCGTACGCCGGACTCTCGCAACCTGTGCGGGAGTTCGTGGACGGGCTGCGGGCCGAGCACCGCCTCGGCGTGGGCTACCAGCCCCGGCCCGGCGAGGACGCGTACGTCCGTCATCTGCTGGACCATCAGGTCGCCTCGCTGCATCCCCTGGTACGTGTCCATCCGGAGACGGGGGAGCGGGTGCTGTACGTCAACGGCTACTACGTCGAGCAGATCGCCGGGCTCTCGCGGGCCGAGAGCCGGGCGATCCTCGACATGCTGCTGGAGCAGGCGGTGCGCCCCGAGTACACGGTGCGCTTCCGCTGGGAGCCCGGCAGCGTGGCCTTCTGGGACAACCGGGCCACCATCCACCTCGCCCCGAGCGACAACGCCCACCTGGACTTCCCGCGGATCATGCACCGGGTGATGCTCACCGGCGACGTACCGGTGGGGGTGGACGGCAAACCGTCGGAGCCGGTCACCGGAACCGAACCGGGGCGGTGGTAGCCGACGGCGGCGGGGGTTCGGCCGCAGCGCGGAGGGTTGGCTCCGGCTCGGGCTTCAGCCGGCGGAGAAGATCCGTGAGCGGCACCGAGCCGAGACCGAGCGGCTTATCGCCGTGCTCGGCGAGGTGCTGGAGGCCGCCGAGGGAGCGGTCGGCTTCGACGGCGAGGCCGTCACGCCGCTGGTCGGGCGGTACTGGAGAAACTGGAGAAGGCCGGTGGGCTAAGAAGCTGTCGCTGTTCATCGGGTGGTGGTGAGGGCGGGCCAGCCGTCCTGGAGGAGGGCGAAGGCGCGGGTGATGGCCTGGCGGGGGTCCTTGTGTCCGCGGGCTGTGCGGGGGGCTTCGAGGGCGAAATGGGCCAGGGCTGTGCAGGCGGGATCGTCCTCGGGCAGCCCGCTGTCCTCCGCGATGGCCCGGGCCAGGGCGTCGGTGTGGCGCAGCCACATGGCCTGGACGTAGTCGCGCAGAGCCGGGGTGTTGTCGACCAGGTCGGAGAAGGCGGTGAAGCGGGCGTCGCTGTCTGCGGCGGCCCTGCGGTAGCGCAGCGCGTGTTCGCACAGGGCCGCGGGGATCGACTGGCCCTCGGGCCGCTCTCGTACGGCGGCGATCAGGCGGGCCTCCTGGTCGGCGTCCTCGTCGAAGACCAGGGCTTCCTTGACCGGGAAGTGCTTGAACAGGGTGGTGGTGGACACGTCGGCCGCATCCGCGATCTCGCGGATCCCGACGTCGTCGTATCCGCGCTCCAGGAACAGGCGCAGGGCGGCGTCGGCGATGGCCTGGCGGGTGGCGGCCTTCTTGCGCTCACGGCGCCCCATCGGCGCCGCCTGCGCGGGGGAGGTGTCTGTCTCGGGCATACCCGGGATCCTACTATTCGGTTGTGCAACGCCAAAAGTGCATCCGTTGCACTTAATGAACTGGTGTGCTCTTCTGGTGGCGGCCCGCAGACCACGGCCCCCGCCCCGCGCACGGCTGCACAGCGCCGCGCGACACGAATGGAGCACGACCCGTGAACACCACTCCCACGCCCCGCATCGCGATCATCGGCGCCGGTCCCGGTGGCCTGACGTGCGCCCGCATTCTGCAACAGCACGGCATCTCCGCCACCGTCTACGACCACGAGAGCGGGCCTGATGCCCGCAACCAGGGCGGCACCCTCGACCTGCACGAGGACAACGGCCAGATCGCTCTGCGCGAAGCCGGGCTGCTGGAGGAGTTCTTCCAACTGTCCCGCCCCGAGGGGCAGGAGATGCGCCAGATGGACCCGGCAGGCACGGTCCTGTTCCACCACACCCCCGAAGAGGGTGAACGCTTCAAGCCGGAGATCGACCGCGGCCAGCTGCGCGACCTTCTCCTCGCCTCGCTCAAGCCCGGCACTGTGCGCTGGGGCCGCACCCTCCGGTCCGTCGAAGGCCCCGCAGAGGGCCCGAGGCAGTTGCACTTCACCGACGGCACCGCCATCGAGGCCGACCTCGTCATCGGCGCCGACGGCGCCTGGTCCAAGGTGCGCCGCGCCATCTCCCCGGCCGCCCCTCAGTACAGCGGCGTCAGCTTCCTCGAAGCGTGGTTCCACGACGTCGATCGCCGGCACCCCGACATCGCCGAACTCGTCGGCCAGGGCGGTGCCGCCGCAGCCGACGGCGACCGCGGTGTGTTCGCGCAGCGCAACAGCGGCGACCACATCCGCGTCTACATCATCCAGCGCGTCCCCGCCGACTGGATCACCGCAAGCGGCCTGACCATCCAGGACACCGACGGCATCCGTGCCCTCCTCCTGGACCGGTACCGCGACTGGTCACCGCGCCTGCGCCAACTGCTCACCGACAACGACGGCCGCTACGTCGACCGCCCGATCCACGCTCTGCCCGTCCCCCACACCTGGGAGCACAACCCCACGGTCACCCTGCTGGGCGACGCAGCCCACCTCATGCCCCCGCTCGGCGTCGGCGTCAACCTCGCCATGCTGGACGCCTGCGAACTCGCCCTCGCCATCGCGAACAACAACACCATCAACGACGCCATCCACGCCTACGAGCAGACCATGCTGCCCCGCTCCCACCAGATGCAGAAGCTCCTCGACAACGGCGCCGCAGAACTGCTGTCCACCGAACTGCCTGACTTCGCCACCGACGAAGGCCGCTGACCGCCCCGTCCCCCGGTCCCCGCCTCCATGTTCATCGGCTCGGGGGCGGGTTGTGGGGCCTCTGCGGTCAGTGCACGAGGGGGAGGAAGATCGTGTCGGTGCCGTCCTCGTCGAGCGCCAGGATGCCGGAGTCGGTGGGGACGTCCCGTCGGCCGTCGGCGCGGCGTGCCGCACCCGCCAGTGCCTGCGCACCTCCCGCATCGTGATGGCCACCAGCCAGGCCCGGAACGCCTCGGGGTCACGCAGCGCCCGCACGTCGCGGATCATCTGCATCATGACGTCCTGCACGACGTCGTCGGTGTCGGCAGGGGCGTCCAGAGCGCGGTGCCCACGATGTTGTAGATCAGCGGGAGGTACTCGGCCACCAGGTCGTCGAGGGCCCGCTGGTCGCCGGTTTGCGCGGCGCGCACGACCGTGGCCCGGTCCCGGCGGTCGTCTTGCCCGTCGTACCCACGGTGTGAAATCTCGCTCATGACTGGAGGAGGGTCCCTGGTGAGTATCGGCATAACAGAAATCGGCACGCCGTTTTGGGACCGCCGAATGAAGGGGCGCGGCACCAGGGCGTCAGGATGGGGGGACCCGTTGGGACGGGAGCCGCGCCGAGGTCGGCGCAGGTGCCGCAGCGGCGTCGGAGAGTGCGTCGGGATGGGCCTTGAGCCGCAGCACGAGTCCGATGTAGACGAGGTCGAAGACGCTGCACAGGATGCCAATGCCGAGGATGAACGGCTCGCCGTCGAGTACGCCGAACAGAATGGTGGGGGCGAGGGTGCCGAGCCACTTCGCGACGGCGATCGTGAGGGTCTGTCCGCGCAGGCCGCGGCGTGCCATGAGCATCGCGATGAACAGGCCGGACATCAGCAGGTTCTGCAGGAAGGCCGAGTAGCGGGCGGCGTCGTGTTCGCCGAACTCCGCGAGGAACAGCCACTGCACCGCGTACGAGGCGCCGAAGACCAGGGTGGCCCCGACGGCGAACACCGGCCGGGTCACGAGCCGCGGGAACTCCCCGCGGCCGAAGGCGAAGAAGGTGTACACGATGACGAGGTCGGCCAGGGTCCAGACGAGGTTCACGTAACCCTGGAGCGACATGTGGCCCATGAGGTCGTGCGCCGTGTAGGTGGTCTCCCAGGCGAAGTTGAGGCCCAGCGCGACGAGAGGTATCGCGTAGGTCCGGTGGCGGAACCCGATCCGGATCGCGTCTATGTAGATGATCGTCCAGGCGAGGCCGCTCAGGGCGGAGAGGAACGGTTCCATAGGGCTTCTCCTGCGGTGCGTACGGCTGTGGGCGCGGCGCGGTAGCGGCGGATGAGGTCGCTCACCGCGTCCCGCAGGCGATCGGGTTCGCGTGCCCGGTCGGGTGCGAGAGCGGTGAGTACGAGGCCCTGCAGCGCGGCGGTCACGGTGGACGCGGCCTCGTCCGAGCCGACGTACGGGGCCAGAAGGCGGGCGAGGCGCAGTTCGAGAAGTCGCTTGACCGGCCCGAGTTCGGGGTCGTGACCGGCCGCGAGGATCATCTCGAAAACGGCGATGGTGTCGATCCGCCGCTCGGTGACGAGATGTGCCGTGAAGTCGCCGCAGATGTCCGGGAGGGCGTCGGGCTCCTCGGCGGCGCGGGTGACGAGCCCCAGGAATTCAAGCCCGATGCGCGAGCCGGCGTGCTCGAACGTCGCACGGCGGAGGTCATCGGCCGACGGGTAGTGGTAGGTGACCGAAGCGAGCGACACCGCCGCCGCGCCGGCGACCGCGCGGTGAGTGAGCGCACCCAGGCCCTGCTCGCCCACGATGCCCACCGCCGCGTCGAGCAGCAGATTCCTCCGGGCCTCGCCGCGCGCGAGGCGTCCGTCGGTCACCCTCTGCATCTCCGTGCTCTCCCTGACTATCCGTACAGATGTACCGCTAACTTACGGTACGTATGTACCGGTAATCAAGGTCCCAGTGGCTCCGCCTCGCCGCGGCTCGGGCGCAGTTACTCCCGACAGGCACTGGCCGCCGCCGGACTGAACCCCGGTGCGCAGGTGGAGGTTTCGGGCACCACCTTCACCTGGCCGGGCTCCCCGCCCGGCCGCCCCGACCACCTCTACGCGGACGGCCAGACCATCGACGCACCAGTCAAGGACGCACAACGCCTGGTGTTCGTGGGCGCCGCGATCTACGGGGACGTACGGACGACGGCCACGGTCACCTTCACCGACGGCAGCACCGAACGGACCGACCTGTCGTTCGGCGACTGGGTGCTCCCGGGCGGGGGGCTCCCGACCCGTCTTCGACAACACCGTGGTGGCCAGGACCGAGTACCGCAATCCCGGCCACGGCGGCCCCGCGTACGTCTTCGCCACCCAGCCCTTCGTGGCACCCGAGGGCGAGCGGCGGCGATGCTCGGCGACCGGCGGACCATGGCCCGTGCCCATGCCCATGCCGCACTCATCCCTGCGGCGAACGAACTGGCGGGCGCGGGCAGCGGGTTGCTCACCCAGGGGCTGGTCTCGGCATACCGACTGGTGGCGCGCTCGCCAGATTACGGAGCACGAACAGACGGCCGACCGATCAGGTCACCGGTGAACCGATGAACGAGACTCGTCGTCGTACAGGTGAATGATCGACAACGCTCCCGCCGGGTACCCGCCCTCGGCGGAGCGCGCCCGCGTGCCCTCGCCGCGTGCGACGAGGGAAGGAAGCACATGCCGACTCCGGGACCCCGTACGGCCGTCACGCTCCTCGACGTGCTTCTGCACGCCGCCGAGGAGGCCCCCGGGCAGGTCGTCGTCCATGTCCGCGGAGACGGCGGCGAACACGCGGTGACCTTCGCCGAGCTCCGTGACGACGCGCTGCGGGTGGCCGGCGGCCTGCGCGCGGCGGGACTGGAACCCGGCACCCCGGTACCTCTCCTCGCGGCTCTCGGCGAGGACTTCCAGCCGATGTTCTGGGGAGCGCTGGCGGCCGGGCTCGTGCCTGTGCCGCTCGCCGCGCAGGCGCGACGGGTCGGACCGGTGTGGGAGTTCCTCGGCAGGCCCGCCGTCCTGGTGGACGACACCACCGAGGACCTGCTCGCCGAGCTCCCCGGCCCGGTGCGCGCCCTGCGGCTGGGCGCCCTGCGCGAGAGCCGCCCGCCCGGCACGCTGCCCCGCCGGAGCCCACAGGACCTCGCGTTCCTCCAGTTCTCGTCGGGCAGCACGGGCGCACCCAAGGGCGTGGAACTCACCCACGAGGCCGTCCTCGCCAACCTCCGGCAAATCCGCACCGCGATGGCGATCACCCCCGACGACATCGTGGCCAGTTGGATGCCGTACTTCCACGACATGGGCCTGATAGGCACTCACCTCGTCCCCATGGCGGCGGGCCTGAAGCAGATACGGCTCGAACCCCTGGCCTTCGCCAAGCGCCCCGCGCTGTGGCTGGAGTCGGTGGCGCGGCACCGGGCGACCCTGCTGTCGGCGGCGAACTTCGCGCTGGCGCTCGCGGTGCGGCGCGTGCCGGACAGCACCTGGGACGCACTGGACCTGAGCTCCGTACGCCTGATGCTGGTGGGTGCCGAGCCGATCGCACCGCGCGTGTGGCGGGAGTTCACCGCCAAGGCGGAGCCGGCGGGGCTGGATGCCCGGGCCATGCTTCCCGTGTACGGACTTGCCGAGGCCACGCTCGCCGTGACGGTGCCCCCGCTCGGGGAGGTCGCCGCGCCCCTGCGACTGGACCGGAAGGCGCTCAGCCGAGGTCGGGCCGTCCTCGCGGGCCCCGGCCCGGACGCCGTCGAGTTCATGGACGTGGGCCGTCCCGTGCCGGGCTGCGAGATCCGTGTCACCGACGACTCCGGCAAACCACTCGGCGACGGGAGGGTCGGCCACATCGAGGTCCGCGGCCCCCAGCTGGCACTCGGCTATCACCGCACTCCCGAGGCGACCGCGTCCGCGTTCACCGAGGGCTGGCTGCGCACCGGCGACCTGGGCTTCCTGAGCGAGGGCCGGCTCTGTGTCACCGGCCGGCACAAGGACGTCGTGTTCGTCGGCGGCCGTACCTTCCACGCCCCCGATCTGGAGGAGACCGTGGCCGCCACCCCGGGACTGCCCCAGGGGACGGTGGCGGCGATCGGGTCCACCGATCCGGACACCGGCGGCGACCGGGTGGTGGTCTTCGTGCAGTGGGCAAGGCCCGCCCTGACCAAGGCACTTCCGGTGCTGGACGCGGCGGCGGCCCGGGTCCGGGAGGCACTGGGCCACGACGACGTACGGGTGCTGCCCCTGCCACCGGGGGCGTTTCCCCGGACCACCAGCGGCAAGCTGCGGCGCGCGCTGATGCGGGACCGGTTCGAGGCGGGCGCCTATACGGCCGTCGAGGAACGGATCGCGACCGTGCGGGCCGAGGGCTCGACCGCCCGGCACGAGCAGCGCGGCCCCCACAGGGCCGGGTCGCCGCGTTCGCGGCGTGACGTCGAGGAAGCGGTCCGGGGGATCTGGGCCCAGGTGCTGGACCTCTCTGCGGCCGACATCGGCCGGGACGACCGCTTCTTCGCCCTTGGCGGCTCCTCGCTCAAGGCGATGGCGGTGCTCGCCGGGATCGAGGACACCTTCTCCGTCTCCGTGGAGCCCCGTGTCCTGCGCGACCATGACACCGTCGCCGCCCTGGCCGGGCATGTGCTGGCCCTGCTGGCAGATGTTGACGGGGTGTCAGGTACTGCCGAGGGGCGCGGCTCGGCATCGCCCCACCCGGGCGCGGCGAACCGGCCGGTGGCCGTTCTCGGCATGGCCTGCCGCTTCCCCGGCGCGCAGACGCCCGAGGCCTTCTGGGAGCTGCTCGTCTCCGGCCGCGACACACTGACCTCCGCACCCGACGGACGGTGGGAGGGCGCCCCCGGCTTCCACGGCTCCTTCCTCCCCGACCCCGCGGACTTCGACGCCACCCGCTTCGGCATGGACGACGAGGAGGCCCGTGCCACCGACCCCCAGGCGCGGATCTTCCTTGAGCTGGCCCACGAGGCGCTGGAACGCGCCGGGTACGCGGGCGCGCGCCGCCACGGCCGCCGGGTCGGCGTGTTCGCCGCCGTCGGCGACAGCGGCTACCGCGAGATCCTGGCCTCGGCCGCCGACGGCGACCTGGCCGCCCATCCCGGCGCCCTCACCGGCAACCTGCCCAATCTGATCGCCGCCCGCCTCTCCCAGGCACTCGACCTCGACGGCCCCGCCCTGGCCGTGGACACCGCCTGCTCCTCGGCGCTCGTGGCGCTCCACCTGGCACGGCGCAGCCTGCAGAGCGGCGAGTGCGATGTCGCCGTTGTCGGCGGCGCCCAGCTCGCCCTCACCCCGACCGGCCACCGACTGCTCGCCCGCGCGGGCGCACTGTCCCCGACGGGCGCCAGCCGGCCCTTCGGCGCCACCGCCGACGGAATCGTTCCCGGCGAGGGCGGAGCGGCCCTCGTCCTCGCCCGCATGGACGACGCGCTGCGGGACGGCGATCCGGTGCTCGCCCTGGTACGGGGCACGGCCGTCAACAACGACGGCCGGTCGCTGAGCCTGCTCGCCCCCAACCCGCGCACCCAGCGCGAGGTCATCAGCCAGGCGTACGACGAGTGCGGCATCGACCCCGACACGGTGTCGTACGTCGAGGCGCACGGCACCGGCACTCCGGTCGGCGACCCCGTCGAGGCACAGTCACTCGGCCACGCCTTCCCGCCCCGCACGGACGGGCTTCCGCGCCTGCTCGGCTCGGTCAAGGCGAACATCGGACACCTGCTGAACGCCGCCGGAATGCCGGGCCTGGTCAAAACAATCCTCGCGCTCCAGCACCGGCAGGTCCCGCCCTCCCCGAACACCACCCCAGCCGCCCCCTACCTGGCACGCGTCGCCCCCGGCTTCCGACTCGTCACCGAGCAACTGGAATGGCGGGCCCCCGGGCCCCTGATCGCGGGCGTCAACGCCTTCGGCTTCGGCGGCACCAACGCACACGCCGTCCTGGAGGAGGCGGCCGGACGGACGGCCGCCGCGCCGCCCGCCGTCGACGGCCCGCACCTCCTCACGCTGTCGGCCCACGGCCCCGACGCCCTCCGCGTGGCTGCCGCCGATCTGGCCGCGCATGTGCGCACGCACCCGGAACTGCCCGAGGCGGACGTCTGCGCGAGCGTCAACACCGCCCGCGACGACGGTCCCCACCGCCTCGTCGTGGTCGCCGACGGCGATCTCGCGGACCGACTCGACGCCGTTCGCGCCACGGACTTCACGGTCGCTCGCTCCCGGCCCCGGACGGTGTTCCTGCTGCCGGGCCAGGGCGCCCAGCGACCCGGCCAGGGGAGCGCGCTGTACCGCTCGGCGCCGGTGTTCCGGGAGGCGCTCGACGAGGCGTCCTCGCTGACGGGGTCCGTGCTCGGGCGCTCGCTCGCCGAGTGGTGCCTCGATCCCCGTGTGGATGCCGGGGAGTTGGCGAGGACGGAGGTGGCTCAGCCGCTGCTCGTGGCGTTCGGGGTGGGCCTGGCCCGGCAGTTGACGGAGTGGGGCGTGTCCGCCGACGCCGTCGCCGGGCACAGCGTGGGCGAGATCGCGGCGGCGTGTGTCGCCGGTTCGCTGAGCCTGGCCGAGGCGGTCGGGTTCGCCGCGGAGCGCGGGCGGTTGGTGGGTGAACTGGCCCTGCCCGGAGCCATGGCCGCGGTGAGGGGAGACGAGGACACCGTGGCCGATTTCGTCGGTCCGGTCAGCGTCGCCGCCGTCAACGGGCCGGAGCAGGTGGTGATCTCGGGCGCCGAGGACGCCGTGGAGCGAGCCCTCGCGGAGCTGACGAGACGGGGCGTGGCCACGCGCAGGCTCCGGGTCTCTCATGCCTTCCACTCACCGCTGCTTGAGCCGGTCCTTGCTCCGCTGCGGGATGCCGCGGAGGGGCTGGCGGTCAAGCGGGCGGCCGTACCGATCCTCAGCACGGTCAGCGGGGAGTGGCAGCCCGCTCTCACGCCCGGCTACTGGCAGCGGCACGCGGTCGAGCCGGTGCGGTTCGGGGCCGCGGTGGCGCGGCTTCTGGACGAGGGCTACGACACCTTCCTCGAACTCGGGCCCGGGAACACCCTGGGCGGGGCGATCCGTGCCGTCGCCGCTACGCGGGACACCTCGGACGTGGCGGTGCTGTCGACGGGAGTCCTTCCAGGGGCGGGCCGTGACGAGGAAGGGAGCGCCGCGCGGGCACTGCTGGAGACGGCCGGTCGGCTCTGGGCCCGTGGTGTGGCCCTGGACCGGATGACCCCTGCCGCCGGGCGGCCGAGGGTGCCGGTACCGACGTACCCCTTCCAGCGCACCCGTCACTGGCCGCGCAGGACCGGCGCGGCGTCCCTGGTGCGGCGCCTCGACTGGCGGGACGCACCGCTCACGCCCGGCACCGGGCCCCGCGTGGTACGGCTGCTGGGCGGCGACCGAGCGCTCGGCCGGGCGCTGACCGAGCGGCTCGTCGACCGCGGGGTGACGGTGCTGGGCGACGACGACGCCGTCACGACGCAGGCGGAGACCGTGGTGTGGCTGGGAGAGGAGGGGGGCGCGCAGGACGGGAGCCCGCAGGGCCTGGACGCCGCCACCAAGGCCGCCGTCACCTCACTGCGCCACGCCCTCGACCTGCTGCCCGACCGCTCACGCCTCCTTGTGGTCACCGAGGACGCCTACGCCACCGGCACCTCGGATATGGAACAGCCGAACCCGGCGCAGGCACTCCTGCACGGCTTCGCGCTGGCGCTCCCGGACGAGCACCCAGGGCTCGCCGTGCGTGGCGTCGACCTGTCCTCCGGCGACGCGCTCGCCGCCCGAGTCGACGCCCTGGTAGGGGAGTTGGGCTCGGCTCAGGAGCCGGGGGCGGAGACCGCGGTCGCGTGGCGGTCCGGGCGCCGGCTCGGCCGTACGCCTGCCGACGTGGCGGAGAAGGAGAGTCCCGCACCGCTTGGGGAACTGCCGCCGGACGGCACCTATCTGATCACCGGGGGAGCCGGAGGGCTCGGTTCCGCGCTCGCGCGTGACCTGGCGGGGCGTGGCGCCTGCGAGTTGATCCTCACCGGGCGTTCCGAGCACGTGCCCGACGGGCTTCTCGCCGAACTCCGGGCCCAGGGTGCGTGGGCCCGGTACCACGCGGCCGACGTGACCGACGAGGCCGCCGTCGACGCGCTGTTCGCCGTACTGCCCCCGCTGGACGGGCTGTTCCACGCCGCGGGAAGGGTCCGGCCGGGCACCCTCCGCGCCAAGACCGACGAGGAGATCGGACAGGTGCTCGCCGCGAAGGTGCGCGGCACGGCCCTGCTCGCCGAGGCGCTGCGCCGACACGGCCAGGAACCGGCCGTATGCGTCGCCTTCTCCTCCGTCTCGTCGGTCCTGCCCGGACTGGCGGGCGCCCTCGGCGACTACGCGGCGGCCAACGCCTTCCTGGACGCCTTCGCCGCCGCCGAGCGCGCTGCGGGCCGGCCCTGGCAGTCGATCGGCTTCGGGCCCGTCGCCGACGCGGGCCTGGCCGCCGGGTCACCGGCCGAGGCACGTCTGCGCGCTCGCGGTCTGAGCCCGATGAGCCCGCGGGCCGCGATCACGGCTCTACGGACGGCGGTCGCTGCCGACGCCGCGCACCTGCTGGTGACCTCCACGGAGGCGTCGGCACAGACCGTCGCCCCCGATGCCGTGCACCTCCCGATGCCCCCTACGCCCGCTGAGACCGCCACCGCTCCGGACCGCCCGGCCACCATGACGGCCGCGTCACTCGGCGAACCCACCCGCATCACGGACCTGATCCGCCGCCTCCTGGCCGAGGCCCTCCACCGAGCCCCCGAGGACATAGGCGCCGACGAGCAGTTCCTCAGCCTCGGCCTGGACTCGCTCACCGCCGTCGACCTCGCACGCCGCCTGGAGGCGGAACTCGGGCTGCCGCTGCCCGCCACGCTGCTCTTCGAGCACCGGACGGTCGGCGAACTGACCGCACACCTCAGCACCCAGCGGCCGGAAGCCCCCGCCGTGCCCACCCCCGTGAGCCGCCCCCGGGCGAACACCCCGAGCCCCCTCACGCCCCTGCAACTCGCCTTCCTCACCACCGAGGCGCTCTACCAAGGCCTCACCGCCTACGGCTACATCCGCCAGACCATCCGCGGCCCCCTCGACCCCGACCTCCTCGGCCAGGCACTCGCCCACCTCGCCGCACGCCACGCCATGCTGCGGCTACGCATCACCGAGGGCACGCCACCGCGCCAGTACACCGCGCCCGCCGAGCCCACCGACCGCGCTCCCCGCTGGTACGAGGTCCACGAGCCGGACACCCCCACCGCGGTCGCCGACCTCGAACGGCGGCTGTACAACCGCCCGTTCGACCTGACCGCCGAAGCCCCGGCCCGCGCCGTCCTGATCCGCGACCGCGAGCACGCCCACCTCGCCCATCTGCTGCTCGTCGTCCACCACAGCGCGGCGGACGGCTTCAGCCTGAAGGTCCTGTGCGAGGAACTCTGGTCCCTGTACAGCGCGCTCGCCCAAGCCCACCCCTTCGAACTCCCGCCCCCACGCACGGAGTTCACCGACTACACGGCCCTCGTCACCGCCGACCGCGAGTCCCCGGCGTTCACCCGGGACCAGCGGTACTGGCGTGAGCGCGTCGCCGAGCACACGGCGGCGGCCACGGCCCCGGCGCTGCCGTACGACGGCGACCCGGAGGCCCTCCCGGCTCCGCCGCTCACTCACCACCAGTCGACCGTCGACGCCTCGCTCACGGCCGCACTGCGAGAGACGGCGGCCGGGCACGACGTCTCCCTCTTCCATCTGCTCCTCGCGGTGTACGGCCGCTGCCTGGCCCGCTGGGGAGGCCAGCGGGCCGTCGCCGTGAACGTGGCGCGTGCCCGGCGGGAAGCGCCGCTGCCCGGGATCGACCGCCTTGTGGGGCCGCTCGCCGACACGCTCCCCGTGTTCGTCACCGTCGACCCCGATGAGCCCGTGACCGCGCTGGCCCAGCGGCTGCGGCGGATCTGGCGAGAGGCGGAGGCCCACGGGACCCTCACCAGCCCCGACATCGCCGCGCTGCTGCCCGCCACCGGCCCCGCTCCCCGCACGGTCGCCCCGGCCGGGTTCAGCTTCGCCCGCTTCCCCGTGAGCCACGGCCGGGACTGGCCGGTCACCGTGACGCCGACCGCGGCGGCCACCGCCTCCGCGGCGACCAGGCTGGGACTGCTGTGCTGGGAATCGGACGAGTCACTGCACTTCTCCTGGAACCACCCCGCGTATCTCTTCCGCCGAGAGACCGTCGAGCGCCTGGCGGGGGAGTTCGTGCGGGAACTGCGGGCCACCACCGAGCAGTCCGCCCCCGCCCGGAGGCACGACGATGAGGCGGGGATCGTCGACCGTCTGTGTGCCCGGTTCCGGGCGACACCGACGGCCGTCGCGGTGAACACCGGCAGCGCCACGCTCACCTACGCCGAACTCGACGCCGCCTCCGCGTCCCTCGCGACCCGGCTGCACGCCAAGGGCGTACGCCCCGGAGACCTGGTCGGCCTGCTCACCGAACCCGGCCCGGACACCGTCGTGGGCGTGGTGGGCATCCTCCGGGCGGGCGCGGGCTGGGTGCCCCTCGACCCGGCCCATCCCGTGGCCCGGCTGCGGGACCAGGTCACGCGCACCGGCGCCGGCGCGGTGGTCTGCCACGCCGAGACGCGCGAGACCGTCGACGCGCTGGACGGCGTTCTACCGGTCACCGCCGACGACCGGTCCCCGGCCGCGCGGAACCCGATCGAGCCACCGCCCGCCGACCCGGACGCCATCGCCTACGTGATCTTCACCTCGGGTTCCACCGGGCGCCCCAAGGCGGTCCCCATCACCCACCGGTCCATGCTGAACTACCTCGACTGGTCACTGACCACCTTCGGCTACGGCCCCGACGACCACCTCGTGCAGACCGCGTCCGTCTGCTTCGACGCCTCCGTACGCCAGTTGCTGGCACCGCTGCTGGCCGGCGCCACCGTCCACACCCTCACCCGGGATCTGCTGCGCGATCCCGAGGCGCTCCTGGACCGTCTCGTCGACGACCGGATCACGGTGTGGAGTTCGGTGCCGACGCTGTGGGAGCGGCTGCTGACCGCCGCCGAGACCCGGACGAGGCAGGACGGCACCCCTCCGGACCTGTCGGCACTGCGCTGGGTGCACGTCGGCGGCGAGGCACTGCCCGCCGCGCATGTGCGCCGGTGGTTCGATCTGCTCGACACACGCGGGGGAGCGGAGCACAGGATCTCCAACCTGTACGGGCCCACCGAGGCCACCATCAACGCCACCTGCCACATCATCGACGCCCGCCCGGCCGACGACGTACGGCAGTTGCCCATCGGCCGCCCCGTGGCCGGCACCGAACTGGCCGTCGTCGCCGAGGACGGACGCCAGTGTGCTCCCGGCGAGGCCGGTGAACTGCTCATCGCCGGAACGGGCCTGACCCCGGGTTACCTCGGCGACCCGCAGCTCACCGCCGAGGCCTTCGTCGAACGCGACGGCCGCCGCTGGTACCGCAGCGGTGACCGGGTCCGCCAAAGCGCGGACGGTGTACTGGAGTTCCTCGGCCGCCGCGACGACCAGGTCAAGGTCCGAGGGCATCGAGTGGAACTCGGCGAGGTCGAGGCGGCACTGCTCACCCACCCGGACGTCGCCCGTGCCGCCGTACTGCTCGCCGACGGACGGCTGGTGGCGTACCTCGAGCCCCGGACCGGAGCCGCCGAGCCGGACCCGCGCGAGGTGCGAGCCTTCCTGTCCCGTGTGCTGCCGTCGTACATGCTGCCCGGACACATCCGCACGCTGCCCGTGATGCCCCTCACCGGCACCGGCAAGATCGACCGGAACCGGCTGGCCCCCGAGAGCGAGACGACGGACGAGCCCGCGCACCCGGAGCCCCGGACCGGCGGGCACCGAACCCCGCCCGCCACCCGCACCGAGCAGACCGTGGCGCGCATCCTGTCGGCTCTGCTGGACGTACCGGACGTCACCCGCGAGGACGACTTCTTCGAACTCGGCGGCGACTCCATCATGGTGCTGGAACTCTTCGCCCGGCTGCGCGAGGAACTGCCCGCGGTGCCCCGGCCGACGACCGTCTACACCCACCGCACGGTGAGCGCCATCGCGGCGGCTGTCGACTCCGCCGCCACCGAGGCGTCGGCGCTCCGCCCGACCCCGCCGGCCGCTCCCGCGCAGCCCGCCGGCCCCTACCCACTCACGCCCTCCCAACGGGGCTTCCTGCTCGCCGACACCATCAACCCCGACGCGGGCTCCGGCTGGCTCGCCCGGTTCCGGCTGAGCGGGCCGCTGCGCCAGGACGTCCTCCAGCGTGCCGTGGACGTTCTGGTGGCCCGTCATCCGATGCTGCGGACCGTCTTCCCGGCGGGCGCCCGTCCGCCCGCGCAGCAGGAGCTGCCGGACTCGTTGCGCCTGCCGGTCGAGTCGGAGACCCTCGCGCACCCCGACCTGCTGGAGCAGCGGATCGCCGAGGAGGCGCGGCGCCGACTGGAGCCATGGGCCTGGCCGTTGCTCCGGCTGCGGCTGTTCACCCTGGCACCCACCGAGCACGTCCTCCTCGTCCACGCCCACCACCTCATCGGCGACGGCTACAGTGCCGCCCTCCTCACCAGGGAACTTCTCACCGCCTACGACCGCCTCCACCGCGGCCTGCCGCACGGCCTCCCGCCGCTCGACAGCACCTTCCGCGACCACGTGACCCAGTCCGCCGTACGGCCCCGCCCGCAAGGACCCGAGGCCGAGGCGTACCGCGCGCGTGTCCGCGCGCCCTACACCCCGCCCGTGCTGCGTCGGCCGACCGCCGACGACGCCGACGCGCAACCGGCGTTCCACACCACGGGATTCACCCTGGACGCAGCCACCACCGGCGGATTGCGCCGTCTCGCCCGAGCAGCGCACCGCACCCTGTACGCGCCGCTGCTCACCGCGTACTACCGCGCGCTCGCCGACCTCACCGGCCGGCGCGACCTCATGCTGGGGCTCGCCGTCACCGGACGCGAGGAGTCCACGGCGGACGCGCATCGGGTGTTCGGCCCGTTCGCGGAGGCGGTGGCACTGCGCCCCGCGCCGCCCGCCGGCGCAGCGACCGAGACCCGACCGGTCGGCTTCGACGACGACATGCGGTGTCTCGCCGCCGAGGCGGACCTGGCCAGGGCCGAGGGCCCCGGCGAAGTGCGCACTGCGGCGGGGCTGCCGTACCACGCCCAGTTCTTCTTCACCTTCCTCGACTTCACGGGCCTGGGCTCCGAGGCGGACGGCGGCCTGTCGCTGCACGCGGACGAGTCCGACACCTCCCTCGCCCCGCCGCCGCTCGGCACCGATGTGTTCCTTGCCGTACGGCCGGTGGCGGACGGCGAGGGCCTGCGGGTCACCGTCCGGGCCTCGGCGGCCGCGCTCACGCACGGTGAAGTGGCCGGGTTCGCCGAGGAGTTGCGGCGGCAGCTGAGCGAGGCCGTCAGCGGCCCCGGCCGACGTCGGCGCCCCCGGCTCGACGCCGCACTCGTCGGATACCTGCCCGCCCCGCACCATCTCGCCGCCCTCGCCGGACTCCCGTACGACAGCCCCGGCTTCGGTCGCGAGGAGATCCGCGCACTGCTCTTCCCGGACGGCCGTGCCCGTCTGCTGGAGGAGACCGGGACCCCGCTGGGGAACTCCGGCTTCGTCGCCCTGCCGCTCTTCGCCGACGAACTGGCCCCGACGGGCGATCTGGCGGCCCGCACCGCCCGCGCCGTCGAGCACGCCGCCTCACTCGGCGCCCGCTGTGTCTCGCTCGCGGGCATGATCCCGTCGCTCACCGGCTACGGCTACGACGTCCTGCGGGAGGCCACGACCGACGCGGCGATCACCACCGGACACGCGACCACGACCGTCGCCGTGGCGAAGACCGTCCATGCCGCGCTCGCGGCGACCGGCCGCCGCCTCGACGAGCTGTCGCTCGCCGCCGTCGGCTGCGGCTCCATCGGAACCTCGTCCCTACGACTGTTGCTGGCGACGGCCTCCCGCCCACCGGCCCGGCTGCTGCTGTGCGACGTGCCCGGCAGCGCCGCGCGACTCGAACAGCTGGCGGCGGAGCTGTCGTCCGAGCATCCGGAGATGCCGGTCCAGGTCGTCGAATCGGGGCGGACGCTGCCCCGGGCGGTCTACGCTGCCGACGTGATCGTCACCGCCGTCAGCGGCGCGGCGAACATCCTGGACGTCGATCGCCTGCGCCCCGGCACGATCGTCGTCGACGACTCCTTCCCGCACTGTTTCGACACTGCGAGCGCTCTGGACCGCATGACCCGGGACCGGGACGTCCTGGTGGTCGGCGGCGGACTGCTGGCCGTCGGCTCCACGCGGACACGGCTCAGCGAGGACCTGCCGACGGTGGCGAGCGCGGGCTTCGCCATGCGGCCCGGGATCGCGGGCACCCTGGCCTCGTGCCGACTGGAGTCACTGCTCCACGCCCACCTCACGGCACCCGGCCGCGCCCCCGGCGAACTGCCCCTGATCCATGGCCTGGTGGACCTGCCCCGAGCGCTCGCCCACTGGGACGCGGTCGAGGCGGCCGGGATACGGCCCGCCCCGCTGCACCTGCTCGACCGAGTCCTCGCCGAGGAGGGAGAACCGCCGCTCAGGCCGCCGGGCGCCAGCCCAGTGCCGGACCCAGCCGGGTCGCGACATCGGTGAGGATCTGCACATAGTCCTCGTGCTCGAAGGTGAACGGCAGCGCGAACGCCACCTCGTCCACCTCACGGAACGCGGCGTGGGCGTGCAGGCGTTCGGCGATCTCCGCCGAGGTGCCGACGAGGTGCGGCGCGAACAGCAGCCGCGCCGGACCCTGCGGTGACGTGGTGCGCGGGGTGCGCTCGGCGACGTACTCCTCGTACTTCGCTCGCTGTTCGGGCGTCGCGGAGTCGGTCGGGATGACGACGAGGCCCTGGGAGACACGAGCCTGCTCGCCGTCGGGGTGGTGGTCGCGGAAGGCGCGGATGTGGGAGAGCTGGATCCGCTCGAAGTCCGGTGCCTCGGCCGCGTCCTCGGGGCCCTCCGCCTTGACGACGCTGCTGGTCAGGAAGTTCACCCCGTGCTCGCCGGCCCACCGCGCCGAACCCAGGCTGCCGCCGCCGTACCACATACGGCTGCCAAGACCGGGGGCCTGCGGCTGCACCCGGTCGGAGCTGTATTCGATCTGCGGCTGCCGCCGCGCGCCCTCGAAGCCCTCCATGCCGCCGAAGTCCGTGGCGGGCTTGCCCCGCACGAAGTCCAGCAGCCGCCGCACCCGTTCGTAGCCGAAGTCCTCGCCATCGGCCGTGTCGGGGTAGAGAGCCTCCTTGATCCGGTCGAAGTGCATCGGGGGACCCACGCTCACGCCCGGATTGAGACGGCCGCCGGACAGCAGGTCGACCGTCGCCAGGTCCTCCGCAAGCCGCAGCGGGTTCTCCCAGCCGAGCGGGATGACCGCCGTGCCGAGCGCGATACGGCTGGTGCGCTGCGAGGCCGCCGCAAGGACGGCGACGGGGGAGGAGATGCCGTACTGCAGATGGCGATGGCGGACCCACGCGCTGTCGAAGCCGAGCCGTTCGCCCAGCTCGATGATCTCCAGCGTGGACTCATGACCGCGGCGCGGATCCGCCTCGTCGAAGAGGCCGATGGTGAGGAAGCCCAGCTTGCGCAGCGGGCGTGAGGGGGGCGGCATGGGCTCCTCCATCATTGAACCTTCAATGGGCCTGTCCAGGTGCCAACTCGATCAGGTCCCGCGCTGTTCCCGCCGCCCGCGATCAGTTCAGGGGGATCGTCACCTCGTCCTCGACCGGCGGGTCGACCTCCTGCGCGCGGTTGCCGGTCGCGGCGTAGCAGCGCAGACGGACGGTCTCCGGGGTGACGTCCAGGCGGAGGAACTGCTTGAAGAACGGCGGGCTGTACGTCGCCGAGCTCGGTGAGAACAGCTGGGTGTGGATCTTGCGCACGGGGAGGCGGAACCGCTTGGCCCGGTCGGGACGGCGTCCGGTGCCCAGCAGACCCGCGACCAGACGGGTGCGCCAGGTGATGCGGGCGTCCGCGCCCGCCGCACGACCCGGTTGGATCTCCAGCCGTTCGGCGATGACGGCCGTGGCCTGCGCCTCGGTGAGGGTGAAGAAGCGGCGCAGGCGCAGCCGGCGGCCGTAGAGCCTGCTGTAGAAGGCCAGGGAGTCACCGCGCAGCGGATAGCAACGGAAGTCCTTCTCGGTGACGTTCGCGATGTCGACCCGCGGGATGGTGTGGGTGGCGTGCGTGAACGCACCGCCGCCGCCCGAGACCACGTACTGGATCGTGCGGCCGTCCACCTGCACCGGGTAGCGCTGGTAGTTGTGGATGTCGCCGCCGATCGCCGCGACATAGCGGTGCGCCGGGTCACGGACGATCTCGTCGACCGTGCCGCCGCCCTCGATCGCGCAGGGATGGTGTTCACCGTCCACGTACAGCGGCGAGCCCGTGACGAGGATCTTCGGGCGGGGATCCCTCGACACCTCACGCAGCCAGGCGCCCTGCTCGGCGTCGATCGTGCCGAGCAGCCCGGTGTCGATTCCGACGATCCGCACCGGCCCGGCGTCGATCGCCCAGTACGGCCCCGGCTGAACGGCCCGCTGACCGGCGGCCGACCTCAACTGCCGTGCCTCGGACAGCCGTTGGCCGTCACCCTTGCGCGGCCGGTGCCACAGCAGCTGCCGCAGCCAGGCCCCGCTGAGCGGACGTGGCGCGGGCTCCGGTGTCAGGGGCGGAGCGTCGTCGCAGAAGACGCGCATGAAGGCGCCGAGGTCCTCGTACCAGTCGTGATTGCCCGGTATCGCGTATATGGGCGCCCGGTAGTCCTGGTAGGGGCGGAAGAACTTGGAGCCGTAGTCGTCGGCGCTTCCGACGGGATAGATCACATCACTGGCGAGGACCGTGAACCGGGTGTCCTGACCCACCTTCAAAAGCCCTGGCACGACGGCGTACTGAGGGTCGTCGCCCTCGCCGGTGTCGCCGATGACGAGGAAGGAGAACCGGTCGGGGTCGTCCCGCCGGATCACCTTGTCGGCGGGCGCGCCGACGGCCGTCCGCTGGGCCACCCAGCGGCTTCGGGTACGTCCTGTGGGATCCCCGAACCAGGACGCCAGCACACCGTTTCGCGCGGCCCACAGCATCTTGGGGTTGAGCCAGGAGATCTTCTCGACCGTGTGCGGCATCAGCCGCTTGTACGTGCCGAGTTCGGCGGCGCCCCAGCCGGCGCCTTCGGCGGTATCGCGTGAGGAGTCAGACACCGGTGCACCGTAACAATGATCTAGAGAGCGCCGAGAGGGGGGCGCCGGTCCAGATGCCGCAGCCGATCGAAGCGGCACCCAGCGCCGGCCGGCCCGGCTCCACGACTGTTCGTCGAGCAGCGACCGCACGATGCACCGCAGCCCCAACGCCCCTCCCAGACCCGCCCCGAGTGGTGTCGGTCCTTCGGCTGTGGCACAGATGGAGTGAGGGCGGGCGGCAGCAGCGGTCGGGGATCAGCGGAAGGGGCCGTCGTGCGGGAACTCGCGATCATCGAGGCACCGTCCGTGCTCGGCCTGCGGCCGTCCGGAGTCCAGGAGCTGCCGGCGGCCCTGCTGGACGCCGGACTGCTCGCCGATCTCGACGCGGTGCGGTCCGGCACGGTCGAGCCGCCGGCGTACGACCCGACGAGGGACGCCGACACCGGTGTGCTCAATCCCCACGCCATCGCGGAGTACTCCGTCCGGCTGGCCGATGCCGTCGGCGACGCCCTCGACGGCGGCCGATTCCCGGTCGTTCTCGGCGGGGACTGCACCGTCCTGCTCGGCAACCTTCTCGCGCTGCGCCGTCGTGGACGTCCCGGACTGCTGTTCCTCGACGGTCACACCGACTTCTACCAGCCCTCGGCGGAGCCGAACGGAGAAGCGGCCTCGATGGAACTCGCCCTGGCCACGGGGCGTGGCCCTCGGCTGCTCACCGACCTGGAGGGCCGCGGCCCGCTGCTGCGGGACGAGGACGTGGTGGCCTTCGGCTTCCGCGACGCCGACGAGTCCGCCGAGGCCGGTATGCAGCCACTGCCGGTCGAGCTGCACACGATCGACCTCGACGACGTGCGCGCGTCCGGTGCGGCCACGGCCGCGCGCCGGGCCGTCGACCGGCTCACCGCCGGGCCGAGCGCCGGGCTCTGGGTGCACCTCGACGTCGACGTCCTGGACGACGCGATCATGCCCGCCGTCGACTACCGGCAGCCGGGCGGGCTGACCTGGCAGGAGCTGGAGACCGTGCTGAGCACGGCACTGGGCGACCCCGGAGCCGTAGGACTCGACGTGACGATCTTCAACCCCCGCCTCGATCCGGACGGCACGATCGCCGGCCGCCTCGCCGAGTGCCTGCGGCGAGCGCTTTCGGCACGCGCCGGTACGAACCTCACGTAGAGCACTCGACGAACCGGGTGAGGCGGGCTCTTAAGGCATGACCTCGCCCCCCCCGCGACCCCTCGGCCCGTACGACTTTGCCGAACCGGCAACGAACATCGCGACGCTTCTCCGGGCCAACGCACGATGGCGGTACGCAGAGCCCTCGCGCAGCAGCTCCGGAGGAAACATGCCGCACCCCGCCCACGCAACGGACATCACCCACCGCCTGGTCCCCACTCCCGCCGGTCGGCTCCATCTCGTGGAGCAGGGCACGGGCCCGCTCGTTCTCCTCGTGCACGGTTTCCCGGAGTGCTGGTACTCCTGGCGCCACCAACTGCCGGCGCTGGCGGCGGCCGGATACCGAGCGGTCGCCGTGGACGTGCGCGGCTACGGCCGTTCCTCCAAGCCCGAGCCGGAGGATGCCTACCGCATGCTGGAGCTGGTCGCGGACAACACCGCCGTGGTGGACGCCCTCGGAGAGCGGTCCGCCGTCATCGTGGGGCACGACTGGGGCGCGACCATCGCCGCCACCTCCGCGCTGCTGCGTCCCGATGTGTTCCGCGCGGTCGGGCTGCTGAGTGTGCCGTACACCCCGCCCGGCGGACCGAAGCCGAGCGAGGTCTTCGCGATGATGGGCGGCCCGGAGGAGTTCTACGTCTCCTACTTCCAGCAGCCGGGTCGCGCCGAGGCCGAGATCGAGCCCGACGTCCGCGGCTGGCTCGCGGGCTTCTACGCCGCCTTGTCCGCCGACACCATGCCGGACCCCGGCGCCCCCGACCCGCACTTCGTCACCCCCGGCGGCACCCTGCGCGAGCGGTTCCCCGCCGGACGTCTGCCCGCCTGGCTCGACGAGTCGGACCTGGACTTCTATGCCGGGGAGTTCGAACGCACCGGCATGACGGGAGCCCTGAACCGCTACCGGAACATGGACCGGGACTGGGCGGACCTCGCCGGCCACGGCGGCGCCCCCCTCACCCAGCCCTCGCTGTTCCTCGGCGGCGCGCTGGACGCCTCCACCACCTGGCTGGCCGACGCGATCGAGGCCTACCCCACGACCCTGCCCGGCCTGCTGTCCTCGCATGTCCTCGACGGCTGCGGCCACTGGGTCCAGCAGGAACGCCCGAAGGAGACCAACCGACTCCTCATCGACTGGCTCGCGGCCCTGCCCGGAACCGCATAGCCCCTCGGAGCGTCCGCTGTCACCTAGGTGGCTCGACCGGCTGACGGCACCGGCCGACGGAGCAGATAGACGGCCGCCGTCGAGACCAGGACCGTCATACAGGCGATGAACACCAGCCCCGCGCCCTCCAGACCGATGGGACCCGTCAGTACCCCCACCCCGATGACCGGGACCGAGATGCCGCCGTAGGCGACCACGAACAGCGCAGAGATGACCGCCGCCCGCCGGTCCGCCGGGGACGCCCCGGCCACGGCGGACAGCGCCGCGCGGAACGCCAGTCCCTGACCGGCCCCGCCGACCAGCGCGCTCGCCACCACCAGCGCCAGCAGATCCCAGAACAACGCGCCCGCGAGCAGCGCCAGCCCGACGAGGAGAGCGGCGCAGCCCAACGGCAGCGACCGGCTCACCCCGACCCGGCCGACGGCCAGTTGCCCGGCGATCGAGGCGAAGAAGGCCAGCGCCACGACCAGTCCACTCACGGCATGGTTGCGCTCGTTCAGGGACTCCGCGAGGAACGCCGGGCTGACCGAAGTGAACACCCCGAACAGGGCGAAACCCACGAACGAGGCGGTCGCCGCCGGTCCGAACACCGACCGCACCTGCGGCGGCAGGCTCGCCCCTTGCGGCCGTACGGTCTTCAGCGGCCGCCGCTCCGCCACGGTCTCCGGCAGCCACAGCACGACGGCCGCCGAGCAGGCCACCAGGGCGAGATGCACGGCGAACGGCAGATACAGCGGCCAGGGAGCATACTGCGCCAGCACCCCGGCGAGCAGCGGACCGCAGCCCAGGCCGCCCATGTTGGCGGCGGTGGCGACCAACGTCGCCCGGGCGACGCCGTCACGTGGCGCCAGTTCCATCACATAGGCCGTGGCGGCCCCGGTGAGCAGACCGGCGGACAGTCCCGACAGCAGCCGTCCCACATACAGCCAGCCCAGGGCGGTGGCCAGGAGGAAGCAGACGGCGCTGAGTGCCGCGAAGCCCAGGGCCGACAGAATCACCGGACGTCTGCCCACCGCGTCCGAGACATTGCCCGCGAGCAGCAGCACACCGATGACCGCGAAGGCGTACACGGCGTACACGATGGTGACCGTCAGCTCGGAGAACCCGAACTTGTCCTGGTAATGGTCGTAGAGGGGAGTCGGCAGCGTGGTGCCGGCCATGCACACGGCGAACACCGCCCCGCCGAGCAGACACGCCCGCCACCCCCTGCGATCATCGAGGGCCGTCCCCCGGGCGGCCTCGTTCCGCAGGGTCATCGGATGTCGTACTCGTTGTCGTACGTCCACATGAAGTGATGCGTGACCAGCTGGGGCCGCCCCTCGAACAGGTCCAGCAGGCCGACCCGCCCGTTCGGTCCCTCGACGCGGTACGGCTTGTCGATGCGGACTGTCATCGGATCCTCCCCATGGGGCTCGTGCTGCGAGTGGGCAGAGCGGGCACAGCGGGCAGGCCTCCAGCTTGCTCCAGCGTCACTGGTGCCGCACATCGTTCGACGGCCCCGTCTCCTCGGTCAGGAGGGCAGGGCGGGCGTGTCCACGTCGAGTGCCGCGGCGCGCAGGGCGGCGGCCACCCCGGCGACCGGCTCGGTCGGCGGGTGCGGTAGACGAGCCAGCAGCAGGCGCCGCTGCTCCTGGGGTCCGCCGCGGACGGGGAGGACGCGGACACCCTCCGGTGCGGCGGAGGCGAGGGCGGCCGGCACGGTCGTCAGCCCGCAGCCCGCGGCGACGAGATGCAGCTTGGCCAGCCAGTCGCGGACCGTGTGGGCGATCTCGGGCCGCTCGTCCAAACCCGGCCACACGCCCATCAGCCCGTCCTCCCCGGACGCGGAACCGGCGATCCACCGCTGACCGCGCAGGTCGGCCACGTCGACGAAGTCGCCGCGGGCCAGCGGATGGGCGAGGGGCACCGCAAGACACAGGGGGCGTTCGGTGAGCGTCCGCAGCTCGAGCGGCGGCGACTCGGTGTCCGGGGCCCGGAACGGCGGTGCCGACCCGAGCAGCGCCAGATCGAGGCTGCCGGCCCGCAGGGCGCGCACCAGCGCCGGCGTGCTGGCCTCACGGCCGACGACGCGCAGGCCGGGGTGGGTCCGGCGCAGCGCCGTCAGAGCTCTGGGGACCAGGACGGCGCCGGCGCTGGGGAACCACCCCAGACGAACGGTGCCGGCCTGGTCGGGCAGGCCGGACAGCTCCCGGGCGGCCGCGTCGATCTCATCGAGCACGGTCGCCGCGCGGCGCATGACGATCCGGCCGGCCGTGGTGAGCCGTACGCCGTCGCGGCGCCGCTCCAGCAGTTCCGCGCCCGCCGCCCGCTCGATCGCGGCGATCTGCCGCGAGACCGCCGACTGCGTGTAGCCCAGCGACGCGGCGGCCGCGGTGAAGGTTCCCTGCTCGGCCACGGCGCGGAAGACCCGCAGCGCGGTCAGCGACACATCGTTGAAGTCCATGACGATTACGCATACTAACCGTGCATGACTTTCGTTGGACTCATGGACGTGGCGTTCCTAGCGTGGCAGGCATGAACGCTTCACGCATCGCCCTCGTGACCGGCGCCAACCAAGGACTCGGCCGTGCCCTCGTCGAAGGACTGGCGGCCCGCATGCACCCGGACGACCTGGTCCTGCTCACGGGTCGCAACCACCAGCGCGTGACGGACGCCGCCCACGCGGTGGCCCACATGGACGGCACGCGCGCCCGTGTCGAGGGCCGGGCCCTGGACGTCACGGACACCGACGCCATCGTGCGCCTCGCCGCGGACCTCAAGGCCCGGTACGGCGGGGCCGACGTCGTCGTCTCCAACGCGGTCGCCCGCGTGCTGCCCGAGGAGTCTCAGGCGGAACGGGCCGACGAGTTCATCGACGTCTCCAACACCGCCACCCACGCGATCCTGCGCTCCTTCGGCCCCGTCCTGCGCCCGGGCGGCCGACTGCTCGTCGTGGCCAGCAGCCTGGGCACCCTCGGCCACCTCGACCCACGGCTGCACCAGCTCTTCGACGGCGCGAGCCTCGACCAGGTCGAGTACGCCGTCGAGTCCTGGCGCGGCGCCATCCACCACCGCACCGCCGCCGAGGCGGGCTGGCCGCGCTGGCTGAACGTGCCCTCGAAGGTCGCCCAGGTCGCCGCCGTCCGCGCGGTCGCCGCCGAACTCCGTGACCATGACCTGGCCACCGACACCCTGATCGCCTCCGTCTGCCCCGGCATGGTCGACACCGCCACCTCCCGCCCCTGGTTCAGCGACTACGACCACGCCCAGTCCCCGTCCGACGCCGCCCGCGCGGTGCTCGACCTGATCTTCGCCGAGCATGTCGACCCCTCCCTCTACGGCGAGTTGATCCGCTTCGGCAAGGCACTGGACTGGCACGACGGCACACCGCCGGTGGAGCAGGACCGGCTGCTCACGCCCTGACCGGCCTCGCGTCCGGCGTCCATGCCTGACCCGAGCGGGTGCACCGCACACGAAACCGGCTGCGGATCACCTGGTGAACTCGACCAACTCGTCCAGCCGTGTCAGCTTGCGCGGGTTCGCGGTCGCGTAGATGCGGGTCACCCGGCCGTTCTCCACCACGAGGCTCACCGCGGCCGACCTGCCACCGGTCTCGACCGGGCCGCGGGCGCGCCGTTGAGCCACACAGCCGTCGCATCGAACGCGGTACGCTCCGAACGCGCCAGCAACGTCGCCACGACCTTGGCCCCGTGGACCGGAGCCCGTGCCGCGGCCGCCAGCCCGCCGCCGTCGGCGATCAGGACCACGACGGGCGCCATGACCTCCATCAGGTCCTGCGAGCGCCCGGTGCGCAGTGCTGCCAGGAACCCCTCGACCACGGCCTGTTGCTCCGCCCGGCTCACCCGCATCCGGGGCCGCCGGGCCGCCACGTGCTCGCGGGCCCGCCGTGCGATCTGCCGCACCGCGGGCGCGGATCTACGGACGGCCTCGGCGACCTCTCCGTGCGGCAGGTCGAAGACCTCGCGGAGCACGAACACGGCTTGTTCCACGGGCCCGAGCGTCTCCAGCACGGTCAGCATGGCGATGGAGACGCTCTCCGCGAGTTCGACGTCCTCGGCGACGTCGGGGCTGGTCAGCAGCGGCTCCGGCAGCCATTCGCCGACGTAGTCCTCGCGGCTGCGCGCCAGCGACCGCAGACGGTTGACGGCCTGCCAGGACCTGAGCGGCGACGGCCATGTGCGCGAACGACTTCAGGCTCGCGTCCGCCGCCTTCCACACACCCACCTTGCCGCCGAACTCCAGGTTGGCCTGGGCGACCTCGGGGCTGTGCCACACCACCTCGACGTTCTCGGGCACCGCCCCGAGCTGCTTGACCATGTTCTCCTTGAGTTCGACGGGGAGTTCGGCCTTCGGGAGGCGAAGCGCCATGGTGTCCTCCTTGTATGTCTGCGAGTTCGACATGAAGACACCGGCGAGCCGGCGAACGTGACAGCCGTAGGAGGCTACTTCTCCTCGCCGAGGGCATCCAGCTCGGCGAGCGCGTCGGCGGGCAGTTCCAGCGCGGCGCCGGCGATGTTCTCGCGCAGGTGCTCCGTCGAGGACGTGCCGGGAATGAGCAGCAGGTTCGGCGAGCGTCGCAGCAGCCAGGCGAGTGCGACGGACATCGGGGTGCTGTCCAGACGCGCGGCGACCTTGTGCAGTGTGTCCGACTGAAGGGGCGACATGCCGCCCAGCGGCCAGTACGGCACATACGCGATGCCTTGCCGAGCCGTGCTGTCGACCAGTGCGTCGTCCTGCCGGTTGGCGATGTTGTAGAGGTTCTGCACACACACGACGGGCGCGATCGACTGGGCCTCGGCGAGCTGCTCCGCGTTGACCGTGCTCAGCCCGAGGTGACGGATCAGCCCCTGATCGCGCAGCTCGGCGAGCGCGCCGAACTGCGCGGCGATCGACCCCGGTTCGGGCGAGTCGAAGCCGCCGACCCGCAGGTTCACCACGTCGAGCGCGTCGAGGCCGAGCCGCCGCAGGTTGTCGTGGACCTGTTGCACCAGCTCGTCCGGTGTACGGGCGGGAAGCCATCCGCCCCGCTCGTCGCGGCGTGTGCCTACCTTGGTGACGATGTGCAGGTCGTCAGGGTACGGCGCGAGCGCCTCCCGGATGATCTCGTTGGTGACGTACGGGCCGTAGAAGTCGGCCGTGTCGATGTGCCGGATGCCCCTCTCGACGGCCGTGCGCAGTACGGCGACGGCGGCGCCCCGGTCCTCGGGCGGCCCGAACACGCCGGGGCCGGCCAGCTGCATGGCGCCGTAGCCGAACCGGGTGAGGGTGAGGTCGCCCACGCGATAGGTGCCGCCGGGAAGCTCGTTGACAGTCATGTTCCCTTTCCGCTCGCCGGCGTGTCCGGGAGCTGATCCGACGCTACGAGGCCGCCGCGCGCACAGCCTGAGCCCCGTTCATCCTGGGAGCGACAGGACCAGGAACCGTGCTGCCGGCGCTCGTAGGATCGAAGGCATGAGCAGGCCGAACGCGCTTGGCGAGTACCTTCGGGCGCGCCGAGAACTGACCGACCCGGCTGACGTGGGACTGCCGGTCGTCGGCGTACGCCGCACCCCGGGGCTGCGCCGCGAGGAGGTCGCCACCGTCGCCGGGATCAGCGCCGACTACTACCTCCGCCTGGAGCAGGGCCGCGACCGCAACCCGTCCCCGCAGGTACTGGAGGCCCTGGCAAGGGTGTTCCGGCTGGACGCGGCCGCCACCCAGCACCTGCTGAGCCTGTCCACGGCCCGCCCGGCCAGGCCCCGGCGACCGCGCCGCGAGGTCGTGCCGGCCGGGATCCGGCAGCTCCTCGACGCGATCAACCTGCCGGCGTTCGTGGAGAGCCGGACGTTCGAGGTGCTCGCCGCGAACCCGCTGGCCACCGCCGTGTCACCCAACATCCGGCTCGGGGTCAACCGGCTGCGCGCGATCCTCCTCGACCCCGCCGAACGGGAGCTCTACCCGGAATGGGAGCAGGGGGTCAGGGGCATGGTCGCCGGGTTCCGCACCTCCGTGGGCAGCGAAGTCGACGACCCGCGGATCGTCCAGTTGGTCGGCGAGCTGTCGCTGGCCAGCGACACGTTCCGGCGGCTGTGGGCCCGGCACGACGTCAGCCCGCTGACCGGCGGAACGATGCGGCTGCGCCACCCGCAGGTCGGCATGCTGGAGCTGCGCCGGGAGAAACTGCCGATCACCGACTCCGGCGGCCAGATCCTGGCGATCTACCACGCCGAGCCGGGCTCGGAATCGGCCCGCGCACTCGACTCACTGCGCCGGGCGACGGCCACCGAGGTGTCCCGCGGACCGGCGGCCGACAACGAAACCGCGTGAAACCGGGCGGCCGCTCAGCCGCACATCGCATTCACCTCGACGAACTGCCGCAGCGCCATCCTCCAGTTCGGCCAGGGCAGCGGCATCGGTTCTGGTGTGCTGCGCTCGTTGCTGGGCCGCTGCGATCGCAGTGCCCTCCCTGTCCGCTTGAACGTCCTGCCTCGCTGAGTTCCCTCTCCATGGGTATCACGCCCATGGAGAAGTCTGTCGGTCGGACCGGACCCCCGAGGCTCAGAACGTCCGCTTCAGCAGATCGAGCAGCGCCTCCCAGTGCCGCTCGTCGGCGCCGTGGTCGTACGCCGAGGTGTCGGCCTGTGTGTAACCGTGGTGCGCGCCCTCGTACACCTCGTACTGGTGGCGGACCCCGGCCGCGGTCAGCGCGGCGGCGAGGCGCTCCATCTGCTCGGGCGGCATCGAGTCGTCCGCGTCGGCGTGCCCGAAGTACAGCTCCGCCGTGACGTGTTCGGCGACCAGGTGCGGGCTGTCCGGCGCGTCGGTCGCCAGTTGCCCGCCGTGGAAACCGGCCGCGGCGGCCACCCGGTCGGGGTAGGCACCGGCGGTGCGCAGGGCGAGCCGGGCGCCCATGCAGTAACCGGTGAGGGCGACCGGCCCGTCGGCGAACTCGGGCCGCTCGGCCATCCACCGCAGATAGGCACCGGCGTCCCGCATCGCGAGCTCCGGCGTCAGGGACTGCAGGACCGGCACGATCTTCTCCCACAGCTCCGGGCGCGCGGCGGGGTCGATGAACTCGGGCAGGTCGAAGACCGGACTGCGCCCGTGCCGGTAGAAGACGTTCGGCACCAGGACCGTGTAACCCGCCTCCGCCAGCCGGTCGGCCATCGACCGCAGATGGGGACGCAGCCCGAAGGCGTCCTGGTACAGGAGGACGCCCGGCCGGGGCAGGCCGTCGCCCGGACTGGCCAGATAGGCGTCCGCTACGCCGTCCTCGGTCGGGACGTCAACGTCTGTTCCCTGTACGGAGGTCATGGGGGGTTCCCTCTCTGCGCAGTCCACGGCGAAACAGGTCGCCGGCCCGGCGGAATCGGGCCGCACGCATGGTTGCACGTACCATCCATTCGGGCCGCGCCACCCCCTCCCACTTGGAGACGGCTTTACTCGAACCGGGACGTGTCGCCTGCTCCCTTGCGCACGATCTCGGCCTCACCGGACGAGAAGTCGATCACCGTCGTCGGCTCGGTGCCGCAGTCCCCGGAGTCGACCACCGCGTCCAGCACATGATCGAGCCGGTCCTTGATCTCCCAGCCCTGGGTCATCGGCTCGTCCTCGTCGGGCAGCAGCAGCGTGCTGGACAGCAGCGGCTCCCCGAGCTCGGTGAGCAGCGCCTGGGTGACGATGTGGTCGGGGATGCGCACGCCCACGGTCTTCTTCTTCGGATGCTGGAGCATGCGCGGCACCTCCCTCGTGGCGGGCAGGATGAACGTGTAGCTGCCGGGCGTGGACGCCTTGATCGCGCGGAACACGTCGTTGTCGACGTGCACGAACTGGCCTAGCTGCGCGAAGTCCTGGCAGACCAGGGTGAAATGGTGCCGGTCGTCCAGACGGCGAATGGTCCGGATCCGGTCGATGCCGTCACGGCTGCCCAGCCGGCAGCCCAGCGCGTAGCAGGAGTCCGTCGGATACGCGATCAACGCACCGGAGCGGACGCTGTCGGCGACCTGGCTAATGGTGCGCGGCTGAGGATTGTCGGGGTGCACGTCGAAGTACTTCGCCATTCGACGAGCCTATGCCCTGGACGCCCGGTGGTGGCGCAGGCGGGGGCGGGCAGGGCCCGGGAGCAGGGCGTGGCGGACAGA
Source organism: Streptomyces sp. NPDC111802 (assembly GCF_055634335.1). Classification (NCBI taxonomy): domain Bacteria; kingdom Bacillati; phylum Actinomycetota; class Actinomycetes; order Kitasatosporales; family Streptomycetaceae; genus Streptomyces; species Streptomyces sp. NPDC111802. The sequence goes on along the minus strand of NZ_JBVKCZ010000017.1, from coordinate 146,260 downwards.
TAAACCGCTGGTGAGCGCGGCGCGACCGGCAGCAGAATGACTACGCTCAGGCGGTGGAGGGGGCGACGCGAGGTGGGTGCGCTGTCGAGGGCCGGACGACCACCCGGTCCGGCTAGTGCAGAGGATCGTCGAACGTGGCCTGCGCGCCTCGGCCCGCCCCGGCGACGACTGTACTCGGCCGACTGGAACCACCAGGGGTACGTCTTCGACCCCACCCGCGTCGGCGGACCCGGCGTCCGGACGTTCGAGTCGCCGTCCGCCCACCCCACCATCACGGAAACGTGAGGTAACGTCCCCGACCGGTACGTCGTGGAACAGTGCAGGACGAGGTGAAGGCCGACGTGGCTGGGAGAGAGGACGGGAGCCGTCGGGCAGGGGGAAGGAGCGTCGACGGCTCGGCGTGGGCGGAGGAGTTGCTGGAGCATCTGCGGCCGAACGGGCGGGACGTGCGCCAGGTCGTCGACTGGCTCGCGGACGCGGTGCGGGGCATCGCCTCGCTTCAGGACGACACCGGCACCCACCTCGCCGGCACCCCGCAGCCGCTGGACGACCAACTCGTCGAGGCCGTGGCCGCCGGCCGGATCGCCTCCGCCGCCTGGGAGGGCCAGGGCCGTCATCTGCGGCTGGTCAGGGTGACGTATCCGACCACCTCGACGGCGGGCGTCCTCGCCGTGTCGCGCGAGACCCCCTTCGACCGCCGCGCCGCCGACATCGTCACGCACACCGTCCAGGTCATCGAACTCCTGCTCAGGGCGGGCGAGACGACCGCCGCCGGCCTCCGGCTCGAACAGGCCACGTCCGATCTGCGGCTGGCGATCCTTCAGCTGCTGATGGTGGAGGACACCGTCTCGGCACGCCGCGTCGCCGCGGGACTGTGGCCCGGCCTGCTGGACACGGACACCGCGTCCGTCCACGTGGTCGAGGGCACCGTCGAGGAGCGCGAACGGCTCGCCGACGAATGCATCGACGCGACCGGCGAGCGGGCGCTCGTCGTGCTCTGCCCGGCGGTCGACGAGCACGTGATCGTCGTGACACCCGGCGAGGCCGAGGCCCGGGAACTGCGGGCGCTGATCGGCCCGCGCCCCCGCACCTTCCTCGGCGGCAGCGCCCGGCACAGCCTGGCCCGCACCGCCACCGCGTACGGACAGGCCGTGAGCGCCCTCGCCGTCGCGCACTTCCGCCCCGACAAGGCCGCGGTCTACGCCGAACGCACCCACCCCGAGCGGCTCATCGACCCGGCGGCCCTGCGCGACTGGACCGACGGGCTGCTGCGCCCGCTCGACACCCTGCCGCACCACACCCGTGCCGAACTGCTCGCCACCACCCGGCTGGGCCTTGAGTTCACCGCCGTGAACGCGGCCAAGATCCTCGGCGTCAGCCGCAACACCGTCCGCGCCCGGATGGAACGCGTGGAGTCCCTGCTGCGCACGGACTTCGCCGACCTGACCGCCCGCGCCGTCGTCCACCTCGCGCTCAACATCCAGGTGGGCCTGGCGGACGCGCCGGCCGACACCGGCACCCGGGAAGCGGCACCCGGCTCGCTGGGCGACCTGCTGTCCGGGCCCGCCATGCGCACCTGGGCGCAGGACCTCCTCGCCCGTCTGAACCGGGACACCCGGGATCTGCGCCGTACCCTGCGGACGTGGATCACCGCGGGCGGAAACGCCGAACGGACGGCGCAGACCCTCGGTGTGCACGCCCAAACCGTCCGCGAGCACGTCCGCAGCGCGGAACCCGTCCTCGAACGCCGGCTGCTGGCCGGCGGCACCGACCTGTACGAGGTCGTCCTGGCCCATCTCGCGCTGGGCGACCTCGATCAGCCCGCCCTGCACGCGGCGAAACCGGGCCTTTAGGACTCAGCTGTGCACGGGTGAGTCCTAAAGGCGGCACAGTGGGCATCGACGCGATACCCAATGCCGCCTTCGCAGACGTAAGTTCGACTCCCCGCGGGGACACGACCGGAACGGGGGACCGGTCGCGTTCCCGCGCCCAGAGCGCCTCACCCCCGCAGCCGCACCGGGATCTCCTGCCAGCCGAACGCGATGAACGACGGCACCTGACGCAGCTCGTCCGTCCCGACGGCCAGCTCCAGGCCGGGGAAGCGGTCGAAGAGCGCCGGCAGTACCGTCAGGGCCTCGACGCGGGCCAGCGGCGCGCCGATGCACCGGTGCACCCCGATCCCGAACGCCAGATGGTCGTCGGCCCCGCGCGAGGCGTCGAAGGCGTCCGCGTCCGGGCCGTAGTGCGCGGGATCCACCCCCGCGGCGGCGAACGTGGTGATGATGGCGTCGCCGGCCGCGATGGTCACGTCCCCGACCTCGATGTCGCTGACCGCGAACCGCAGAGGCAGCGCCGCGATCGACGGGTGCACCCGCAGCGTCTCGTCGATCACCGCGTCCCAGCCGATCTCCCCGGACCGTACGGCGGCCAGCTGCTCGGGATGGGACAGCAGGGCGACGACCGCGTTGCCGATCAGATTGACCGTCGTCTCGAACCCGGCACCGATCACCAGCAGCAGGGTGTACAGCAACTCCTCGTCGCTGAGCCGGTCGCCGTCCTCGTCGCGCACCCGGATCAGCTCGGTCGTCAGATCGTCCCCGGGATGCTCGCTGCGGTGGGCGATCAGCGCGGGCAACACCGTACCGATCTGCTCCTGCACGAACGCGGCGTGCTCCGGACTCGGGTCGGAGGTGTCCATGATCGCCGCGATGAGGGTTGCCGTCGCCTCCTGCAACTCGTCGGGGACACCGAAGAGTTCGCAGATCATCCGCATCGGCAGGGGATGTGCGAGCCCGGCCTTGAGATCGACCTCCGCGTCGCCCTTGTCGAGCGTGTCGAGCAGCTCGGCGGTGATCGCCTCCACACGCGGTCGCATCATCTCCGTGCGCCGCTGGGTGAAGCTCGGCGCGACCAGCTTGCGCAGCCGCGTGTGGTCGGCGCCGTACGTGGAGAGCATGTTGACCACACCCACCCAGCCCAGGATCCAGCCCCAGGAGGGGTGTTCGCCGATCTCCGGCCACAGCCGCCAGTGCCGCCGGGGATCCTTGCTGACCCGGGGGTCGAGGATGAGTTCCTTGAGCGTGTCGTAGCCCGTGGGCGCCCACGCGGGGATGCCGCCGGGCAGTTCCACGGGCACGATCGGGCCGAGGGCGCGCAGTCGGGCGCTCTCGGCGGGGATGTCGGCGCCGAACGGGTCGATGGCGAAGCGGTCGATACGGTCGGTCAGGGTCACTGCGGAACTCCTGGCTGGTCGGGGGAGCGAGGGCTGAACCGGACGGGCAGCGAGGTCAGCGAGCGGTGGAAGGGGCCGGGCCGCCAGGTCAGACGCGCCCGGGGCAGCACCGGCTCCAGATCGGGCAGCCACTGGGTGAGCCGCTCGATCGCCTCGGTGGCGATGAGCAGCGTGTGCTGCCGCACCGGGCAGGCGTGCGGGCCCGCCGACCACGACAGGTGCGAGGCGTCCCGGGGGTGGCCATCACTGGTGACCTCACGCTCGGCGAAGTGCGCGAGCGCCCCGTACGAGACCACCACCGGCACCGCGGCCCTGATCCAGGTGCCATGGAAGGACACCGGGCTGCGCGCGTAGTGGATGCCGTAGTTGGCCAGCGGTGTCTCATGGTGGAGCACCTCCACCACCGCGTCCGTGACCGGTCTGGCCCCGCTGGTGAGAGTGGAGTAGTACAGCGGGTTGCCGAGGACGCGGGACAGCGCGTTCGACACCAGGTTCGCCGTCGGCTCGTGCCCGGCGCCGAGGGTGAGGAACACCTGCCAGGTGACCTCCTCGGGGGTGAGCCCGGCGGGGTGGTCCAGCAGCCGGCTCGGCAGGTCCTCGCCCCGCCGCTCCGACTTGGCCGCGATCAGCTCCAGTACGTAGCCGCCGAACTCCGCCTCGCCCTCGGCTGCTTCGGCGCCGCCCTCCATCATCTTGCCGAGCGCGGCGTTGAGCCGGTCGCTCTGGCTGTCGGGCATCCCGAAGAGGCTGTTGAACACCAGCGCCATCAGCGGTCGGGCGAACTCGGCCACCAGATCGGCCTCGCCGTTGGGCCCGAACCGGCCCACCAGCACTCGCACCGCCCGGTGCACCCGGGCCCGCAGGTCGTGCGGCTCGATCCGGTCGAAGGTGTCGATCAGCGTGGTGCGATACCGGACATGGGCCGAGCCGTCGGCGAACAGCGTGTTCGGCCGCCAGCGCATCATGCCGAGGACCGGCGAGTCGTCGGCGACCGTGGCCTCCCACGGGCGCGGGTCGTGCGAGAACGTGTCCGTGTCGTGCAGCAGATCCAGCGCCGCCCGCCGCTCGGTGACGACATACGCGGGCACGCCCGGCGCCAACTCGGCCCAGCCGACCGGGCCCTGGGCGCGCAGGGCGTCGTAGTAGCGGTACGGGTCCAGTGCGAAGCCGTCCTCCCACAGCCGCACGGGCGCCGAGCGGGAGAAGGCCTGTCGGTCGGGGGAGTGGGTGGTCAACGGCCCTCCGGAGCGTGACGGTCGATCAGGTGCTGGACCAGCGCGAGCAGCGCGTCGACGGAACTGTCGGCGTCCCTTGCGTCACACGTCACCATCGGCGTGCCCGCCTCCAGGTCAAGGGCGGCGCGCAACTGTTCCTCGGTGTGGTGCCGGGGCGCGTCCGGGAAGGCGTTGAGGGCGACTGCGTACGGCAGCCCCGACTCCTCCACCAGCCCCAGCACATCGAACGACGCATCGATCCGACGGCTGTCGACCAGCACGAGGGCACCCAGCGCGCCGTACGCGATGTCGTCCCACAGCGCCCGGAACCGTTCCTGCCCCGGTGTGCCGAACAGATACAGCACGACCCCGCCGGCCAGGCTGATCCGGCCGAAGTCGACGGCGACGGTGGTCGTCGACTTGTCCCGCACCCCGGCCAGATCGTCCAGCGGCGCGGACGCCTCGCTGATCGGCTCCTCGGTGTGCAGCGGGCGGATCTCGGAGACGGAACCGATCAGGGTCGTCTTGCCCACGCCGAAGGGACCGGTGACCAGGATCTTGACCAGGTCGCGGGCGGTGTCGGGCAGGTGGACGTCCCCGGACGGGCCCGGGGGAGCGCTAGGTGCGCTTGAGGGCGCGAAGGCCATCGGCCACTCTTTCCAGCAGGTCGGGGGCGAAGCGTTCGGCGGGCGGGATCGGCGGGCGGGCCGACGCCAGGTCCCGGTCGATGAGTTCGCCGGCCAGGACGCGCACGGCGGACACCGGCAGCCGTAGCAGCGCGGCGGCCTCCACCACCGTCAGCGAACCGCCGTCCAGGGCGTCCAGCAGGGCGAGTTGGGCGGCGGGCAGACCGTCGGGCGCGGGCGTACCGGTACTCCTGAGCACCGACAGCCGCTCCAGCTGGGGCCGGCTGGGCCGGGCCACTCCGCCGGTCGACAGATACGCGGGAACCAGGGGGCGGCCTCCGCGGCGCCCGGTCATGCCGACGCGCCGCCGTCGGCACCTCGGGGCGCGGCGGCCATCGCCTTCTCACCCAGCCGCGCCACCTGCGAGTGCACGCGGTGCGCGAGCAGATCCAGGCGCACCTCCTCGTCCCCGTAGGCGGCCACACAGGTGCCGTGGTCCGTCGGCACGATCAGCACGTACCCGTGGTCCGACTCGATGACGACCTGCCGCACCTCGGCGCCATCCCGGTCGGCGAACGCCGCCGCGGCCGTACGGCACGCCCCCTGCACGGTGCCGGTGATCGCGGCCACCCGCTCCGCCGAGGGCCGGCTGAGCGCGTCCGTGTACCCGGTCACCAGCCCGTCCCGGGTGAGCAGTACGGCGGCCACCACATGCGGCACCTGCACGATCGGATCGAGCACCCATGCGGTGTCCCCCGCATCGCGGCTGGTCATCGGGCCGTGCCCCCTTCGTGGTCGTGGTCGTGGTCGTGGTCGCGGTCTTGGTCGGCTTGGTCGGGGTCGTGAGCGGGGGCTTCCGCTCGCTGCCGTGCCGCTCGCGCGGATTCCGGTACGGCGGTGGAGGCGTCGTCCCCCGTGGGCTCGCCGGACGCCGACCGGGCCGCCGCGGTACCGGCCTGCAGCGCGCCGAGCGCCGCGGCGGCCTGCTCCGGGCGGCGTGTCGCGGGCCGGGGTGCCGGAGTGTCGCCGGACGCCTCGGTCACCCGCGGTCGGCGCCGGCGCTGTGGCAGGCCGCCGGTGTCCCGTGGCGCGTGGTGCCCGGACGCGGTGCCGGAGGTGTCGTCGGCATGGTCGGACCCGTATCCGTGCGAGCTGCCGGACGCCTCGGGTGGGGAGGCTACGGATGCCTCGCTTCCGGAGGCGACGGACGGCTCGTCGGGGGACTCGCCGGAGGCTCTGACCCGGTCGTCGGACGCTCTGATCCGGGACATGCCGGGGCCGGGCGTCTCGTCGCGGGAAGCCGGGCGCGTGGAGCGCGCTGCGCTGGCCGAGGGCGGTCGCTCGTCGGGGTCGATGCGGCTGAGCAGGTGGCTGTCGACCCGCAGCACCGCCCGCACCCCGCCGTACGGCGACGGCGAGGACAGGTCCACGCCCAGATCGAACTGCCTGGTGAGCTGCCCGATCGCGGCGAGGCCCATACGCGGTGGATCACCCAGCTCGGTCAGCAGAATCGGCTCGGAGCCCGCCACCAACCGCTGTGCGCGGGCGCGTTCGTCCTGGGTCATGCCCAGGCCCGCGTCGTCGACCGTGACGCAGACGCCGTGATGGACGTGCTCCAGGTTGACCACGACGTCGGTGTCCGGCGCGGAGTGCCGCAGGGCGTTGTCGAGGAGCTCGGCGACGATGATCGCGACGGGCTCCACGGCGTGGGACACCAGTCCGGTGCCCGCGGTGAGGTGGTTGTTGATCCGGACCCGGTGGTAGCCCGAGAGCCGGGCCTGGCCGCCGGTCACCGCGTCCACCAGGTGCGACTCCTCGCGGGCGAGCCCCACCCAGGCTCCGCACACCACGGCCGCGACCTGCGCCCGCCGCAGTGACTGCTCGTTCTCGTGATCCAGTTGGAACAGCGTTTGCGCCAACTCGGGGTCGTCGTATTTCTGTTGAAGCCCGCGCAAGGCGTCCTGGAGGCGGTACAGGGCCGCCTGGATCTCGCGTGTCGCTCCGCGCATGCCGGCCTGCGCCGCCGCGTCGATCCGTGTGCGCTGCCCGGCCAACTCGGTGCGCAGCCCGGTCAGGACGTGCTCCAGTGCGCTGCCCAGCGGTGACGCCGCGGTCTGCGGATGCAGCGGACCCGGCACCGGGACATGCGGATGGGCGAGCTGCTGGGCGGTGGCCGGGACACGCTGAGTCGCCAGATGCTCGATCTCGGCCGTGAACGCGTTCACCGCGCCGTCGAGTTGCCGACGCAGAGCGGCGATCTCGGCGCGGCGGCGCGCCAGTTGCCGCTCTGCGCGCAACAGCCCGCCGCCCAGGGCGAGTGCGGACACCATGCCGACGGCGAGACCGCCGGTGGCCAGGTCCGGTAATTCGATCATCGAGTCGGTTTCCAGAGGTCGGTTCGGGGCAGTCGGGCAGGGCTGGCTCCGAGGGCCGTCGGGCGAGCCGCTCGCAGCACAGTACACACCGTCATCGATCGATCTCGCACGGTCCACGGATACTTCGCTTCGAAAGTGAAGGGACTCTGCTCGCTTCTGCGAGAACTGTCTGAATTGCCGTCCGGGGAGGCCGAGTTGGCGTCGACCGGGGGATGTCCGCGAGTGCCGGCCCGGGTGCGGGAATGACCGCCTCGGCGTCGTGTACCAGGTCGGACTACGGGTACTCGGGCCAGGTCAGGAACGAGAACGTTGGGAGGAGGCCCGCATGACCAGCGGCACGGAGACCGGCGGCGTCACCGGTACGCAGGACAAGGACTACAACCTGATCTGGTACGTCGAGGCGTGCCTGAACAACGCGCTGCGGCTGGAGACCTACATCGAGGACGCGGAGCGCGCCAAGGACACCGAGGTGGCCGACCTGTTCCGCAAGGCCCAGGCCGACAGCCGCAAGGGTGCCGAACTGGGCAAGACGCTGCTGCGCAAGCGCCTGAGCGAAGGCTGAGTCAAGCCCGTTCCCCCGGCCCGGACACCGGCAACGCCGAGAGTGTCCGGGCTTTCGCCTGCCTGGAGGTCGGACCCCCGCTGCGCCAACTCACTTTGGACACGTAGGGTTTACATTTGTTCGGCTCGTCGAACCTGGTGGTGTTGCTATGGTGCTACTCACCGGTAGCAAGCCGAACGGGGGGATGTCGGGGGTCGGCACATCGGTGCCGTGACACCTCGGTGGATCGTCACGACGGAGGTCGGGCAAGGGGGCCGGACCGACCAAGGCGTCCTGCGCATTCAGCGCCTCACCCTCGAACTCCAGTTCGTCGCCCATCGATGCAGACAGGTGAGACTCGCAACATGGTTCGATCCCTGGTCGATCTGCTGTTCCAGCACGCCGCCCACCACCCCGACCGAACCGCCTACCGTTACCTCGCCACCGGCGACTGCGACGGCGAGATCCAGGAGATCTCCTACGCCCGTCTCGCCGACCGGTCCCGCGCCGTCGCCGGCTGGCTCCAGGAGCGCGGCCTCGCCGGATCCCGCGCCATGCTGCTGTACCCGCCGGGCCTGGAGTTCATCAGCGCCTACCTCGGCTGTCTCGCGGCCGGAGTCGTCGCCGTGCCGGGCGTCCCGCCGCAGGGCCGCGCGCAGAACCACCGCGCCCTGACCCGGATGAAGCGGCTGATCGCCGACGCCGACGCCAAGGTGATCCTGGGCGGTCGCGAGGTGATCGCGGCCCTGGCCGGCCCGGCGGAGCACCTGCCCGAGCTCGCCGACCTGACCCGCGTCGCCACCGAGGACATCCCCGACGAGGCGGCCGCCTCCTGGCGCGAGCCCGACCTCACCGCCGACTCCGTCGCCTTCCTCCAGTACACCTCCGGTTCCACCTCGGCCCCGCGCGGCGTGATGGTCACCCATGGGAACCTGCTGGACAACGAGCGGGTCATCACCGAGCGCATGGGCCACACACCCGAGGTCATGGCCGAGTACGGGCACGAGATGTTCGTCAGCTGGCTCCCCGTGTACCACGACATGGGCCTCATAGGCCCCGTCCTCAACACCGTCCACCTGGGCGCCACCGCCACCTTCTTCTCGCCGCTGCACTTCCTCCAGCGGCCCCAGCGCTGGCTGACCGCGATCAGCCGCTACCGTCCGCACACCAGCGGCGGCCCGAACTTCGCGTACGAGCTCTGCCTCAAGCACGCCACCCCCGGGTTCCTCGACGGACTCGACCTCAGCAGCTGGAAGGTCGCCTTCAACGGCGCCGAACCGGTACGCGCCGCCACCCTGCGACGCTTCACCGACACCTTCGCCCCGGCCGGCTTCCGCCGCGAGGCCCTCTACCCCTGCTACGGCCTCGCCGAGGCCACCCTGATCGTCACCGGCAGCGCGGTCCACACCCCGCCCACCCTGCTCCAGGCCTCCGAAGCCGGTCCGCACGCCGGCCAGGCCGACGCCGCGGCGGTCAGCTCCGGCCGCCCCGGCCCCGACGTCACCGTCGCCATCGCCGACCCCGAACGGCACGAGGAGCTGCCCGAGGGCGAGACCGGCGAGATCTGGGTGCGCGGCGCGAGCGTCGCCAAGGGCTACTGGCGCAACGCCCTCGCCACCCGCGAGACCTTCCGCGCCACCCTGGCCGGCCACGAAGGCCGCTTCCTGCGCACCGGCGACCTCGGATTCCTGCGCGACGGCGAACTGTTCGTCACCGGCCGTCTGAAGGACCTCATCGTCATCGACGGCCGCAACCACTACCCGCAGGACCTGGAACTGACCGCCGAGATGGCCCACCCGGAGCTGCGCCCCGGCTGCACCGCCGCGTTCTCCGTCGAGGGGGACCACCAGGGAGCGGGCGGCGAACAGCCCGTCGTCGTCGCCGAGATCGCCCCGGACGCCGCGTCCGAGGCGGAGAAGATCATCGACGTCATCCGCAGCGGCATCGGCGACGCCCACGGCCTGTCCGTGCGCGATGTCGTCCTGGTCCGGCCGGGCACCATTCCCAAGACGTCCAGCGGCAAGATCCAGCGCCGAGCCACCCGGGCCGCCTATCTGGACGGCACCCTCGCCGTGGTCACCGAACCCACCCTGAGCTGACACCGTCCCGCCGGTCGTCGTACGCCGCCGAATGCGCCGTACGACGACCGCGACGACCGCGACGGCCGGGCCGCCACGCCGACGTGAGCCCCACGGCCGGACGGCCCCGAGCCCGACGGGTCGTACGGCCGCCGGCCACGGGTCGTACCGCCGCCCCGCCCTTTGCCCGAATCCACGAGGACACCTGTTCCAGATGCCTGCGCACGAGTCCACGAAGCAGTCCCCCGAGCCGTCCCTCACCACCCCGGAGGGCGTGCGGGCCTGGCTGGAGTCGGCCGTCGCCGAGGCGGCCGGGCTCGACCCGCTGACCGTCGACCCGGACCGGCCGATCGCCGAATTCGGTGTTGGATCACGGCAGTTGGTGACCCTGGCCGCCGAGCTGTCCGCGTCGACCGGCCGGAGCCTGGACCCGTCCCTGGTCTTCAACCACCCCACGATCGCGGCGCTGGCCGAGGCGGTGTTCGCCGAGCCTCCCGCGCCCGCATCGCCCGAGGTCCCTTCGCCGGGCGGCTCTCCGGTGCGGGCCGAGGACGACATCGCGATCATCTCCATGGCCTGCCGATTCCCCGGCGGCGTCGACAGCCCGGAGGCACTGTGGCGGCTGCTCGCCCAGGGCGAGGACGCCATCACCGAGGTGCCGGCGGGCCGCTGGGACACCCAGGGGCTGCACGACCCCGATCCGGAGGCCACCGGCAAGGCGTACTCCCTGCACGGCGGCTATCTCTCCGCGATCGACCGTTTCGACGCGGCCTTCTTCGGGATCTCGCCGCGCGAGGCCGCCGCCATGGACCCCCAGCAACGGCTGCTGCTGCAGACCGGCTGGGAGGCGATAGAACGTGCCGGGATCGTCCCGGAGACGCTGAACGGCAGCTCCACGGGCGTCTACATCGGCCTCTACGACAGCGGCTACCTGGCCTCGGCCGCGCTGGACCAGCTCGACGGGCACGTCGGCACGGGCTCGGCGTCCAGTGTGGCGTCGGGCCGTATCGCCTACACCCTCGGCCTTCAGGGCCCGGCGGTCACGGTCGACACCGCGTGCTCGTCCTCCCTGGTCGCGCTGCATCTGGCGGCGCGGGCGCTGGCGGCCGGTGAGTGCGACCTCGCGCTGGCGGGCGGCGCGACGCTGCTGGTGACCCCGCGTGGGCATGTGGAGTTCAGCAGGCTGCGCGGGCTGTCGCCGTCCGGGCGGTGCAGCCCCTTCTCGGCGGACGCCGACGGGGTGGTGTGGGCCGAGGGCTGCGGAGTGGTGCTGCTCAAGCGGCTCGCCGACGCGCGCCGGGACGGCGACCGGATCCTCGCGGTCGTCAAGGGTTCGGCGATCAACCAGGACGGCCGCAGCCAGGGACTGAGCGCCCCCAACGGCCCCGCCCAGGAACGCGTCCTGCGCGCCGCCCTCGACGCGGCCGGGCTCAGGCCGCACGACCTGGACCACATCGAGGCGCACGGCACCGGCACCCGGCTGGGCGACCCCATCGAGGGCCGCGCCCTGGCCGCCGTCTTCGGACCCGACCGTCCCGTCGACCGCCCCCTCGGCGTCGGCTCCCTGAAGTCCAACATCGGCCACACCCAGGCCGCCGCCGGCATCGCCGGCGTCATCAAGACCGTGCTGGCCCTCGCCCACGAACGCATACCGGCGTCCCTGCACGCCGAGACCCCCACCGAGCACATCGACTGGGAGCACAGCGGGCTGCGCGTACTGCACGAGGCACAGGCCTGGCCCGAGGACCCCGAGCGGGTACGGCGCGCAGGGGTGAGCGCCTTCGGGATCAGCGGCACCAACGCCCACGTGGTGCTGGAGCAGGCTCCGCCGTCGGCCCCCGCCACGCCCGAGGACCAGCCGCAGCCGCCCGGCGACCTCCCCGGCCCGACCCTCTTCCCGCTCTCCGCCCGCACCCTCCCCGCACTTCGCGGCCAGGCCGGTCGCCTGCTCCAAACCCTGGAACAGCGACCCAAGGTGCCGCTCCCCGAAGTGGCGGCGACGCTCACCCATCACCGCACCCACTTCGAGCACCGAGCCGTCGTCCAGGCCGGCGACCGCGACGAACTGCTCACCGCCCTGCGCGCACTCGCCGAGGACCGGCCGGACACCGACCTGACGATCGGCCCGCAACAGACCCGCCCCGCGGGCAAGGTGGCGTTCGTCTTCCCCGGCCAGGGATCCCAGTGGCCCGGCATGGCACGCGATCTGCTCGACCGCGACCCGGTGTTCGCCGATGAACTCGACCGCTGCGACGCCGCCCTGCGCCCCTTCACCGACTGGTCGGTGACCTCCGTCCTGCGCGGCGACGCGGGCGCTCCGAGCCTGGACCGTGTCGATGTCGTCCAGCCGGTGCTCTTCGCCGTGATGGTGTCGCTGGCCGCGACGTGGCGCGCTCGTGGCGTACGGCCGGACGCGGTCGTCGGACACAGCCAGGGCGAGGTCGCCGCGGCATGCGTCGCCGGGGCGCTCAGCCTCAACGACGCGGCGGCGGTGGTGGCCCTGCGCAGCCAGGCCCTGACCGAGCTGTCCGGCACCGGCACCATGGCCGTCGTGGCCCTGCCGCACACCGACGTCGAGGCACAACTCGCCCACCACGGCGGCGAGATCGGCGTCGCCGCCGTCAACAGCGGCCGCTCGACCGTGATCGCCGGTGCCGTGGACGCGGTGGAGGCCCTGCTCGCCGAACTCGAACGGCAACAGGTCTTCGTCCGCCGCCTCGACGTCGACTACGCCTCCCACAGCGCCCAGGTCGAGCCGGTCCGCGCCACGATCCTCGACGAACTCGACGGAGTCACCACCTACCCCACCTCCGTCGCCTGGTACTCCACGGTCACGACCGAACCGGTCACCGAGGAACTCGAAGCCGACTACTGGTTCACCAACCTGCGCGAGCCCGTCCGCTTCGCGCCCACCGTCGAACGCATGGCCGCCGACGGCTACCGCCACTTCGTCGAACTCGCCCCCCACCCGTCGCTGCTGACCGCCCTGCGCACCATCGACGAGGACCTGGTCGCGGTCGGATCCCTGCGCCGCGAAGAGGACGGCTCCGCCTGTCTGGACCGCGCCGCCGCCGAACTCCACGTCCACGGCCGGCGCATCGACTGGCGCCGCCTGGTCCCGCACACGGCACCGGCGGACCTGCCGACGTACGCCTGGGACGAACAGCGCCACTGGATCGAGCCCGCCGCCTCCGCCACCACCCCCGGTATCTTCGACCGCGCCGCGCACCCGCTGCTCGGGATCCAGCTCCAGTCGGCCGACGAGACCCGCTGGACCTTCCGCGGCGAGTGGTCCCCGGCCACCGCCGACTGGCTGCCCGACCACACCGTCTTCGGCCGGACCGTCGTCTCGGGCACCACCCTGATGGAGCTGTGCCGCGCCGCTCTCGCCGTGGCCCGCCCCGACACCCCCGCCGACCTCGCCGACCTGCTCCTCCTGGCCCCCCTCACCCTGCCCGCCACCGGCACGGTCGAGGTGTCCGTGGAGGTGCTCACGGCCGGGGCCGCATCGGAGATCACGGTCCACAGCCGCCCGCGCGGTCAGGAGTCCACGGACTGGACCCTGCACGCCACCGCGTCCGCCGCCGACCCCACCGCCCTGCCGGCCGACGAGCCACCCATGTGGCCCGAGACAGCCGAACAGGCCTGGTCGGAGGACACCTACCAGCGCCTGGCCGAGCTCGGTCTCGGCTACGGTCCCGCATTCCAGGGCGTACGACAGGCCGCCGCGACCGGCGACGGGACCCTGCTGGCCCGACTCTCGCTGCCGGCCGGGGCCCGCGACACGGCCGACCCCTACCCGGTGCACCCCGCACTCCTGGACGCCGCCCTCCACGTGGCCGCCGCCCTCGACATTTCGGATCAGCGCGTACTGCTGCCTGTCGCGGTGGCCCGCTGCGTCCTGCCGCCCGGCGGGGCGACGGACCTGACCGCGTCCGTACGCCGGACGGGCACCTCCGACACCGACCTCACGCTGGATGTCACCCTGTGGGACGCCGACGGCTTCCCGGCGGGCCGTCTGCAGGGCGTACGCCTGCGGGCCGTGAACCCGGCCGACCTGAGCGTCGGGTCGCAGAACGGGCGCCACCTGTACGAAGTGGCGTGGACGGCCGTGCCGGGGACGCCCGCCGAGACCGGCGATGCGCCGAGTGCCCAGGCAACCGACGACCGCGCCGACACCGTCGTACGGCTCTGGCCCCGGACGACGCCCGACACCGAACTGGCTCCCGCGGTCCATGAGTTGGCGGCCACGGCGCTCGCCGAGTTGCAGGCGCTGATCGCGCTCCCGCCGGACGAGGCACCCGCGCGCACCATCTGGGTGACCCGTGGAGCAGTCGCAGCAGCCAGCGGGGACACGGTTCCCGGACTCGCGCAGTCGGTGCTGTGGGGCCTGGTCCGCAGCGCCCGTGCCGAACACCCCGGCCTCGGGCTGACCCTGCTCGACCTCGACGGAGACCAAGCGCCGCCGCCGACCGTCGCGGCGTATGCCGACGAGCCCGAACTCGCCCTGCGCGGCGACCAGTTGCTGGCCCCGCGCCTCGTGCGGGCCCGCCCCGCCCCGCCCGAGCGACCCGTGCAGATCCCCACCGACGGGACTGTGCTGATCACCGGCGGACTCGGCGCAGTGGGCCGCCACCTCGCCCGCATGCTCGCCGAGAACGGCGTCCCGCGCCTGCTGTTGACGTCCCGCCAAGGAGCCGACGACCCACGCGCGACCGACGCCACCGCCGAACTCACCGCACTCGGCGCCGAGGCCGAAGTCGTCGCGTGCGATGTCGCCGACGCGGCGGCCGTGGCGGCAGTACTGGACCGCTTCGGCGACGACTCTCCCCTGCGCGGCGTCGTGCACTGCGCCGGAGTTCTCGCCGACGGCGTGGTCGCGGAGCTGAGCGCCGAGCGCCTCGACGAGGTGCTGCGCCCCAAGGTCGACGGGGCCGCACACCTGCACCGGCTCACCGCCGAGCACCCCCTCGACCTCTTCCTGCTGGTCTCCTCCGCCGCGGGAGTCGTCGGCAACGCGGGCCAGGCCAACTACGCCGCCGCCAACGCCTTCCTCGACCAACTCGCCCACCATCGACGTGCCCTGGGCCTGCCCGGCGTCTCCGTGTCCTTCGGCGCCTGGGCGGGGGAGGGGCTCGCCGCCGAGCACGCCGACCTGGAGCGGATGGCTCGCCTCGGCCACCGTGCCCTCACCGCCGAGCAGGGCCGGGAACTGACCGAGCTGTCCCTGGGACGCGGTGCCCCGCACCTGGTCGCCTGGGCGCTGGACCTGCCCCGGCTGAGGACCGCCGCACCGACGGACGCCCTGTGGCGCACCCTGCTGCCCGCACCCCAGCCCGACCAGACCGGCCGCCGCACCCTCGCCGACCGACTGGCCCGGCTGCCGGAGCCCGAACGCGCCGCACGTGTCCTCGCCCTGGTCCGCGAGGAGGCCGCGCACGCGCTCGGGCTGCGCTCGGCGGAGTCCGTCCGCACCGACCAGCCGCTGCGCGAACTCGGCATGGACTCGGTGGCGGCGGTCGACCTGCGCAACCGCATCAGCGCCCGCATCGGCACCAGGCTCCCCGCCACACTGCTCTTCGACCACCCCACACCGACCCGCCTCGCCGAGTACCTGCTCACCAACGCCCTGGCGACAACGGCGCGTACGAGCCACAAGGCCGCGCCCGCACCCGCGCCCTCCTCGGACGAGCCGGTGGCTCTCGTCGCCATGGCCTGCCGGCTGCCCGGCGGAGTCGGCGACCCCGAGGGCCTGTGGCGCCTCGTCGCGGAGGGCCGGGACGCGGTCGGCCCGTTCCCGGCGGGGCGGTGGGACGTCGAGTCGCTGTACGACCCCGACCCGGACGCGCTCGGCAAGTCCTACGCCCGTGAGGGTGGCTTCCTCGACGACATCGAGTCCTTCGACGCGGGCTTCTTCGGGATCACCCCGAAGGAGGCGGCGGCCATGGACCCACAGCAGCGACTGCTGCTGGAGACGGCCTGGGAGTCGCTGGAGCGCGCCGGAATCGTCCCCGCCGACCTGGCGGGCAGCACGACCGGCGTCTACGTCGGCATGTTCGGCAGCGACTACCTGTCGGGCACCCGGCTCGACCAACTCGACGGCTACGTCGGCACCGGTTCCGCCCTGAGCGTGGCCTCGGGTCGGCTCGCTTACACGCTGGGGCTGAACGGGCCCGCGATGACCGTGGACACCGCCTGCTCGTCGTCGCTGGTGGCCGTGCATCTGGCGGCGCAGGCGCTGCGCGCGGGCGAGTGCGATCTGGCGCTGGCCGGCGGTGTCACGCTGATGGTCACGCCGCAGACCTTCGTCGAGTTCAGCCGGCTGCGGGGGCTGTCCCCGACAGGTCGTTGCCGCTCCTTCTCCGACGCCGCCGACGGCGCCATCTGGGCCGAGGGCGCCGGGATGGTCGTACTGAAGCGACTGAGCGACGCCCGGCGCGACGGCGACCGGGTCCTGGCCGTACTGCGCGGTACCGCCGTCAACCAGGACGGCCGCAGCCAGGGGCTGTCCGCGCCGAACGGCCCCGCGCAGGAACAGGTGATCCGCCGCGCGCTCGCGCGGTCCGGGCTGCGGCCCGAGGACATCGACTACATCGAGGCACACGGCACGGGCACGACGCTGGGCGACCCGATCGAGGCGAACGCCCTCGCGGAGGTCTTCGGCGCCTCACGTGCCGAGGGACCGCCGCTGTACCTCGGCTCACTGAAGTCCAACGTCGGGCACACACAGGCCGCTTCGGGTGTGGTCGGCCTGATCAAGGTCGTGCAGTCGCTGCGCCACGCGACCCTGCCGCGCACCCTGCACGCCGACACGCCCAGCCGGCATGTCGACTGGGCGGACAGCGGGCTGCGGCTGCTGCGGGAGGAGGCCGACTGGCCCGCGTCGGCGGGGCGGGTGCGGCGTGCGGGCGTGAGCGCGTTCGGGATCAGCGGCACCAACGCCCATGTGATCGTGGAGGAGGCCGAGCCCCTGCTGTCCGAGCCCGCGGATGAACCCCCCGCGGGCAAGAGCCTGTTCGTCCTGTCCGGGCGCGGCGAGACGGGCCTGCGCGGACAGGCCGCCGCGCTGGCACGTCACCTCGCCGAAGACTCCGCCGCGCTGCCGGACATCGCCCACACACTGGCCCGCCACCGCAGCCACTTCGAGCGGCGCACGGCGGTCGTGTCCGGGGACCGGGACGAACTGCGTTCCGTGCTGGGTGAGTTGGCGGCCGGACGTATCCTGCTGCCCCCGCTCCGGGAGGAGCAGACGGGCAAGGTCGCCTTCGTCCACGCCGGTCATGGCGGTCAGTGGCCCGGCATGGGGCTGGATCTGATGGAGGAGTCGGAGGCGTTCCGCGCGGAGCTCACACGGATCGACGAGGCCGTGCAACGGCACGTCGGCTGGTCGGTGCTCAACGCGCTGCGGGCGCCGGAGGAGTTCTCCCCGCTGGAGCGGACCGAGTACCTGCAGCCGACGTTGTTCGCGGTGAACGCGGCACTGACGGCCGCCTGGCGCTCGCTGGGCGTCACCCCGGACGCCATGACCGGGCACAGCCTGGGCGAGATCGCCGCCGCCTACAGCGCGGGCGCGCTCAGCCTGGACGACGCCGTGCGGGTGGTGACCGGGCGCGCCCAGGCGGTCGTACCGGTCGCGGGCAAGGGCGGCATGCTCTCCCTCGACCTGCCGCGCCCCCGGGTCGAGGAACTGCTCGCCCCCTACGCCGGCCGCCTGTTCGTCGCCGCCGTCAACAGCCCGCACTCCACCGCGGTCTCCGGCGAAGGTGACGCGCTGGCCGAGCTGCGCCGCGGCCTCGACGAGCAGGGGATCGAGGCCCGGTCGCTGTCGACGCCGTTCGCCTCGCACACCCCGCTGATGGCCCCGCTGCGCGAAGAGCTCCTCGACCGCTTCTCCGGCATCCAGGGGATCCGCACCGGGACCCCGCTGTACTCGACGGTGCTGGCGGAGCCCGTGTCCGGGGACCGTCTGGACCCTGGGTACTGGTACGCCAACCTCAGCGAGCCGGTCCGCTTCGCGGACACGATCACCCGCATGCTGGACGACGGCTACCGCTACTTCGTCGAGCTCAGCCCGCACCCCTCCCTCGGCTCGTCCATCGAGGCGGTGGCCGCCGAGGCCGGAATCGACGCGGTCAGCATCGGCTCGCTGCGCCGCCGGCACGGTGGTCGGGACGTACTGCTCGGCAGGCTGGGGGAGTTGTACACGGCCGGCCACACGCCCGACTGGACGCCGCTCCTCCCGGCGGGCCGCCGTGTCGACCTGCCGACCTACGCCTTCGCCCGCGAACGCCACTGGCTCACCCCCGCACCTGCCACCGCGACCGGCGCCTCACCGCTGCTGGCCACGCATGTGGAGGCCAGCGACGAAGCCGACCGGCACATCTTCCAGAGCGAAGTCGACCTGCGCGACAGCCGCTTCGCCTATCTGACCGACCACCGCGTCACCGGCGAGGTATGGCTCCCCGGCGCCGCCTTCCTCGACATGGCGCTGGAGGCCGCGTACGCCGTCGAGGCCGCCGCCGACGTACGACTCGCCGATGTGCGGTTCCTCCAGCCGCTGCGCCTCGACGAGTCCCGGCCGACCCGGCTGCAACTGGTCCTGCACGCCGCCGCCGACGGCTTCCGGGACTTCGCCATCTCCTCGGCTCCCACCGCACGTGGACCGCGCGCGAGCTGGGAACGCCACGTCGCCGGCCGTATCGCCGTCACCCCGGCCGGACCCACGGCCGACCCGGGCGAGCCGCTCGCCGCGCTGCGGGAACGCTGCACCGAGCCGGTCGACCTGTCGGCCGTCTACGGCGGTCTCGCGGCCCTCGGCATCGAATACGGCCCCGCCTTCCGGGGCCTGGAGTCGGGCCACCGCACCCAGTCGGCTGGGCTGGCCCGGCTGTCCGACACGCCCGCCGCCGGTCATCTCCTCCACCCGGCGGTCCTCGACGCCGCCTTCCACACCGCCGCGCTGCCCGGCGACGCCCCGCACGGCAGGGCGTTCGTGCCCGCCGGGGTACGGCGCCTGCGCCACACCGGGCTGCGCACCACCCCCGCGTGGGTCACATGTGAGCTGCGGTCCGTGTCCGGCGACATCGCCACCCTGGACCTTCACCTGTACGACGAAGACGACCAACTGATCCTGGAAGCACAGGAGTTCGAGCTGGCAGCGCTCTCTCCCCTGGACGGAGCGCTCTTCGAGACCCGCTGGCAGCCCCGTCCGGTCGCCGACGAGCCGCCCGCGCAGGGCAGTTGGCTGATCCTGGCCGACGAGTCGGGGATGGCGGCCGAACTCGTCGCGCGGCTGGGCGACTCGACGCCGTATGTGATCGCCCGCAGGGGCGAGTCGTTCGGCGTCGAGGGCCCGGGCCGCTACGTCCTCGACCCGGCCGACCCACGGCATCTCGCCCGCCTGCTCGACGACGCCTTCGCGAGCGAAGGTCCAGGACAAGTCGTCCAGCTGTCCGCTCTCGACGCTCCCGCGATCGAGGACGCCCACACGGCCGAGCAGGCCGCCCGGCTGTGCTGTCTGAGCACCCTGCATCTGGTGCGCACACTCGCCGACCGGACCCAAGGCTCGGCGCCGCGTCTCTTCGTCGTCGCCCGGGGCAGCCAAGCGGCCGGTGACAGCGAGCAGGTGACGCACCCTCAGCAGGCGCTCGCCTGGGGCTTCGGCCTCACCGTGGCGCAGGAGTACCCGGAGCTGCGGACCACCCTCGTCGACCTCCCGCCGACAGACGGCGCCGACGCTCTGTGGGCCCAGCTGCGGCACGCCGACGACGAACGGCTCGTCGCGCTGCGCGGCGCCGGACGACTCGTACCCCGGCTCACCCGCACCCGCCCCGACGACGGCGGCCACGGCACGATCACCCCGGAGGGCGTGTACGTGATCACCGGTGGTCTGGGTGGCCTCGGGCGTGTCGTCGCCGAGCGGCTCGTCAGCCGTGGCGCCCGCCGGCTGGCCCTGATGAGCCGCGGCGAGCCCACCGAGGACGCCCTCGGCTGGATCCGGCGGCTGGAAGAGCGGGGCGTGACCGTGCACCTGGCCCGCGCGGACGTCGCCGACCGCACCGGCCTGACGGCCGCCCTGGACGCCGTACGCCACGCACTCGGCCCGATCACCGGGGTCGTGCACGCGGCCGGTGTCCTGGACGACGCCGCGATCGCCAACCTGACCGACGAGCGCGTCCTGCGCGTTCTCGCCCCCAAGGTCCTGGGCACCGCCCTGCTCACCGAACTCACCCCGGGCACGGCGGACTTGGTGCTGTTCGCGTCGGCGGCCGGTCTGCTCGGCTCGGCCGGACAGAGCCCGTACTCAGCGGCGAACGCCTTCCTCGACGCCTGGGCGCATCACCTCTCCCGTTCGGACCGCAGGGCGCTGAGCCTGGACTGGGGTGCCTGGTCGGGCGTCGGCATGGTGGCCGAGTCCGGCACCCGCGAGACCGAGACGGCACGCTCGGGCCTGGTCGCCTTCTCCGCGCAGGACGGCGGTGAGCTCTTCGAGCGGGTGCTGACCACGGCCCGCCGCCAGCTCGCCCCGCTGGCCCTGGACTGGGAGATGCTGGCCCTCGACCCCGACGCCGCCCTCACTCGCCCGATCCTGGCCGACCTCATCACCGTCCCCACCGGGACGCCCGGCACGGACGACCTTGTCAAGAAGGTGTTCGCGGCCACCGACGAAACCGAGCGGGCCGCACGCCTCGAGGCGTACGTGCGCGCCAGGGTCGGCGAGGTCTCCGGCGGCGCGGTCCAGGTGTCCGCGACCACGGGCCTGAAGGAACTCGGCCTCGACTCCCTCATGCTCGTGCGGCTGCGCAACGCCTTCGCCCGCGAACTCGGCGTCGAACTCCCCGCCGCCACCGTCTTCTCCGCCGCCGACATCCGAGGCCTCGCCCAGGCCCTCGGCGCGGCCTTGCCCGAACGGGAGACCGCGGCGCGGGAGGAGCCGGAGCGCACGACCGAGGTTCCGGCCGTCGAACCGCATCCCGCGACCCGAGACGTCGTACGCCTCCTGCGCAGCGCCCCGCCCGGGATGCCGGACGCGGCCCACGCGGTCGGCCTGGCGGTGCGCCTCACCGCACCGACCACCCGCGAGGCGCTCACCGGCATCCTCGCCCGCCTCACCGCACGGCACGCGGCCCTGCGCACCGCCGTCGTCACCGCCACCGAGGGCGGACGGCAGCTGCGGGTGGACCGCGAGCTTCCGGCACCGCTCCTGCGGTGGACGGTCGTGCCGGAGGGCACCGCCCTCGACGCTGCCGACCGGCTGCGCGCACTCCTGGAGCCACCGTTCGACCTCGCGTTCGCCCCCCTGTGGCGATTCGAGCTGCTCGACGGCGGCGAGCGCGGCCAGATCCTGGTGTACGGCGCCCACCACGCCGTCAGCGATCTCCAGTCGCTGCTGCTCGTAGCGGGCGAGATCGACGCGGAGCTGTCCGGGGCCACGCTCGGCGACAGCGTCACCAACCGCGACATCCACCTGCTGATCCAGGCTCAGCGGACCGAGGCGCAGGCGAACGGCCGGGCCGACGCCCCCGATTGGCGCGCCGCGTTCCAGGGCGCCGCCCGCCTCGACCTGACCCTGAGCCGGCCGCGCCCGGGGACCCGCTCGTACCGCGCCGGAAGCGTCACCGTGCAGATCCCCGACGGGCTGATGGAGCGGATCTCGGCCGCCGCGAGCCGACTGGCCGTGACGCCCGCCGCCTTCTGCCTCGGCACGCTGACCGTCCTCCTGGCCAGGAAGCGCGAGCGTGAACGTTTCGTCCTCGCCGTGCCGGTGGACACCCGCATCCACGCCGACGCCTACGACGCGGTGGGCTTCTTCGGCGTGCCGGTGCCCTTCCCCGCCGAGGCGAACCCGGGGGAGCGGATCGAGGAGGTGCTGCGCCGCACCGACGGGCGCCTGGAGCGGGTCCTCACCAAGGGCGCCATGTTCTCCGACGTGCTGCCGGTGCTGGCCCAGCAGGGGCTGTACCGGGCGAACGCGCCGCTGGTGGAGGTGTACTTCAACTACGTGCGCGCAGCCGGGCAATTGACCGGCCTTGAGGTGCTGCCGGCGGGGACCGGCTACTCGGACCTCGACCTGATGATCACGATGACGCCGGACGCCGGGCGGGTCCGGCTCGACCACAACCTCGACATCCTGGACGCGGCCACGGTCACCGAACTGGGGGAGGACCTGCTGCGGCTGCTCGCGGAGACGGCCGACGATCCGGCGGGACCCGTGCGGGCGACGGAGGCGGTCCCCGAGCAGGCCGAAGCCGAGCCGCCCCGCACGCTCGCCCTCGCCGCCACGTTCGCCCTCGGCAACCTCCCGCTGATGTGCGAGACGGCGGTCGACGAGACAGTGCGCGACGGCAGCGCGACGACCGTCGTGGAAGCCCCGTACCACCATGTGCTGGCCGGCCTGCGCGACCCGTCCGGTGTGTTCGCCGACCCGGCCACGACAGCGGGCGTCGTCCTGCTGCGGGCGACCGACCTGCAACGCTTCGGCCCCGTCGACGACACGCTCCTGGCCGAACTGCGCACCGCCTACCCGGCCGCCCTGCGCGCGGTCGCCGAGCGCACCCGCAAGCCGCTGATCGTCGGCATCCTGCCCACCGCACAGCACGAGGACCGCCTCCGCAGGTGGGAGCGGCAGCTCGCCGCCGAACTGGCCGAGGTGCCCGGCATCGCCGTCCTCGGCCCCGACGACTGGACCCGTCACCACCCCGTCGAAGAACCCTTCGACGAACGCACCGAACGCCTGGCCCACCTGCCGTTCAGCCCGCAGTTCCAGGCGGCCGTGGCCCTGCGCCTCACCGAGGCCGTCCGGGCGGTACTGCGCCCGGCGCCGAAGGTGATCGCGGTCGACGGCGACGAGACCCTGTGGGGCGGCGTGGCCGGCGAGATCGGCCCCGAGGCCGTGGACCTGACCGGCCCGCGAGCCCTGCTGGCGCGCCGGTTGCTGCGATGGCGCTCGGCGGGCGCGCTGCTGGTGCTGGTCAGCAACAACGACGAGGACACCGTCCGCGCCGTACTGGACCGCCCGGACAGCCTGTTGAAGGCGGAGCACTTCAGCGTGCTCTCCGCGGAGTGGGGCCCGAAGCCGGCCCGGCTGGCCGAGGCCGCGCGCACACTCAACCTCGGGCTCGACAGCTTCCTGTTCCTCGACGACAACCCGGCCGAGATCGCGAAGGCACGCGCCGCGCTGCCGCAGGTGCTGTCGGTGACCTGCCCACCGGCGGCCGAACTGCAGGAGTTCCTGGGGAGGTTGTGGCCGCTGGTCCCCGCGGCGGCGACGGCCGAGGACGCGCTGCGCGCGCGGTTCTACGAGCAGGAGCGGGAGCGGGACGCCGTCCGGGAACAGGCGAGTTTCGAGGAGTTCCTGGAGCAGCTGGAGCTGGTGGTCGACGTGCGGGCCCTGTCCGATGCCGATGTGCAACGGGCGGAGCAACTCGTACGCCGCACCAACCAGTTCACCCTCCACGCCCGCTCCGCCGACGGCGGCGACGTCACCCGGTGGCGCGAGAGGGGCGAGGTGTGGACGGCAACGGCCCGTGACCGCTTCGGTGACTACGGCCAGATCGGCCTGGTCGCCCTGCGCCACGAGGGCGACCAACTCGACGTCCTGGCCTGGCTGATGAGCTGCCGCGCACTCGGCCGGGGCGTCGAGGAACGCCTGCTGCGGTGGCTCGCCGACCGCGCCGAGGAACTGCACTGCGCCAAGGTCCGCCTGACGGCGGAACGCACCGCGCGCAACACCCCCGCCCGCCGTCTGGTGGCGGCGCTGGGCGGCGGCGACCAGAACGATCAACGTCTGGAGATCGTCGTCACGCCGGAGCACCTGAGGGCGTTCCGCTCCTGGCGGCGCCCATGACGGGACGGCCATGTGCGGACGGCAACGATGAAAGGGCAGGGCAACACCGTGAAGGGCTCTCATGCGTGAGGTGAACGAGAACATGTCGGCAGTCACCGGCCGGCGGGCGACCGAGGAGGCGATCGAGCGAGGCGGCGGCGGTCTGACGGTGTCCGAGCTGCTGGCCAAGGTCCAGGGGACGGTCGAGCCGCCCGTGCGGCCGGATGCCGGGGCTCATCCGACGCCCCACCGAACGGCTCCGAGCACGGTCCAGCCGGTCCGACCGCGTGATCGCGACCAACTCGCCGCCGCCGTCGCGGCCGTGGCGGGCCGTTACGTCCCGGCGGGACAACTGGCGCCCGACGCCGACTTCTTCGACGCCGGAGGCACCTCCGTGAACGCGGTCGAGCTCGTCTCGGCGCTGGAGGACGAGCTGGGCCTGCCGCTCGATCTCGACGAGGTGTTCGCCGACGCCAGGCCGATCGCCCTGGCCAAGCGCCGCCTGGAGAGCACGGGAGCCGCAATCGCCGTACCGGAAACGGCAGACCCGGCGGCGCGGCAGGCGATCCAGCCTCCGCCGACGGCCGCCCCACCCCTCCTCACCGCCCCGTCGGACTCCACGGCACGCCCCGAGGACCTCACCCAGATCCTCGCCGACCTGTCCCTCGCCGACCGCCTCCCCTTCATCGCCTCGCCCGACCCTCTCCCGCCCCGCCGCGTCCTGCTGACCGGCGCCACCGGATTCCTCGGCAGCCATATGCTCCTGGACCTGCTGCGGCACAGCGACGCCCATGTCCACTGCCTGGTCCGCGCAGCCGACGAGGAGGCGGCCGCAGCCCGGCTCGGCGAGGCGCTCAAGAGCTACGGGCTGCCCTGGTCCTCGGAGGTCCGCCGCCGCATCACCGTGCTCCCCGGCGACATCCGCCACCCCCACCTGGGCCTGTCCGACGAGGTGTGGCACACCCTCGCCCACGAACTGGACAGTGTCGTCTCCGTAGCGGCCGCCGTGGACTTCCTGCGCGGCTACCAGTCACTGCGCACCAGCAACGTCCTCGGCGCCCTCACCCTCGCCGAACTCGCCGCCACCGGCCGCCCCAAGCCCCTGCACCACATCTCCTCCATCGCCGTCTTCAACGAGGTCGGCATCCCCTCCATGGGCGAGGACGACCCCCTCGCCCATATCGACCGGCTCATCGCCGGATACGACCAGACCAAGTGGGCCGCGGAAGTCGCCCTGCGCCGCGCCCGCGACCACGGCCTCGTGGTCACCGCCCTGCGGCCGGGCGGCATCGGCGGCCACACCAGGACCGGCGCCTACAACCCGCAGGACCTCAGCAGCGGCCTGATCTCGGCCTTCGGCCGCTTCCGCACCGTCCCCGCCTTCCGCTACCTCAACGCCGCCCCGGTCGACTGGGTCAGCCGCGTCGCGGTCGCCGCCATCTGCGAGCCCGACGCCTGGGGCTTCGACTACAACCTCACCGGGGAGCCCAACACCCTCGACGACGTCGTACGGGACATGGCACTCGGCGGAATGCACGTCCGGGTACAGGACTGGGACGAGTGGCGCACCGACGCCGTGGCCCGCCTGACGGCCGACCCAGTCCCCGAACTGGCCTTCCTCACCCGCGTGTTGCAGAGCCCCACCGCCCTGAAGCTGTGCGAGGCGACCCTGAAGGGCCCCGCCGCCACGGCCGACCGCACCACCGCACTGGTCGAGGCCCTCGGTCTGCCGCCCGCCGCCCGCTACGACGCCCGGGCCCAGCTGAAGACCTTCGAACGCCTCGCCGACGACGGCCTGGCCCGCCTCCCGCACAGGGACGACCAGCCCTACCTGTGGTTCACCGAAACCACCAAGGGCGGCGTCGGCCCCGTCGGAGCCACCCCCGACACCCCGTGCTCGATGTCCCTGACCCTCTCCATCGCGGGCATGCACCAGCTGGTGACGGACCGTCGTGTCGACGTCCGCGGCGAGGTCGCCTGCACGGCCCTCCACCCCGAGCCGCTCACCGTCGAGCGCGGCGACATCTGGATCCGCCCCGAGGAAGGCATCCCGCACCAGCACGGCCTACGCCATCAACTTCTGCGCTACCGACTGGTGTTGACCGACGCCGACGGCGGTCGCTGGTGGCTGGAGGGCCACAAGTACGCCCGCGCCCGCCGCGACGTCTGGCGCCAGACGCGCGCCCTCACCGTGGAACTCGGCCGCGAGGGCGAACCGGCGAGCCTCGCGGGCGAAGTCGTGGTCCCCGCGGATTCCTACGTACGCGACCAGATCGACGGCATCAAGGTCGACCCACGCCTGACCAGCCAGGAGAAGCGCGCCGCCAAGCTCACCTGGCTCGCCTGGTTCGGCCTGGAGATGGGCCGCGGACTGCTCGGCCCGTTCGCCCGCGCCGCCGCGGACCTGCTCGACCTGCGCCGTACCCAGACCCCCACGGAGCACCACCGATGATCTTCCGCACGCCCACTCCCAGGTCCACCGGGCCCGCCCTGCGCAGGGTCAGGACCACCACGGCCCTGCGCCCCCTCCATCACCGCCTCGACCCGGCGAAGGTCGAGGAGATCCCGTTCCACGCGAGCGACGGCGTGCGCCTGGGCCTCACCCGCATCGACCCCGGCGACCGGGGCCGCCCCGCCGTGCTGCTCCTGCACGGCCACACCGCCTCGGCCGACATGTTCCTGCTGCCCGAGACCCGCAACCTGGTCGACGTCCTCCTGGACGACGGCTACGAGCCCTGGCTGCTCGACTGGCGGGGCAGCTGCCGGCTGCCGTACAACGAGACGGGCCGCCGCTACACCTACGACGACGTCGCCCTCTACGACATCCCCGAGGCCGTCGCCCACATCCGCACCCGCATCGGCGACCGCCCCCTGTTCGTGGTCGCCCACTGCATCGGCTCGCTGACCCTTTCCCTGAGTATGACGGCGGGCCTGGTGCCCGGCCTCGCGGGCGTCGTGTCCCAGGGGGTCTTCCTCACCCCCAAGCTCGCCGGCCGCACCTCCCTGCGCATGTCCCTCGCCGGGGAACTGCTGAAGTCCCGTATCGACCACATCCCCGTCGACTTCCGCAAGGTCGGCCTGTGGTCGAAGTACACCCCGCTGTTCGCCCTGGCCTCCCGCAAGGCGAGCTGCCCGGATCCGACCTGCCAGATCCTTCACCACTCGGCGTGGGGGACCGGCGCCTCCCTCTTCGTCCACGAGCACCTGACCGACGCCACCCACAACCGGCTCGCCGAACTCCTCGGCCCGGCCCCCTTGTGGATCCTGCCGCACCTGCGCCGCATCGAGCTGGCCCGCACCGTCGTCCGCTGGCACGACACCGACCACCGCTACCGGGCCCTGCCGCAGAACGCCCTGGACGCGGCGGCCCGCATCGACACCCCCGTCCTGCTCCTGGCCGGCAGCGACAACGGGCTGTGGCTCGACTCCCAGCGGCTCTGCCGCGACGTCCTCGCCCACCGCCAGCCCCAACTGGACGTGACCTACACCGAGATCCCCGGCTACGGCCACCTGGACACGTTCCTCGGCAGGGGAGCGGCCCTCGACGTGTTCGGCCATATCCTCGACTTCCTGGGCGAACGCCGGTGACGGCAGCCGGGACGGACGGATACCGTACCGGTCAGTAACCGGTAACGCACCCCAGGAGGCCGCCCATGCCGCAGTTCGAAGTCGACGCCGCGAAACTGACGTACGACGACGAGGGCCCCCGTGACGGCGCGGGTGTGCCCCTGGTGTTCGTCCACGGCTGGACGGCGGACCGGCACCGCTGGGACCACCAGATGGCCCACTTCGCGAAGCAGCGGCGCGTCGTCCGGCTCGACCTGCGCGGACACGGCGAGAGCAGCGGGGCGGGAGTGCCCACGATCGACGCCCTGGCCAAGGACGTCCTCGCCCTTCTCGATCACCTGGAGATCGAGCGGTTCGTGATCATCGGGCACTCCATGGGCGGCATGATCGCCCAGACCATCGCGCTCTCCCACCCCGAGCGGGTCGAGCGCATGGTGCTGGTGAACTCCATCGGGAAGATGGCCTACAGCCGTGGCCGCGCCCTGCTGATGGCCGCCTCGACGCTCGTCCCCTTCAAGCTGTTCCTCGCCACCAACATCCAGCGCGCCTTCGCCCCCGGGTATCCGCGTGAGGAGATCCGCGAGTACATCCGCGCCTCCGCCGACACGCCCCGGGAAGTCGTCATGACGCTCTACGGAGCGATGCGCGCCTTCGACGTCCTGGACAAGGTCGGCGACATCCGGACGCCCACGCTGATCGTGCACGGCTACCACGACATCCAGCTGCCCCTGTCCCAGATGCTGCGGATGGCCAAGGCCTACCCGGACGCGGTGGTCCGCGTCGTGGACGCCGGCCACGAACTGCCGGTGGAGAAGCCCGCCGAGCTGACGACGGCGCTCGACCGGTTCCTCGCCGACCGCACGTAGACACTTCGCACCTCGTTCGGGCCCCGGCCCGTCCCCGCGCCTTATTTAAGGCTTGCCTTATATAAGCAGGGGCTGGCATAGTGGGAGCCGTGCACGCCTTCGATGTGCTGGGTGATCCGGTGCGACGCCGGATATTGGAGCTGCTCGCCTCGGGAGAGCAGGCATCGGGCGACATCAGTGCCGTGATCCAGGAGGAGTTCGGGATCTCCCAACCCGCCGTCTCGCAGCATCTGCGGGTGCTGCGCGAGAGCGGCTTCGCGTCCGTGCGGGCGGAGGGCACACGACGGCTGTACGCCGTGGACGCCGCGCCGCTGCGGGAGGTGGACGCATGGCTGGAGAGGTTCCGCGGTTTCTGGGAGCAGCGTCTGGACGCCCTCGGAACGGAACTCGCGCGGGGCAAGCGCGAACGCAGACTGAGAGAGGAAGTGAACGAGGATGAGTGAGATCGTCGACGAGCTGAACCGTCTGCACAGGCAGGTCGGTGTACGTCAGGTCCAGGCCGGCGAGGCCCGTACGGTGCTGATGCGGCGCACCTACGACGCCGAGGTCGCCGACGTGTGGGACGCGGTGACCTCGCCCGAGCGCATCAGCCGCTGGTTCCTGCCCGTGAGCGGGGAGTTCAAGCTGGGCGGGCGGTACCAGCTGGAGGGCAACGCCGGCGGGGAGATCCTCGAGTGCGAGGAGCCGGCACGGCTGCGCGTCAGCTGGCTGTACGGGCCGGATCCGGGATTCAGCGAGGTGGAGGTGCGGCTGACGCCGGACGGCGAGGAGCGCACGGTGCTGGAGCTGGAGCATGTGGCCGTGGTGCCGCCCGAGTTCTGGGACCAGTTCGGGCCGGGAGCCGTGGGTGTCGGCTGGGACGGGGCACTGCTCGGCCTCGGCATGCACCTCGCCGGCGGCGGGATGAGCAGGCAGGAGGCCGAGGCCTGGCAGCTCTCGGACGAGGGGAAGGCGTACGCGACGCGCTCGGGCCAACTGTGGGGCGAGGCCTACGCCGCCTCGGGCGCCGACGAGGAGGTCGTGGCGGCCACGACGGCGGCGACCATCGCGTTCTACACCGGGGCCGAGTCATAGGTCGCGGCACGGAACAGTCGTAGAGGGGGTCGAAACATTCGACCCCCTCAAGCGCGTCATGGGCCCTTCTTGAGCCAACTCAAGCTGGTGAGTGTGTGATTGATTGACGAGTGGGACGAGTGCTTCTAGGTTCTGCCGCGAAATTCGGAAATGCGTCCGAAAGTTTCGAAGTTCTGGATCACCGGATCACTCGAAGAAGGGACGACATGAGCACACGCACCCGCAACGCACTGGCCCTCGCCATGGCCGGTCTGCTCGCCACGGCCGGCGTCACCGCCCTCGCGGGCACCGCCGATGCAGCGAGCACCCTCGGCGCGGCCGCCGCCGAGAAGGGCCGCTACTTCGGCGCCGCGGTCGCGGCCAACCACCTGGGCGAAGCCGCGTACGTCTCGACGCTCAACACCGAGTTCAACTCGGTGACACCGGAGAACGAGATGAAGTGGGACGCCACCGAGCGCACCCGCGGCACCTTCACCTTCGGCTCCGCCGACCAGATCGTGAACCACGCCCAGAGCCGGGGCATGAAGGTCCGCGGACACACCCTGGTCTGGCACTCCCAGCTACCGAGCTGGGTCGCGGGACTTGGCACCGCCGACCTCAGGTCGGCGATGAACAACCACATCACCCAGGTCATGCAGCACTACAAGGGCAAGATCCACTCCTGGGACGTCGTCAACGAGGCCTTCCAGGACGGCAACAGCGGCGCGCGGCGCAGCTCGCCCTTCCAGGACAAGCTCGGCAACGGCTTCATCGAGGAGGCGTTCCGCACCGCCCGCGCCGCGGACCCGGCCGCCAAGCTCTGCTACAACGACTACAACACCGACGGCGTCAACGCGAAGAGCAATGCCGTCTACAACCTGGTCAGGGACTTCAAGTCCCGTGGCGTGCCGATCGACTGCGTCGGCTTCCAGTCCCACTTCAATAGCGCCTCGCCGGTCCCCTCCGACTACCAGGCCAACCTCCAGCGCTTCGCCGACCTCGGCGTCGACGTGCAGATCACCGAGCTTGACATCGAGGGCTCGGGCACCGCACAGGCCAACAGCTACAGCAGCGTGGTGCGGGCCTGCCTGGCCGTCTCGCGCTGCACCGGGATCACGGTCTGGGGTGTCACCGACAAGTACTCCTGGCGCGCGAGCGGAACGCCGCTGCTGTTCGACGGCAACTACAACAAGAAGCCCGCGTACAACGCGGTGCTGACCGCGCTCGGCGGCTCCTCCTCCGGCGGTGGCGGCACACCGGGCGCGGCCTGCACGGCGACCTACAGCAGGGCCGAGGAGTGGAGCGACCGCTTCAACGGCAAGGTCACCATCACTGCGGGCAGTTCGGCGATCAGCAACTGGACCGTGAACGTCACGGTGACGTCTCCGCAGAAGGTCTCCGCGACCTGGAACGGCACGCCCAGCTGGGACAGCAGCGGCAACGTCATGACGATGAGGCCGAACGGCAACGGCAGCCTGGCCGCCGGAGCGTCCACCAGCTTCGGCTTCACGGTCATGAAGAACGGCAACAGCGCGGACCCGGCGATCGGTTCCTGCACGACGTCCTGACCGGCTCCGGCCGGCCCGCCCGGCGCGGCGTCCCTGCCGCCGCGCCGGGCACACCCCCGCTCAGGTGACTTGCAGTGTCCGCTTGGCGAGTTCGAACGCCGGGAGCATCGCCCGGTGCTCGTCGGTGTCCATCCCGCCGAGGTGGATGACGACCGGCCCTCGCTTCGTGGAGACGGCCAGCGCGCTCTCCTCCTTCGTCTCCTCCAGGAGCTCGCTCGTGACGAGGTACTTCACCTCGACACCCTTGACGCCCCCCGCCTCGAAGGTGCCGTACTTCGCCTTGCTCGCGCCGCTCTCCGCCTTGACGAAGGCCTCCAGTACGGCGCGAGCGTCGTCGTCAGCCGGTTCGCCCGTCCAGACGCGGAGGAAGCCGATGTTCCCGGCCGGCTTGGCGTCGACCTCGCAGGCGGCCGTGACCGGGCCCTGGTGCAGGAGCGCGTCGGCCACCTCCTGGGCCAACTCGCTCTCGGGCTCGGCGGAATCGTCACCGCCGCCGCCCGCCCCGCTGTCGACGGCCTCAGCCTTCCAGTCCTCGGCGATGTCGAAGGTGACGGGTAGCTCGCACGCCGAGCCGGCCGCGCCGATACTGCCCCCGCTCTTCACCGCCGTACCGCCGGCACTCGCCGCGTCGGCCGACGCCGAGGCACTCGGCGACGTCTTCGCATCGTCCTCCGCCGCACCCGAACAGCCCGTCAGCAGCCAGGCCAGCAAAGCCGCCTGGGCCAGCCGCCGCCGTACCTTTCCCGCCCCCACCAGCATCGCGATTTCCCCTCCCGATCTTGCTCAACCGGCTCACAGTATCCGAGAGCACCGACAGGGCCGCAGGGCCGATCCTGGCCCTGCGGCATCATGAGGCGATGACCTCGCTGAGCTTCGAGCGCCACTGCGACGAGATCGTCTCCCAGACCGAACGGCTGGCGGGACATGTGCGCGGCGCGGACATGACCGCCCCGGTGCTCTCCTGCCCCGGCTGGAACCTCGGCCAGTTGCTGCGGCACATCGGCGCAGACCACCGCTGGGCCGAGGAGATCGTCCGCATCCGCGCCGACGGCCCGATCCCCGACGACGGGGTCAACGACGTCACCGCCTACACCCACGAGGACGCGTCCGTCCTCACCCCGTGGCTCACCGAAGGCGCGGCACGGCTCAGCGCCACCCTCCGCGCCGCCGGGCCCGACGCCCTGGCCTGGAACCCTTCCGACGAGCGGCCGGCGCCCGTGGCGTTCTGGGCCCGGCGCATGACGCACGAGACCGTCGTGCACCGGGCCGACGCGGCCCTGGCGGCCGGAGCCGGGTTCGGGCTCGACGCCGACCTCGCCGCGGACGCGGTGGAGGAATGGCTGGAGTACTCCACGTTCCCCGAGGCGTTCGAGCCCCGGCCGGACCTGCCCGACCTGCTCGGCCCCGACCGGTGGCTTCACTTCGACACGACCGATGCCGGTGAGTGGCTTGTGGACCTCACCGGCGAGCGGCCCGTCTGGCGCCCCGGCTCCGACGCCGCCACCGCGACCGCACGCGGCCCGGTGACCGACCTGCTCCTGTACTTCTACAAACGGCCCGCACCCGCCGTCGAGACGAAGGGCGACACGGCCCTGCTCGACCTCTGGCGCACCCGCTCGGGCTTCTGGCTGGAGGCGCCGGACGCGTGAACCGCTCGGGGGCTTTTGCTGAACCGGCAAGAGTCTTTGTCGTCCTGCGGAGCATCGCGCAGGCTTCCTCAAGGGGGCCCGGGCCTTCGCCCGAGCTCAGCCCCCGCTACCGATCCTGCGCATCCGGGAGGCCCCGTGACCGAGACTCATCCCCTCAAGGCCGCCGAGTTCTGGGAGGCCCGCTACCGCGACGGCGGCCGCCTGTGGAGTGGCCGCCCCAACTCGCTGCTCGTCCGTGAAGCCGGCGACCTCGCGCCGGGCCGCGCGCTCGACCTCGGTTGCGGCGAGGGAGCCGACGCGGTGTGGCTCGCCTCGCGCGGCTGGCGGGTCACCGGCGCCGACATCTCGCACACGGCCCTGGAGCGCGCCGCCTCGCACGCCGCCGAGGCCGGTGTGAGCGACCGTACGGTCTGGGAACGCCATGTGCTCGGAGAGTCGTTCCCCGAGGGCTCCTTCGACCTGGTGAACGCGCAGTTCCTGCAGTCGCCGATCGAACTGGACCAGCAGTGGATCCTGCGTCGGGCCGCCGATGCCGTCGCGGCGGGCGGCACGCTGCTGATCGTCATGCACGCGGGCTGGCCGTCCTGGCAGACCGAGCCTCCCTTCGACGCGGAGTTCCCGACGTTGCACGGCCTGCTCGACGAACTCGCGCTGCCCGAGGCCCACTGGACCGTGGAGACGCTGGAGACGGTGCGCAGTGCGCACGTCTCGCCCGAGGGCGTGGAGGGCTTCCGGTACGACCATGTGTGGCGTGTTCGACGGGGTGTCGCCTGACGCCTCCCCTGACATCCGACGGTCCGCGACGCGGGCGCCCGGTTCTCCGGCCGGGCGCCTGAGCCAAGTCCCGGAGCGCATGCCCTCACATCCCGTCCATCGACGGACCGGGCATCCGCAGACCCGGCAACAGCCACTCCTGGAACGGGGCGAGCACAGCAAGTACGAGAAAGGCGGCGCCGACCGCCCAGCTGAGCCAGGGGCCGCCGCGCCACAGCTTCTCCAGGAAGATCACGGCCGCCAGCCCCGCCATCACCGCCACGTTCATGAGGCCCAGCGGGATCAGGACGATCATCAGGCCCCAGCAGCAGCCGACGCAGTACAGCCCGTGGTGCGCGCCCACCCGCAGATCCCTCGCCCACGGCCGGAAGTGCGCGTACCGCAGCAGCTGGAACATCGGGCTGCGGCAGTGCCGCAGACAGACCCGCTTCAGCGGGCCGAACTGGTGCAGTCCCGCGAGCAGGAACGCGCCCGCCCCGATCCAGCGGCCCACGTCCGGATCACTGTCGACGAGGCGCCCGGTGGCGGCCAGGGCCCCGTACGCGAGCAGCCCGAACCCGGCCCAGGCCAGCAGGTAACCACCGACGAACTCCGCGGTGCGCAAGGTTCGGGCGTGTCCGGCGGCGCTGCGGCGGATCGCCTGTACCCAGGTGAGGGCGACGGGTGCCAGTGACGGCAACATCATCGCCGCCATCATGACCACCCACAGGAGAAGAAAGAGCGGGAGTGCCAGGCCCATGGTGCCCGGCTCCATTCCCATGTCGCGGGCCTGTGCGACCGTGAGTAGCCAGGCCGGCGCGGCGATCAGTACCAGGAGGGTCCAGCCGACGGCCAGATCATGCCTCGGCAGCAGCACTCCCGGCCGGGTGGGCACCGGCGGGGCGATCCGGAGTTGGGACATGGCACGCCTCCCAAGTCGCCCACGATCGCGCCGTGGGGCCGTGCCGCCATCCACTGGAGTGCTGGGGCAGCTTGCTGTTCATGTCCTGCCGTACTCGTCGTGGCGGCGCAGCCAGTGCGTCTCCTCGCCCTCCTCGTGGCGGCCCAACGGCGCCCGGTCGAGGAGCCCGTAGTACGCCATGGCCGGCTCGAGGCCGCGCGCGGTGGTGACGTAAGTCCGGTGGACGGTGCCGTCGGAGAGCGCGTAGGCGCTCAGCCCGGGCCCCTCGGTGACGTACCCGAGCACGTCCGTGCCGGTCGCCTCCGCCATCTGACTCACGGTCGGCGGAATCCCGCCTTCGAGGAACGGCCTCAGCTCCTCCTCGGTGTGCAGGAAGCCGAGGTCGCGGTGGAAGTCGCTGCCCACGGTGGAGACCCAGTCGAAGCTCCAGCCCATTCGCTCCCGGTAGGCAAGAAGCTTGTCGAGCGGCGCCCGCGAGGAGCAGACCAGTGTCACGTCGCGCGCCTTGAGGTGGACCACGCTGGGGTCGAGGGTGTCCGCGATCGAGGAGCAGACCGGGCATCCGGCCTCGTACGGCGGACCGAACATGAAGTGGTAGACGAGCAGCTGCGAGCGCCCGTCGAAGAGATCCGCGAGTGCTCTGGACCCGGCCTCGGTCTCGAAGCGGTAGTCCTTCTCGACCGGCACCCAGGGAAGCTCCCGCCGCTTCCGCGCGAGTTCGTCGCTCCGCCGGGTGAGCTCCTTCTCCTCCACCAGGAGCTCCTGGCGGGCCGCCTCGAATTCCTCCAGCGTCCCGACCTTGTGCTCGGGCATTGCCTTCTCCCTCCTGTCGCGGGAGCGGACCACCGGCGCGTGCGGTCACCTGCAGCGGCCGCCGGCGGTGCCTGCACAGGCGTAGGCGTACGCGTCCGGCCTCATATCCACCGTAGACCTCTGTGGGTATGGGCACGCACACCACGGCCTCGTCGAGGGACGCTGATCAATCGGCGTTGATGCATCAAATTGGTTTGATGTACCTTCGACGTGTGGGACCCCGAGCCTCGGACACGGCCGTCGAGCCACCGGAATTCGTCCGGCTGGCCGCGCATCCGCTGCGCTGGCGGCTGCTGACGGAACTCGCCGAGGGCGACTGTCGGGTCCGAGAGCTGGTGGAGCGGGTCGGGGAGCCGCAGAACCTGGTGTCGTATCACCTGCGATTGCTGCGCGACGGCGGTCTGGTCGCGGCCAGGCGCAGCAGCTTCGATGGCCGGGACAGCTACTACCACCTCGACCTGGAGCGTTGCGCTGAGGCGCTGGCCGCCGCCGGGGCCGCCCTGCACCCCGCGTTGCGCCAGGCCCCCGCATCGCCCCGTCCTCCGGTCGCCCGGGCGCGAGGCCGCCGTGTCGCGGTGCTCTTCGTGTGCACCGGCAACAGCGCCCGTTCGCCGATCGCTGAAGCCCTGCTGCACCACCACGCCGCCGGCCGTGTGACTGCGGCCAGTGCGGGCACCAGCCCCAAGCCGCAGCTGCACCCGCATGCTGTCCGGGTGCTGCGCGAGTCGTTCGGCATCGACCTCTCAGGTCGGCGTACCCGGCACGTGGACGACCTGGCCGGCCGCCGCTTCGACCATGTGATCACCTTGTGCGACAAGGCTCGCGAGGTCTGCCCGGAGTTCGGCTCGCGGCGGGTCCACTGGAGCATGGCCGACCCTGGCGCGACCGATGACACCGGCCAGGCCGGCTATACGGCCTTTGAGCGCGCTGCGGCAGACATAGACACCCGCGTCAGGTACTTGATGCCGGTTCTGAACATCCCCGAGACCGTTGCGAGGTCCGAGTCATGACCGCTCAGGATGAATACGTCAGCGTCCGCTACCTCGTCGATGACGTGCAGGGCGCCGCCGACTTCTACACCACCCACCTCGGGTTCACGCTGCACTCCAGCGCCGCCCCTGCCTTCGCCGACGTGGTCCGTGGCCGGCTGCGGCTGCTGCTGTCGGGCCCGGCGAGCTCGGGCGCCCGGGCCACCCCGAAGGAGGCTGCCGTCGCCGGCGGCAACCGCATCCACCTCACCTTCGACGATCTCGACGCCGAGATCGCTCGGCTGCGCGGCGCCGGTATCTCCTTCCGCAGCGAGGTCGTCTCCGGCCCTGGCGGACGCCAGATCCTGCTGGCCGACCCGGCAGGCAACCTCATCGAGCTGTTCCAGCCCGCCCATCGGCCCGCCGCGCCGCCCGGCCCCGACCAGTCGCCACGCTGACCACTCCCTCCGCCCTCGGCGGCCTGCGATGCGCCTCGGGGCGGGCGCGGTGGCGTGTCGCGAGGCGCATCGGTGTCGTCCGGCATCGGTGTCGTGTAGGCGCGCCGGGCAGGCGTCGGCGAGAAGTCGGTGCATGACCAGCGAGGCGACGGCGGTGCCCCGGACGGCGAGTGGGAGCCGGGGATCCCGGGGGTGGGGCTGGGCGTGATCGCCCGGGAGCGGGCGGGCCGGTTCGGCTGTATCGGCTTCGGCGGCCATCGGCCCACATCGCACTGCCGCGGCAGCTGTGCGTCCAGCACCGAGGATGGATACGGCCGCGGAGTTCGAGGACGGGATCGCGGCGACGAATCTCCTGCCAGGACCGGCCTCCGCTCAGCTGGAGATCTTCACCGCGTGGCGGCTGCGCTCGGCACACCCGGCGCGCTGATCGGCGGGGTGCGTTTCATCGCGCCGGGGCTTGCGCTGATCCTGCCTGCGGTGGCGGCAGTTGCGGTGCAGGCGGCGGGAGTCCTTGTACCGGCCAGCTGGAAGCGAGTCGGCGATCGACGTGCGGCGAGGGCGAGGAGGGGCGGCCACGCACTGGCAGATGACAGGTCCGCGACCGCCAACTCCTCGGCTCACGTGCGCACTTCGGCGCCCGTCGTGCAGCACCGCGACACCTTCGCGGCGGGCCTCCCGCCAAGTGACCCGCGAGGGCCTCACGGCCGAAGCACCCGGCCCCGCACAGACCAGGTGGTGCCGTCTGCCGGGCGCCGCCCCTGACCGGACGCGGCGGCGTGCACTTCCGCCCCCCCGTACAGACCAGGAGGTGCCGCCTGCCGCGCTCTGCCCCCTGACCGGACGCGGCGGCGTGACCACTTCCGGCACCCGTCTCAGCAGGTCACAGGGGGTTCGGCTGGCAGAAGGGCAGGTCGGAAGGGTGCGTCAGAATTACCTCGCGTACGGCCTCCAGCGCCGCCGTCCGGTCGGCCGGGACCAGTCCGATGCGGGTGCGGCGGTCGAGCAGGTCGGACTCGTCGAGGGCGCCTTCGTGGCGTACGGCCCACAGGAGTTCGGCGGCGGTGACGGGGTGGCCCGGCAGCAGGGGTTCGTTGAGCCGGGGGTCGTGCGTGCCGAGCGCATGGACGGTCGCGGCCTCGGTGCCGTAGCGCTGGACGAGGCGGCGCGGCGCCCGGACGGTGCCGAGGGCCTCGGGTGACGCGGCGCCGACGAGGGGGAGGGAGGCGGTGCGTGAGGGGCCGGCAGTGAGGCGGCGGGTGGCGACGGCGGTGTCCACCGCGTCCTCCGCCATCCGGCGATAGGTCGTCAGCTTGCCGCCGACCACCGTGATCACCCCCTCGGACGAGGTGAGGACCGCGTGCCGGCGGGAGATGTCGGCGGTGCGTGGGGCACCCGCACCGCCGGAGCGCTCGGGCGGCGTGGTGTCGAGCAGGGGCCGCAGGCCGGCGAACGCGCCCACCACGTCCTCGCGTCGGACGGGCACGTCCAGCACCGAGCCGAGGACGTCGAGCAGGAAGCCGATGTCCGTCTCGGGTACCTCGGGAACGTCGGGGATTTCGCCCTCGACGGGCTCGTCAGTGAGGCCGACGTAGACCCGGCCGTCGCCCTGGGGCAGGACCAGCACGAAGCGGTTGGTCTCGCCGGGGACCGGGACGTGCAGCCCCGCGGGCAGCGGGCCCAGGTGCTCGGAGCGCAGGACGAGATGGGTGCCGCGCGAGGGGCGGATCCGGATGCCGTCCACCAGGCCGCCCGCCCAGACGCCGGAGGCGTTGATCACGACGCGGGCCCTGATCTCGCCCTCCTCGCCGGTGAGTTCGTCGCGTATCCGGGCGCCGGACGCGGTGAGCTCCAGCGCCCTGACACGGGTCAGGATCCGCGCGCCGTGTGCCGCGGCGGTGCGGGCGATCGCCGTCACCAGAAGGGCGTCGTCGGTCAGCCGACCGTCCCAGGACAGCAGGCCGCCGCGCAGGCCCTGGGTGCGCAGGGCGGGGGCGAGATGCCGGGTCTCCACCACGGACAGACGGCGCGGCGGGGGCAGGGTGGCGCGGGCCGTGCGGGCCGCCAGGCGCAGGGCGTCGCCGGCCCGGAACCCGGCCCGGGCGAGGGCGGACTGGGCACGCGAGACCAGGGGCGTCAGGGGCAGCACGAACGGCTGGGCCCGCACCAGATGCGGTGCCGTACGCTCCATCAGCACCCCGCGCTCCACGGCACTCTCATGCGCCACGTCCAGCTGCCCCGAGGCGAGATAGCGCAGCCCGCCGTGGATGAGCTTGCTGCTGAAGCGCGAGGTGCCGAACGCCAGGTCGTGGGCGTCGACGGCAGCCACCGTCAGACCCCGGGCGGCGGCGTCCAGGGCGGCCCCGGCGCCCGTCGCGCCCAGCCCGACGACCAGGACGTCCACGGCCGGACCCCCGACGGTGTCGGCCAGTTCGCGTGAGCGCCGGGCCGCGGACAGCGACGATCCGGGAACCGGGGGAGTGGCAGGGGTCATGGCGTGAGGGTCCTCTCCAGAATGCTGCGCAGTTCCGCCAGGAAGGCCTCACTGCTCAGGTCGGCGTCGTCCTCGTCGGTCATGGTCCGCAGGGACAGGGTGAAGGACTGCACGATCAGCAGCAGGGCCCGCGCCTGCCGTTCGACATGCCCGCGCCGTACGGATCCGTCGGCGTGGCCCTCCCGCAGCGCCTCGGCGAGCAGGGCGAGGAGGGCCTGCTGGCTCGCGCCGCGGCGGTCCAGGACGTAGGGGAGAAGCAGTTCCGGGTCGACGTCCACGATCTTCCGGAAGAGCGGGTGGGCGCGGAAGGCCGCCACACCGGCCACCAGCCCGTCGACGATCAGGCCGCGCGTCGCCGCCCCGGACCGCCGCTCGGGCATGGCGCCGGTGGCCACCGCGACCCACTCCCGGGTCATCAAGTCCCCCACCAGGGAGCGCACATCGGGCCAGCGGCGGTACAGCGTCATCCGGGAGACACCCGCGCGGCGGGCCACGTCGGTCAGCGTCGTACGGCGGACTCCGACGGCCAGGACACAGTCGCGCACCGCGTCGAGCACAGCGTCGCTGTCCGAGTGGTTGTGACGAATAGGCGTCATGTGTCACAGTGTAACGCCTGCGGGGCCGACGAGAACACGGCATCGCTCGAATCGACCGGTGAGGACGAGATCCATGGACATGCTGTGGAGCGGCTGGGGTGACCCGGCCAAGGCGGCGCCGCTGCCCGAGACCGTGACCGGCCTGCTGCGCGATCTGCTCGGAGTCAAGCCGCTCACCGAAGGGCCGGTCGCCCTGGAGGACATCGCCGTACCCGAGCCGGGACTCGAACCCGCCGTACACCAGGCCCTGTCCGGCGCGGTCGGCGGAGATGCGCACGTCCGCACCGACGCCGAGAGCCGCATCCGGCACACGCGCGGCAAGTCCA
This sequence comes from Streptomyces sp. NPDC111802, assembly GCF_055634335.1. Taxonomy (NCBI): domain Bacteria; kingdom Bacillati; phylum Actinomycetota; class Actinomycetes; order Kitasatosporales; family Streptomycetaceae; genus Streptomyces; species Streptomyces sp. NPDC111802. Next base: position 106,339 of record NZ_JBVKCZ010000017.1, on the reverse strand, counting down.
CCCCCGATCTGCTGCGGATCCGCGCGGGCGAGGTCGACGACATCCCCGCGGCCGTGGTGCTCCCCGCCGACCACGACGAAGTGCTCGCCACACTGCGTGTATGCGCCGAACACGGCCTGGCCGCGGTCCCGTTCGGCGGCGGTACGTCCGTCGTCGGCGGTCTCGCCCCCGCCCGTCGCGGTCCCTTCGTCGCCCTGGACCTGCGCCGCATGAACCGGTTGCTCGCCCTCGACCCCGTCTCCCGCACCGCCACGCTGCAGCCGGGTCTGCGCGCACCCGACGCCGAGGCGCTGCTGGCCGAACAGGGCTTCACCCTCGGCCACTTCCCCCAGTCCTACGAGTGGGCCAGCATCGGCGGGTTCGCCGCCGCCCGCTCCAGCGGCCAGGCGTCCGCCGGCTACGGCCGCTTCGACGAGATGGTCCTGGGCCTGACCCTCGCCACCCCCGAGGGCACCATCGACACGGGACGCGCACCGCGCTCCGCGGCCGGCCCCGACCTGCGGCAACTCGTGCTCGGCTCGGAGGGCGCGTTCGGCGTCATCACGTCCGTCACCGTGCGGATCCGGCCCCTCCCCGCGAGCTGTGTGTACGAGGGGTGGCGCTTCGACTCCTTCGAGGCGGGCGCCGCCGCGCTGCGCCGTCTCGCCCAGGACGGCCCGCGTCCGACGGTGCTGCGCCTGTCCGACGAGACCGAGACCTTGATCGGCCTCGCCCAGCCCGACGCCATCGGCGCCGGGCAGCAGTCCGCGGGATGCATGGCGATCACCGGTTACGAGGGCACGGACGAGGACACCGCGTACCGCAGGGAGCGGGCGGCGGCCGTCCTGCGGGACTGCGGCGGGACCCCGCTGGGCGAGGAGCCGGGGCAGCGCTGGGCGCACGGCCGCTACTCGGCGCCGTATCTGCGGGACTCCCTGCTGGACGCCGGGGCGTTCGTCGAGACACTGGAGACGGCGGCCTTCTGGTCACGCGTGCCCGAGCTCTACGCGTCCGTGCGCGACGCGCTCACCGGCACGCTCACCGAGGCCGGCACCCCGCCCCTGGTCATGTGCCACATCTCCCACGTCTACGAGAACGGTGCCTCGCTGTACTTCACCGTCGTCTCGGCACAGGGCGACGACCCGGTCCCGCACTGGGAGAAGGCCAAGCACGCCGCCAATGAGGCGATCCTCGCGGCCGGCGGCACGATCAGCCACCATCACGGTGTGGGCACCGACCACCGGGACTGGTACGTCCGCGAGGCGGGCCCCCTGGGCATCGAGGCGCTGCGTGCCGTCAAGCGCCGCCTGGACCCGGCCGGGCTGCTCAACCCGGGCGTCCTCCTGCCCCTCGACTGACCCGGCTCACCTGCGACTCCGGCTTCCCGCTCATCCACCACCCGCCCGCCTCCGGCAGCGCCCCCGTCGGCCCGAAAGGCACACCGATGCGACAGTTCACCGCCATCGTCAACCCCACGGCGGGCGGATCCGCCTCAGCGGCCGCACTGCTGGACGTCGCCCGGCCGTTGCGGGAGGCCGGGGCCGACCTGGAGACCCAGTACAGCCGTAGCCTGGACCATGCCCGGGAACTGGCGCGGGACGCCGGAGAGCGGGGCCGGGTGGTGCTGGCCGTCGGCGGCGACGGGATGGCCGGCGGCATCGGCGGCGCCCTCAGCGGCACCGACGTCCTGCTCGGCCTCGTCCCGGCCGGCCGCGGCAACGACTTCGCCCGGGCCCTGAACCTGCCCACCGAACCCGCGGCCCTCGCCGAGGTGCTGCTCCACCATGAGCCGCGCAAGGTCGACACCATCGAGGTCGAGTCGGCCGTACACCAGCGCACCGTGGTCCTCGGCAGCGTCTACGCCGGCGTCGACGCACTGGCCAACCGCCACGCCAACAACGCCACCCTGCTGCGTGGTGCCGCCTCCTACTACGCGGGCGGACTGCGCGCCGTCACCACCTGGCGCGCCGCGCGCTACCGGGTCACCGTCGACGGCCAGGAGCATCTGCACACCGGCTACACGGTCGTGGCCGCCAACTCCGGCTATTACGGCTCCGGTCGGCTTATCGCTCCCGACGCCCGCGTGGACGACGGCCTGCTGGACGTGGTCATGATTCGCGAGGCACCGCGCCGCCTCTTCTTCGCCCTGATGAACGAGCTCAGGACCGGCGCTCACGTCCGCCGCCCCCAGGTCCACATCCTGCGCGGCAAGGAGATCCGCATCGCCGCCGACCGTGAGGTGCCCTACGGCGCCGACGGCGAGGTCGAGGCGACCCTCCCGGTCACGGTCCGAGTCCAGCCTGGCGCGCTGCGCGTCCTGTGCTGAGTCCGCTCCACCGGTCTCGCGCCCCGATCCACGTCCGGCGACCGCTCATCCGCCGTCGACCGGGATCCGCTGGCGCGTCGCGTTGAGCTGATCGGCGACCGTGCTGCGATCGGCCTCGTCCTGGAGGAGCAGCGAGAGCAGGGCGGCCACCGGCAGCCCGGCCTCGGCCGGGTGACGCAGCACCTTGCCGGGTTCGATCCGGTAGGTGTTGGTGCGCCCCTCACGGACATGGGACAGATAGCCGTCCTGCTCAAGGTCGGAAATGATCTTCTGGACGGCTCGTTCGGTGAGGCGGCAGTGCGCCGCGATGTGCCGAATGCGAACGTTCGGATTGTCGGCGATCGTCGCCAGCACGCGGGCGTGATTGGTCAGAAATGTCCACCCGGAGTGCGGCTCAGGGACTGCATCCATGTGCCAAGACTACGACGGGGGGTTCACGTATACAAAAACACGCACTGCATTTCATGTATCTGTTGACGTGTTCGGTGGTTCGGGCTCAGTCTGGTACGGAGACGGGGAGCACTTGAGGGAGAGGCGGTCATGCCGGAGCTCACGTCCTTCACCCAGTCCTCCAGGGGCGACGAGCGTGGGACCAGCTCGGGCTCACCGGTGGTGCAGCCGACGCGCGCGCTGGCAACAGCGCTGCGCTCGGAGGGCGACCGGATCGGCGTGAAGGTGTGCGGAGAACTCGACCTCGACACCAGCGAGCGGTTCCGAAGCGTCCTGCGCGAGGCGCTGAGCCGCTCCGTCCGGGGCGTTGATCTGGATCTTGAGGGCGTCTCGTTCTGCGACTGCGCCGCCCTCAACATCCTGCTCGGCGTGCGTCAACGAGCGCTGAAGGAAGGCAAGACCGTGTCCATGCACACCAGCAGTACGGCAGTCGACCGCCTGCTCGAGCTGACCGGCACGCACGAGCTTTTCGCCGGCCCGGACGGGCAGAGTGTGGCAGTCGAGGACACGCGGGCGTCCGAGGATTTCGACGAGGACCTGCGGATCGAGGTCGCCCAGCTGCGCCGGGCCATGCAGACCCGGCCGTCCATCGACCTGGCCCGGGGTGTCCTCATGGCCTCCTTCAACCTGAGCCCGGAGGACGCCTGGACGGTGTTGGTCACGCTCTCCCAGAACACCAACACCAAACTGCACACCCTCGCCGGGGACCTGGTCACCGCGGTGCAGGGCGAGGCGTTGCCCGAGGAGATGCGCGAGCAACTGTCGACCGCGGTCGCCAAGGTCAACTCCGCGTCCCGAGAGTCGCGGTTGCGTTGATCGGCGGGGCGACGGCAGGGTTCGGGGTGTGCCTACCTTGCTGATCGTCCATCACACGCCCTCGCCCAACTGCCAGGCGATGCTCGAAGCCGTCGTCTCGGGCGCGACCGCGCCCGAGATCGAGAACGTCGAGGTCGTGCGGCGACCGGCGCTGTCGGCCACGGCCTCGGACGTACTGGACGCCGACGGCTACCTCCTGGGCACCCCGGCGAACCTCGGCTACATCGCGGGAGCCCTCAAGCACTTCTTCGACCAGATCTACTACCCCTGCCTGGACGCGACCCGAGGCCGGCCCTTCAGTTACTACGTGCACGGCGGCAGCGACGTCACCGGCGCCGTGCGGGCGCTCGACTCGATCACGACCGGCCTCGACTGGCGCCGCACCGCCCAGCCCGTCACGGTGACGGGCGAGCCCGGCAAGGCCGACATCGAGGCGTGCTGGGAACTGGGGGCGACGCTCGCCGCCGGCCTGATGGAGTGAGGACGGCGCGATGGCCCGCCTGAGCAGCGGCGGGACCTCGATGCTCGGACGAGGTTTACGGAGCTCATAAGATATTTCTGTGAATTCGCGGGGCGGTTGAACACCACGGGGTCGGCTTCCGTATGGGGGCAGGGGATTTTCATGCCCTGACCGACCACGAGGCGTAGGAGTACTTCCTTGGGACGCAGCACGCGAAGACGCCCAACGGGCGCACGGCGCGCGACCTTTGCAGCGGTCGCGCTGATGTTGGGCGGCGGCGGTCTTGTTGGGGCCAACGTCTATGCCTCGGCGACCGAAGACGGCGGAACGGACTCCGCTCAGACGTTGTCCTCCCCGGCCGGCACGATCGACTGTCCGGACGTCGGCGACAAGTTGACGGACGTGCCGGACGATGCCAAGGAGGACGTGGCGAAGGAACTCGCCCTCCTGGACCAGCAGATCGCCGACGCCTACCAGCGGTTGACGGAGGCGGCGCAGGCGATCCAGCAGGACCCCGGCTTCGCCGACAACGCGATCATGAAGCCGCTGAAGGAGAAGCGCGGCGCGACGATCGAGCGGATCGCCATCGCCGTGGACCGCACGGGCGACCGGCCCGAGGGTCTGGACTCCCTGGCCGACTGCACCCTGCGCGCCCCCGAGGCCGACAGCGGTGACCAGGCGAACGGCGCCGACGGCGGGGACGCTGCCCAGGACAACGGCGGCGACGGCCAGGACGGCGCCGACCAGGACGGCCAGCAGCAGGGCAACGGCGGACAGGCCGGCAACGGCCCTGCCGCGGCTGACTACCAGGACATCAAGGCCGTACAGCCGAACGTCCAGCAGCCGGCCCTGTCGTCGGACGCCTCCCGCGGCACCTTCGCCACCAGCTGCGGAGTCAACGAGAACGGCCTGTTCAACTCGGACAACGTCATCGTGGCCCCCGGCGTCTCCAACGGCGCCCACCACTTCCACGACTACATCGGCAACCAGTCCAACGACGCCTTCGCGGGCGACGAGGACCTGGCGAACGCCGAGACGAGCTGTGTCGACCAGGGCGACAAGTCCACGTACTACTGGCCCGTGATCCGGCTCCAGAACGGAGCGCAGGAGAAGGACGCCAACTCCCCCGGCGGCGGCGTCGAGGGCAACGCCGGCGAGATCGTCACCCCCAAGGAAGTGACGCTGAACTTCGTGGGCAGCCCCCGCAGCAAGGTCACCGGGATGCCGCGCCTGCTGCGCATCATCACCGGTGACGCCAAGGCGTTCGTCAACGGCACCGCCAACGCCAACGCCTCCTGGAGCTGCACCGGCTTCGAGGATCGGCAGCTGAAGGACAAGTACCCGCTGTGCCCGCAGGGCAGCGACGTGGTGCGGACCTTCAAGTTCCAGAGCTGCTGGGACGGACAGAACATCGACAGCGCCAACCACCGCACCCACGTGGCGTTCGCCGCCGCGGACGGCAGCTGCGCCAATGGCTTCAAGGCCATTCCGCAGCTGGTGCAGCGGATCGTGTACGACGTCGACGCGCCGAGCCTCCAGGACGGCGGCAAGACGACCCCGCTGTTCGCGGTGGACTCCTTCCCGGAGCAGCTGCACAAGCCGGTCACCGACCACGGCGACTTCATCAACGTCTTCGACGAGGACCTGATGGGCGAGATGGTCGACTGCATCAACGAGGGCCGCAAGTGCGGCGTCGGAGCCGACGAGGGCGGCGACCCGGGCCAGGAGGAGCCGACCGAGGAGCCGACGCAGGCTCCCACCACTCCGCCGGCCGGCGACGACAAGCCGGAGCCGGGCAACGGAGGGGACGAGCAGACGGACCCGCCGACGAACGACGACCCGGCGACCGAGGCCCCCGCGACCGAGGCCCCCGCAACGGAGGACCCGGCGACCGAGGACCCGGCAACCGAGCCCCCCGCGGCCGACGAGCCCGGTGACGAGGCACCCGCCACCGACCCGGCGAACGACGACAAGCCCACCGTGTCGAGCACGGTGGCGCCCAAGTCGTACGGAACCCCGTCGGCCGACGCGGGCAACGACCAGGCGCAGGGTGGCTCCGGCGACGACGAGGCGAACGCGGAAGGCGCCGCGGCGCAGACGCAGCCCGCCGACGTCGGCGACGACACCGAGGACAGTCTGGGGACGAAGCCGCAGGCGGTCGGGGGCGACCTGGCCGAGACGGGTACCACGCTGTGGCCCGCCGCGGCCGGCGCCGTCCTCCTCATGGGCGGTCTCCTGCTGCTGGTGCGCGGCAGACGCAGCGCCCGAGGACGGTGACGACCCAACGGAACGGCGCGTGAGGCGCTGACGTCCCGCAGAGGCCCGGACCGGTCTTCCCGGTCCGGGCCTCGCGCGTTCTCCGGAAAACGCGGCAGGCGGTGTATGGCAGTGCCCTAATCCACGATGGCGCCGCAGGAGATGTTGACGTCCGTCGCGGTCAGCGTGCGGGCCCGGTCGGAGGCGACGAAGGCGGCCACATCGCCCACGTCCGCGAGGGTCGCGCCCCGGCCGAGCTGCGTCGACTCGACCAGGCCGGCGACGATCGCGTCCCGGCCGGGGAACCCCTCGGGAAGGGTCTCCGGTACGCCACCGGACTTCAGTGTGACGACCCGGATGCCGTGCGGGCCCAGCTCGATGGCCCACTGGCGGCGCAGCCCCTCCAGCGCGTCCAGCGCGATCTTGAAACCGCCGAGGCCGGGCAGGGTCTGCGGACCACAGCCGCCGAAGGCGAGGATCACTCCCGCACGGCGGGCGATCATGTGCCGGGCCGCCGCCCGGGTCGTCAGGAACTGCGAGCGCATCGCGGTCACGATGGGCTGGAGGAAGTCCGCCTCCGAGATCTCCATCAGCGGTTTCTGGACATCTCCGTAACCGATGGCGTTGAACGAGACATCGATCCGCCCCGCACGCGCGGCCACCCCGTCGACGAAGGAGTCGACCGCGGCTCCTTCCCGCGCGTCGACCACGGATGTCTCCGCCCTTCCGCCGTCCGCGCGGATGTCCTCGGCGAGCTTGTCCAGCGCTGCCGAGCCGCGCGCCGCGAGGAAGACCCGCGCCCCCTCGCGGGCGAAAGCGCGCGCCGCAGCCCCGCCGATGGGGCCGCTCGCTCCGTACACCACCGCGACCTTGTCCGTCAGCAACATGATGTCGATCTCCGTTCCGATCGGGCTGCCTAATTTCCGGCCGCGCAGCGCGGGCCCAGCCCTCATCCGATACGTCGGCGCCGAGACCCGGGATTCGACACGCCCGCGCGGATCATGGCGTGGGGATGCCCGCGGGCCGCGCCGGACGGCCCAGGCGGACCGGTACGCCGGGGGAGTACAGGACGCTGACGGGCGCGGCGCTCGGGGCGGGCAGTCCGGCCGCCGTGATCAGGTTCTCCTCGCAGGTCAGCAGCTCCGCCCGGTACAGCGGCCACCGAGGGTGGTGGTTGGGAAGGTACGCAAGCGGCGTGGGCCCGCCGAAGAAGGCGTTGTGCATCCCCCAGCGGGCGGTGAGGAAGTGCTCCAACTCGGTGGGCTCCTCGATGCGTTCGCCGGTGCGTACGGTGATGCGGCTCGACGCGCCGCGCGGGCCGGGCCAGCGGCGGGAACTGGTGTAGGTGACGGTGTCACCGTCCGTGCGGACGGTCATCCGGGACCACAGATACGGCAGCCGGAAGCCGACACGCCCCATCACGACCGGGATCAGCCGTGAAGCGTCCATCGACCGGAAGACGACGCCGCGCCGCCCGTGCTCGTCCACCGAGTACAGACGCACATTGGTCTCGGGAAAGGTCCCGAGATACGGCACCCCCGGCAGCCGCAGCCAGCCGACCCGGTGCATCCGGAACGCGACCAGCCCGACGTACGTGACGCCGTCGTGTGTGTCCGGCACCGTCCCCCTCGGCAGCAGCCCGGCCACGACGTCCGGTTCGACGGCCCAGTGGATGAAGGCGAGGTCGAGCCATTCCTGGGTGAGCAGAGGGGTGGATATGCGGCCGGGCGCGTCCGGCGTGACAGGAGTGGGCTGCAGCACGACGACAGGATGGCAGAGCCCGCATCCGTCCTGACGCGGGGCCCCGGCGTCAGCGGTAGCGCCCGGCGATGGCGGCGAGGTACCCGCGCAGCATGAGCCGGGCCTCGTCGAGGAGCCCCGGATCGCCCTCGGGGTCCCGGCGGAAGGCCTCCTGGGCGAGGGCGTCCGCGGCGAGGACGGCGGCGTGGCAGGCGCGGGCGAGTGCCTCGTCGTCGCGGGCGAGGCCCAGGGCTAGCAGGACCCGTCGGACGCCGTCCGCCATACGGCGTTTGTGCTCGCGGTCCGCCGCGCGGGTCTGCTCGGTGAGGCTGCTGCCGAACCACAGGGCCCGGAAGCCGTGCTCGGTGCGGTAGATCGCGGCGTAGGCGTCGATGAGCAGGCCCACGGGGTCGTCCCACCGCTCGGCCGCCGCGGCGCGGACCAGGTCGTCCATGGTGGCCTCGAGCCGGGCGAAGTAGCCGGCCGCGAGGGCGTCGATGACGGCGTCCCGGTCGGGCAGGTACTGGTACAGCGAGCCGACGGAGACCTTGGCCTCCGCCGCGATACGGGTCGTCGTCAGCGCCTGGACGCCCTCGCGGACGAGTACGCGTTCCGCGGCCTGGAGGACCCGGGCCAGGCGAGCCTTGCTGCGTGCCTGCTGCGGAGTGCGGCGCAGGGGGACCTGCCGGGTACCGCCGGGCTCGGGGGTCGGATCGCCCACCGGTGCGCCTCCGAATGTGAACGTGACATTGTTTCAGGTTTAGGCTAGCGTCGCGCACATGACAGGCTCAAGCTCGGTGCTGGGTCAGGAGCGCGCCGCCGTGGCCGAGGCATCCCGTCGGCTGGGGGCGCAGGGGCTGCTCATCGGCACGGCCGGGAACGTCAGCGTGCGCGTGGAGGACCGTGTCGCGATCACGGCCACCGGCGCGGTGCTGGCCGAGCTCACGGCAGACCAGGTGAGCGTGGTCGATCTCGACGGAAACGTCGTGGCCGGGAGGTACCGGCCCACCTCCGAACTGGACCTGCACCTCGGCGTCTACCACCGCTACGGCGCGGGCGCGGTCGTCCACACCCACGCGCCGATGGCGACCGCGCTGTCCTGCGTACTCGACGAACTGCCCTGCATCCACTACCAGTTGCTGGCCCTGGGCGGCTCGGTGCGCGTGGCGCCGTACGCCACCTTCGGCACACCCGAGCTCGCCGAGTCCGTCCTGACGGCGCTGGAAGGCCGTAGCGCGGCACTGATGGCCAGCCATGGCGCGCTCACCCACGCCCCGACGCTGAGCAAGGCCGTCGAGCACGCGCTGCTGCTGGAGTGGGCGTGCGGCGTCTACCAGCACGCGGCGGCCCTCGGCACACCCCGCGCCCTCGACGAACACCAGCAACTCGCGGTCATCGAGGCCGCTCTCGCCCGGAACTACGGCACCACCCACCCCGTACCACCCGTGCAGGAGGGAAACCGATGAAGGTCGTCACGCTGGGCGTGCATGTGCTGGACGTGCTGGTGCGGCCGGTGGAGGCCATACCCGAGGGCCAGGGCGCGACCTTGGTCGAGGACATCAGGATGACCGCCGCCGGGACGGCCGGCGGCACCGCGCTCACCCTCGCCAAGCTCGGGGCCTCGGTACACAGCGCCGGTGCCATCGGGTCCGACCCCACCGGGGACATGCTGGTCCAGCTGCTGGGCGCGGCCGGCATCGACACCACCCACCTCGTCCGCCGCGCGGACACCCCGACCTCCGCCAGCGTCCTGCCCATCCGCCCCAATGGCGACCGCCCCTCGCTCCACCTCCTCGGCGCCAACATCACCTACGGCCCCGACGACGTGCCCTGGGACGTGATCGCCGAAGCGGCCCACCTCCACCTCGGCGGCCCCGAACTGATCGGCGTCGACACCGCCACACGCATCCTGTCGTACGCCAGGAAGCACGGCGTGACCACCTCGGTGGACCTGCTCGCACCGGGCGTGCTCGGCAGCTTCGAGCAGATCGAATCGGCGCTGCCGTACATCGACCACATGCTGCCCAACGAGGACCAGGTCCTCGGCTTCACCGGCGAGGCGGACCTGGTCGCGGGCGCGCACAAGCTGCTCGCCGCCGGCGCGGGCCTGGTGGCGGTCACGCGGGGCGCCGACGGCGCGCTGCTGGTGACCCCGGACAGCACCGAGAAGGTCCCCGCCTTCGCGATCGACGTCGTGGACACGACCGGTTGCGGCGACGCGTTCTCGGCCGGCTTCGTACGCGGCACGGGACTGGGCCGCACCCCGTACGACTCCGCCGTCCTCGGCTGCGCGGCGGCCGCACTGGTGGCAGGGGGACTCGGCAGTGATCACGGGGACTTCGACCTTGCGGGCGCGGACGCGTTCGCGGCGACGAACAAGCCGCGCCCCTGATCCGAGTCGCCCTCAGTCGTCCCGGTGGCTGACGATGTTGAGGACATTGCCGTCGGGCGCGCGCACGAGGAAGCGGCGCAGACCCCACGGTTCATCGGTGAGGGGGTGCACGATCTCGTACCCGCGCCGCAGCGCCTCGGCGTACGCCGGGTCGACCCCCGCGCCCACGCGGACCGAGACGACGGCCAACTCGGGTGCGGAGGCGTCGCGGGTCACGAGCTGGATCTGCGCCCGCCCGTCGGGTGACTGGTAGCGGGCGACCCAGCCCATGTTCATGGCCTCGTCGCTCAGGCCGAGGTACCCCATGTAGAAGTCGCGTGCGGCCGCGATGTCCGGGACGTGGAGGTTGGCGGTGATACCGGTGGGTTCCATCGTGACTCCTTTCCGAGCCTGCCTGCCGCGTCCCGACGCTACTGCGTCGTCCCGCCCGCCGAGCGGACCGCCGCGAAGGCCGACAGTGGGTCAGTTGAGGAGCCGGCCTGGTCCAGCGGTCTGAGGGGCGCCGACCTGGCCGGCCCCCGGCCCCTCAGACGGACCGCCCCTCGCCCGCCGTCGACATGTCCTGGCTCCCGACGACGGACAGCAGTTCCAGGCGGGCAGCGCCGTCCGTGCCCGGCGGTGCGGTGAACCACAGAAGCCGCTGATGGCCGTCCTCACTGAACAGACTGTGACAGTCCACCTCGATGAGGCCGAGAGTCGGATGGACGATCCGCTTGTGGTCCGCCCGGCGCAGGGCCACGTCACGGGTGTCCCACAGCGCCGCGAACTCCTCACTGGAGTGCCGCAGCCGGGCCACCAGCCGGGCGACCTCGGCGTCCCGGCCGCGCCGGGCGGCCACCGCCCGCAGATCGGAGACGAACACGGCGGAGTGGTGGGGGTGGTCCTCGGGCGGATAGACGGAGCGCGAGGCGGGATCGGTGAACCAGCGGTAGAGAAACCCCGTCGTGGCGCCGCCGGCCCCAGGGCCGCTGGACACCGAGTGCGCGCCGAGCAGGGCGATGGCCAACGGGTTCTGCGCCAAGGTCTCGTGCAGCGCGGTGATGACCATGGCGGGTGTCGTGGTGAGCCGGTCGAGGAGGCTGAGCAGGCCGAGCTCGACATGCGCGGCCGGACCGTGCGTGGCCGGGGGCACACGACGGTCCGCCAGGTGGAACAGATGGTCGCGTTCGTCCCTGGTCAGCCGTAGCGCGCGGGCGAGCGCGGCCAGCGTCTGGTCGGAGGGCTGGGCGCCACGGCCGCGCTCCAGCTCCGTGTAGTAGTCCGCGGACAACCCGGCCAGCTGCGCCACCTCCTCGCGGCGCAGACCGGGCACACGGCGCCGGGGCCCGGCCGTCAGCCCGACATCGCTGGGCCGGACGCGGGCGCGCCGGGACTTCAGGAACGCGGCGAGTTCGGAAAGGTCCACGCGCCCATCCTGCCTTCGACCGCCCCGCTCACCCAGGGGACGGCAACCCCAGGGTGAGCGCAGCCCTGGCCGCAGGCAGGGCACGGGGCGAGGGTGGAGCCCGCAAGTGCCGTATCCCGAACCCGAGTCGAAGGAGCACCACCGTGCCGTTCGCGAACTTCAAGGTCCCCGCCGGGACCCTGACCACCGAGCAGATGACCCGGATCGTCACCACCGCCACACAGCTGTACGTCGACATCTACGGCGAGCGCGCCCGGGCCACCACCCTGGTGCTCGTCGAGGAGGTCCCCGACGGCGGCTGGGGCATCGGCGGCGAGGTCCTGACCCTGGCCAAGCTCCAGCAGAAGCCGGGCAGTTGACCAGCCCGGGAGGCGTCACCTCATAGGACGCCGCGCCCGTCGCCTCACGCGGTCGCGAGCGAGACCTCGGTGGCCTTGAACAGGACGGTGACGGGGGAACCCGCCCCCAGGGCGAGATCGGCCACCGCGTCCTTGGTGATCGCGGCGGTCACCTCGCCGCCGTCGACCGACACCCGCACGGAGGCCATGGCGGCGCCCGTCGCGACCTCGCGCACGGTGCCGGGCAGCCGGTTGCGGATGGACAGGCCCTCCACCGGGCCGGTGGCCAGCGAGACCTCCGTGGCCTTGATCAGGGCGCGTACGGCGGAACCCTCCGCGAGGCCCAGGTCGTTGACGCCGTCGAGCGTGATGGCGGCGGTGACGTCCTGGCCGCCGTCGAGGCGGACCCTGACCGTCGCCATGGCCTCTCCCGGAGTGATGGAGGTGACGGTGCCGGGGATCTGGTTGCGGATGCTCAGGCTCATGCTCGTACGCCTCGCAGGGTGTGAATGATTTGTCCCTATTGGGGTGCTGTGAGGCCCACCGTATCCACCACTACGAGGCGCTCGCCTCTCACGCGGGGTACGCGTGTGTCTGGGCCGCCTTGACCGTCGCCCAGACCGTGGCTCCGGGGCGCAGGTCGAGCTCGGCGGCGGCGATGGTCGTGAGGTCGGCGGCCAGGGGCAGTCCGCCGGTGAGGTCGGCGCGGATCTGGTCGCCGTGGGTCTCTTGGCCGGCCACCTCGCAGCGCCAGAGGTTGCGGGCGCTGGAGCCGGTGGGGCGCTCGCGGTGCAGGGTGACCGCGCCCGGCGGGAAGGCGACGAAGACCGGGCCGGTGAGGTGCTCGGTGGTCGTGATCGTGGGCCCGCCGTCGATGCGGACCGTGTGCCCCTCGGCCTCGCCCCGGTAGAGGTTCAGGCCGACCAGGTGCGCGATGTAGTCGGTGCGCGGATGGCGGGCGATGTCGGCGGGTGTGCCCTCCTGGACGACGTGGCCGTCCTCGACGACGACCAGCCGGTCGGCCAGCACCATCGCGTCCAGCGGGTCGTGGGTGACGAGTACGGCGACCGCCTCGAAGTCGGCCAGGTGGTGGCGGAGCTGGGCGCGCACATCGAGGCGGGTGCGGGCGTCGAGGGCGGCGAGCGGTTCGTCGAGGAGCAGCAGGCGCGGATGGGTGGCCAGGGCGCGGGCGAGGGCGACGCGCTGGGCCTGACCGCCGGAGAGTCCGCGCGGCTTGCTGCCGGCGTGGTCGGCGAGCCCCATGCGCTCCAGCCACACGGCGGCCTGGGCGCGGGCCTCCGCCTTGGTGGCGCCGTGACAGCGCGGCCCGAAGGCCACGTTGTCCAGCGCGGAGAGGTGCGGGAAGAGCAGATAGTCCTGGAAGACCACGCCGACCGGGCGCGACTCCGGACGCGTACGGTCCAACTCCGCGCCGTCCAGCCGGAGATGACCGCCGGACAGGGGAACCAGTCCGGCGAGTGCCCGCAGGGCGGTCGTCTTGCCCGCGCCGTTCGGGCCGAGAAGCGCTACGACGTCACCGGGCGCCGCGTGCAGTGTCACGTCGAGACGGAAGGAGCCGCGCTCCACCACCAGCCGGGCATCAAGCCCCGCAGCCGGCGGGGCGGGGGCATCGGCAGTGATCTTCTCGAGGTCGGTCATGAGGCGGTCATCCATCGGTCACGCAACCCCGCCAGCACCGTGACCGACACGGCGAGCAGCACGAGGCTGAGGGCGATGGCCGCCTCCGGGTCGTTCTGGAGGGCGAGGTAGACGGCGAGCGGCATGGTCTGGGTACGGCCCGGGAAGTTGCCGGCGAAGGTGATCGTCGCGCCGAACTCGCCGAGTGCCCGGGCCCAGGCGAGGACGGCGCCGGCGGCGATACCGGGGGCGATGAGCGGCAGGGTGACCCGGCGGAACGCCGTGAAGCGCGAGGCGCCCAGGGTCGCGGCGGCCTCCTCGTAGCGCGGATCGGCGGCCCGCAGGGTGCCCTCCACGCTGATGACCAGGAACGGCATCGCGACGAACGCCTCCGCCACCACCACGCCCGCCGTCGTGAACGGCAGCGTGACACCGAACCAGTCGTCCAGCCATCGGCCCATGACGCCGTTACGGCCGAGCGCCATCAGAAGCGCCACACCACCGACGACCGGCGGCAGGACCAGCGGCAGGGTGACCAGGGCCCGTACGATCCCCCGCCCGGGGAACTCGACCCGGGCCAACAGCCAGGCCAACGGCACCCCGATCACCAGGCTCACCGCGGTCGCCGCCGTCGCGCAGACCAGGGACAGCTGGAGCGCCTGCCACACCTCGGAGCTGGTGAGCAGGTCGGGCATGCTGCGCCAGGGGGCGCGGACCAGCAGGGCGACGAGCGGGAGAGCCAGGAAGGCCAGACCGATCAGTGCGGGCAGCAGCAGCGGCAACGGGGCACCCCCGCTCCCTCGAAGACCCCTGCGGCCGTCCCCGCGGACGCGGCGGCGTCGCGGGCCACCGGTCAAGGTGTCCGCGGCGCCGGCCTTGTCCATGGGGGAGGTCACGGCTTGAGGAACCCGGACTCGTTCAGGACCTTCTGGCCCTCGGGGGACCGCACCAGCGCGATGAACGCGTTGGCCGCGTCGGTGTTCCGCGACTCCTTGAGCAGGGTGATCGGGTAGTCGTTGATGGCGTCGGCGGACTCGGGGAACTCCACGCCCCGCACCTTGTCACCCGCCGCCTTCACATCGGTCTTGTAGACGACCGCCGCGTCGGCCTCCTGCAACACCACCTTGTTGAGGGCGGACTTGACGTCCTCCTCGTAGGAGACCGGCGTGAGCTTCAGCTTGCTCGCGTCCAGGGCCTTCTGGGCGGCGGCACCGCACGGCACGGTCCTGTCGCACAGCACGACCTTCAGGTCGGACCTGGCGAGGTCCTTCAGCGAGGCGATCTTGTCGGGGTTGCCCGGCAGGGTCGCGATCTCCAGCTGGTTGCGGACGAAGGTCGCGGGCGCGCCCGACGCGTCCCCGGCATCCGTGACGATCTTCATCGTCTTGGGGCTGGCCGAGGCGAACACGTCGGCGGGCGCGCCGCCGGTGATGCTCGCGGCGAGGGCGTCGCTGCCGCCGAAGCTGAAGGTCACCTTCGTCCCGGGGTGTTCCTGCTCGAACTCCTTGCCCAGCGTGGTGAAGCTCTCCTTGAGCGAGGCCGCGGCGAAGACGATCACCTCGCCGGACAGCTTGCCCGAGGCGGAGGCCGACCCGGAGGAGTCCGAGTTCGTGGCGGAGTCCGAGTCGGAGGACGAGCAGGCGCTCAGGGCGAGCAGGGCGGCGGCTCCTGCGCCGGTCACCTTCAGCATCCGGCGGGTCCGGCGCACGGAACGGGTCATCACGGGTCCACTCCCTCTGGTCCTGAACGGACTCACTCTGGTCCGGTACGGACCCGGCCACGGCCTTGCGACCTTGTTCACGGTCGCCCGGCAACGCTCATGTGCCGATGATAATGCCGCAGATGCGAGGCGAAAGTCTCTCGTTGCTTCGCATGAGCCGGATCATCCATCATCTGGCTTGGCATGTGCGTTTGTACGGAGGTGAGTGACGGTTCGGGGTCATCCGGGAGGTGGCAGCCCGTGAGCCAGTCCCGCGCGAGAATCCGGCCGCGCGACGTTCATCTCACACGCGGTCGATGTGCACGTTCGTCGACTTCACCCGGGCGGTGGCCTCCATCCCCACCTCCAGCCCCAACTCCTCCACGGCCTCCCGCGTCAGCAGCGACACCAGCCGGTGCGGCCCGGCCTGAATCTCCACCTGCGCCGCCACGTCACCCAGCTTGATCGCGGTGACGATGCCGGGGAAGGCGTTGCGGACCGAGGTGTAGGAGGCTTCCTCCTCGCCGCTGCCGCCCTTCGCCAACTCCACCGAGAAGGCGGCCAGGTCCTTCCCGTCGACGAGTCGCCTGCCGCTCTCATCCCGATGGGTCGCCACCCGCCCCGCGTCCGCCCACCGCCGCGCGGTGTCCGGGCTGACGCCGAGCAGCCTTGCGGCCTGGCCGATCGTGTATGCCTGCATGCAGGAAAAGATAGGTCAGACGCGGGGCCGCCCGGTTCGGCTAGCCGTGCAGCTCTCGATACGCGACGACCGCCCCGGGATGCAGCGGCACGGGGCCCGTCGAGATCAGGCTTCGGACGTCGAGGAACTGCGT
The DNA here is from genome assembly GCF_055634335.1 of Streptomyces sp. NPDC111802. NCBI lineage: Bacteria > Bacillati > Actinomycetota > Actinomycetes > Kitasatosporales > Streptomycetaceae > Streptomyces > Streptomyces sp. NPDC111802. Next base: position 90,007 of record NZ_JBVKCZ010000017.1, on the reverse strand, counting down.
GCCCAGTGCCGTCGTTGGGACGAGATGGGTGGCGCGGCGGACCAGGACGTCGGTGAGGGCGGCGGCGACGGGGGAGGGCAGGTCGGGGCGGCACAGGAGGAGGTTGGCCACGCCGATGGTGGTCACCTCGGGCGTGCCCCGGTACGTCCCGGCCGGCACTGTCACCGCCTCGAGGCCCGATCCGGAGCGATCCGTACCGGCACGCAGGCGGGGGAGCAGGCCGGCCAGCGGCAGCAGGCGGATGCCGCGCCGGGTGTCGAGGGCGGAGAGCGTCGGCAGCGGAATGCCGCCCGACACGAGGAGGGCGTCGATCGCGCCGTCCCGCATCACCCGTGCCGCCTGCGGCAGCAACAGGTGGCGGACGTGGACGTCGGTGCCCGGGGTCAGGCCCGCGGCGCGCAGCAGGCGGTCGCCGAGTACGGCACCGCCGGACGCGGGCGCGCCCAGCGAGACGGTGCGCCCCGCCAGGTCGGCGACGGTGTGGATCGGTGTGTCGGCGCGCACGGCCAGTTGCAGGTAGTTCTCGTAGACCCGGCCGATGGCCCGCAGCGGGACCGGGCGGCCGAACGGTGCCGAGCCCGCGTGCGCGGCCCACGCGATGTCGGCCAGGGCCAGCGCCACTTCGGCCCGGCCCGTCCGCAGCAGCCGTATGTTGGCCACGCTGGCCTCGCTGTTGATCACCTCGCAGGACAGCCGGGGGTAGGCCGCCCGCACTTGGTCGGCGAGCAGTCGCCCGAAGGCGGCGTAGAAGTTGCCGGACTCGCCGGTCGCGATCCGCAGCCTGCCCTGCGGGCCCCGGTCCGCGTGCCGTGCGTCGGCCGTCCCGGCGGCGGCGAGCACTGCCGTGCACGCCGCCGCGAGGGCCGCGCGCAGGGCGGTGCGGCGAGCCGGGCCGGTCATGGGGTACCGCCCTGCGCCGAGGGCGGTCGTGGCGTACGGCCTTTCCCCGAGGGCGTCACATGCTCGGCGCGCGGGAGCACGACCCTGACCCGCAGGCCGTGGGGCTCGGCGGACGCGAACTCGACGCGCCCGCCCCGCCCGGCCGCCAATTGCTCGGCGATCGCCAGGCCGAGGCCGCTGCCGCGTACGTCCCGGTGGCGCTCCGAGCGCCAGAAGCGGGTGCCCGCCTGGAGGAGTTCGGCCGTGACCAGGCCCGGACCGTCGTCCCGTACCTCGAACATCGCGTTCGGGCCGTCGTTGAAGCAGCGCGTCGCCACGCGGGCGCCGCGCCCCGCGTACTTGATCGCGTTGTCCAGCAGGATGTCGGCGACCTGGGCCAGTTCGGCCTCCGAGCAGGCCATGGGCACGGGGGGACCGGGCACGGAGTCGAGGTGGACCCCGGCCTGTTCGGCCACCGGGTGCCACAGCTGTGCCTGGGCGACGGCGACCGTCGTCGCGTCGCAGCACGCTTGCGGTGCGTCCGTCACGGCCAGTTCTCCGGCGCGGTGCTCGGCGTTCGCGAGGGCGAGCAGGTCGTCGAGGAGGTGCTCCATGCGTTCGAGTTCGGCCGTCACACCCGTGTAGGTGCGGGTGGCGGAGTCGGGCAGGCGCAGCTGGAGGGAGTCGATGCGCAGGCGCAGCGCGGCGAGCGGGTTGCGCAGCTGGTGGGAGGTGTCGGCCACCAGGCGGCGCTGCTGTTCCAGCGCGGTGGTCACCGCGTCGGCCATACGGTTGAAGCCGCCGGCCAGCTGCCGCAGTTCGGGCGGCCCGCCGGCCCGCGCGTGCTCGGCCGGCAGCCCCGCCGCCAGCGTGCCGACCGCCCGGTCCAGGTGGTGCAGGGGGCGTACGACCCACCGCGTGGCGGCGCGGGCGAGCAGCACGCAGGCCACGGCGAACAGACCCGCCCCGGCCAGGACCAGCGCCCAGCGCAGTGCGATGTCGTCGGCGGCGGCCCGCACCGACGCCCGCAGCACCACGGCGCCCGACACCCGGGTGCCGGTGCCCACGGGGCGGGCGAGCAGCTCGGTGCCGCGTGACCAGGGGCGCAGCGTGCCCCCGGGTGCCACGCGCTGGTTGCGCAGCGCCGCGTCGATCAGACGGGCGACGGCCGGGTCCGCGGCACGCATGCCGCCGCTCTGCACGACCGGGGCGCGGCGCGTGTCGACGACCACGACCGCCTCGCCGTACAACTCGGAGTACCGGCTGACCTCGGCGGTCAGCACGCCGGTGTCGCCGCTCTCCGCGGCCTGCTCGGCCAGCCCCGCGAATCGGTCCAGGTCACCGGTGCGGGCCGCGACGAGCTGCTCGGTGCGCTGTGAGGCGGTGACGCCGAGCAGGGGCACGGCGAAACCGGCCACCGCGAGCACCGCGAAGGCCAGGACGACGGTCAGCACCCGAGTACGCATGGGCCGGGTCAGCCGCCGAACCGGTAGCCGAAACCGCGGATGGTCGTCAGCACCTCGGGGCGGCCGAGCTTGGCCCGCAGCTGGGTGAGATGCACGTCGAGCGAGCGGGACACCGCCAGATAGGCGTCGCCCCACACCTCGTCCATCAGCTGCTGACGGCTGACGGCCGTACCGGCACGGGCCGCCAGCGCGGCCAGCACCGCGAACTCCTTGGTGGTCAGCCGCACGTCGGCACCGCCCACCGTCACCCGGCGCGCGTCGAGATCGACTTCGACGTCACCCGCGCTCACCGTGCGCGGCACCGGCGCGGCCGGGGTGGCGGCGCGGCGGGTGACGGCCTCGATACGGGCCAGCAGCTCGGCCAGCCGTACCGGTTTGACCAGGTAGTCGTCGGCGCCGAGCCGCAGGCCCCGCACCACCGACCGCTCGTCGGCCCGCGCGGTGAGCACCACCACCGGAAGACCGCTCACCGCGCGCAGCTTGCGCAGCACCTCGAGGCCGTCGAGGTCGGGCAGGCCCAGGTCGAGCAGCAGCAGATCGGCCTGGCGGTGGCGGGCGAGGACCTCCTCGCCGCGCCGCACCCGGGTGGGCAGATGACCGTGCTCGTACAGGACCTCGGTGAGGGCACCGGCCACCCCGTCGTCGTCCTCGGCCAGCAGTACGCGCACGCTCGCCACCCTCCCGGTCAGTCCTTGGCCTCGCTCTCCAGCGGCGATCCGTCCGACGTCTCGCGCATCCGAATGTAGACGAGCAGCGAGATCAGGACACAGGCGGTGACGTAGTAGAAGTACCAGCTCTCGTGACCGGCGTCCTTGAACCACAGCGCGACGTACTCGGCGGTCCCGCCGAACACCGCCACGGTCAGCGCGTACGGCAGCCCGACGCCCAACGCCCGGATCGACGTCGGAAACAGCTCGGCCTTCACCACCGCGCTGATCGAGGTGTACAGGGAGCTGACCGCCAGCGGACCGACCATGAGCAGGAACGCGTACACGGGATCGCTGGTGTGCGAAAGGAGGGTGAGCGACGGCACCACGACCACGGCACCCAGCACGCCGAACGCGATCAGCATCGGACGCCGCCCGACCCGGTCGGACAGCAGCCCCATGACCGGCTGGAGCACCACGAACACCAGCAGCGCGAAGAAGTTGATCCAGGCCGCCGTCGGCTTGGCGATGCCGCTGGTGTTCACCATGAACTTCTGCAAGTACGTGGTGTACGTGTAGAAGAACAGCGTGCCGCCCATGGTCAGCCCGACGACGACCAGGCACTGCCGGGGGTAGGACAGCAGCATCCGCAGACTGCCGCGCGCCGGCCGCCCGTCCTGCTCCTCCTCGCTTGCGGCGGCCGCCCGCTCGAAGCTCTCCGACTCGTCCATGCCGCGCCGCAGCCACAGCACGACGATCGCCCCGGCGGCACCGACGACGAACGCGATCCGCCAGCCCCACGCCTCCATCTGCGTCCCGCTGAGCAGCTGCTGGAGGACGATCTGAAGCCCGAGCGCCGTCAGCTGGCCGGCGATCAGCGTGACGTACTGGAAGCTGGAGTAGTAGCCGCGCCGGCCGGGCGAGGCCACCTCCGACATGTAGGTGGCCGACGTCGAGTACTCCCCGCCGACCGACAGGCCCTGCAGCAGCCGTGCGGTCACGAGCAGCACCGGCGCCACGACGCCGATCGCGTCGTACGACGGCGTCAGCGCCACGATCAGTGAACCGGCCGCCATCAGTGTCACCGACAGCGTCAGCGCTGCGCGCCGCCCACGGCGGTCGGCGTACCGCCCCAGCAGCCAGCCGCCGATCGGGCGCATCAGGAAGCCGACGGCGAACACGGCGGCGGTGTTCAGCAGTTGGGCGGTCTGGTCGCCGGACGGAAAGAACGCGGCGGCGAAGTAGACGCTGAACGCCGTGTACGCGTACCAGTCGTACCACTCGATCAGGTTGCCGATCGATCCGCGCACGATGTTGCTGACGACTCTGCGCTCGCCGTGGCGCGAGTCCCGCGCGCCCTCGGTCGTGGTCTGTGTGGCCATCGAGAACTCCCTTGTCTGCGGCCCGGGAGCACACAGAGTCGACCGCACGACAGGGCCGTTCAAGATCGCGCACCAAGTCCTAACAGTCCCTTAGGACGGATACGACGGAGGCGCCGCGAGCTGCGAGACGGGGCCGTCTCTCGCGGCCCGTCGACGACTAGGGCACCAGGATCAACTTGCCCGGAACGTGCCCCGCCTCGCTGCGCTCGTGGACCTGGACGGCGTCCGCGAGGGGACGGCTCTCGGCGACGCGGATCCGCAGCCGGCCCTCGGCTGCCAGCCGGGCGTGCTCGGCGAGCGTGTCCGCGGGGTGTGTGCCTCCGGCATGGAAGGTGACGCCGTGCTCCGCGGCCTGCGGGTCGGCGATGGTGACGATGCGGTCGGTGGTGCCGCGCAGCTCGATCAGTACGGGCAGATCGCCCGAACCGGCCGCGTCGAACACCGCGTCCACGCCCCGCGGCGCCGCCGCCCGGACCCGGTCGGCCAGACCCTCGCCGTAGGCGACGGGCACCGCGCCGAGCGAACGCAGGTGGTCGAGGTTGCCCGGCGACGCGGTGCCGATCACGCTCACGCCCCGCGCCACGGCCAACTGCACGGCGAGCGAACCGACCGCGCCGGCCGCACCGTGCAACAGCAGCGTCTCGCCCTCCGCGAGAGCGAGGACGTCCAGCACACCGCTCGCCGTCTCACTGGCCACGGGCAGGGCGGCGGCCGTCTCCCAGTCCAGCCCGGCGGGCTTGGCGGCGAAACCGTTCAGCAGGGCGTACGGCGCGTAGGCGCCGGTCTCCGTCCAGCCGAGGACGTCGTCCCCCACCGATACCCCGGTCACACCCTCGCCCACCTCGTCGACGACTCCCGCAGCCTCGATGCCGGGGACCGCCGGAAAGGAGGAGGGGCCAAGGAAGGGCACCCAGCCGCGCCGGATCTTGTGGTCGACGGGATTCACCGCCGCCGCCCTGACCTGGATCCGCACCTGGCCGGGGCCGGCGTGCGGCTCCTCGAACTCGGCGAAACGCAGCACGTCCGGGCTGCCGTACTCCCCATAGACGATCGCCTTCATGTCACGCACTCCTGATGATCGGTAGTGTGCGGCCCGCCGCTGAGCGGGGGCCGTGGCAACGGCTCCATGGTTGGTCGGCACCCCCTTGCACCCGGCTGTCCTTTCGGCCGGTTCGGGCTGGCCGAAGGGACAGGCCGACCGGGGGAGCGGCTGGTTACGGTGGTGTGCATGGACCTCACCGGAGCAGTCGACGTGATCCGCGCGCCCCTGAGCGAGACACTGCCCCGGCTCTCCGCCGTGCTCGCCGAGGACATCCCGCACGCGGGGGCGGCCGAACTGGCGAGCAACTGCTCGTACTCACCGTTCAAGACCCATGGCGCCTCGCCGGGCCGTCCCGGATCCGTCATCACCACCGCCGACGTGGCGGCGCTGCGGGAGCACGTCCCGGTCCGTGGCACCTGGCAGGGGCGAGGCCGGATGGCGGGCGCCGAGGTGCCGGTCCTGGTGCTCGCCAGCGACCTCACGGAGAGGGGCGCCTGGCTGGTGCTCATCCGCACCGAGGACACCCCCGTCCCGGCCGACCGGCTAGCCGCCGCACAGACGATGTGGGATCTGGTCACCGCGCACCGCGAACGCATGGTCATGGAGGCGGTCCCGGGCACGCTGGGCCCGGCCCGGGCGGCGGCCGCGGCCCGCGCGGCGGCCATCGCCGAACTCGGCGACGTGCACGGAGCCTCGCTCACGGCCCTGCTCGACGTCCTGCGCCGCCGGGACCTCGACGACGCGACGGCCCGGTCCCGCGCCATCGACCTGGCCTCCCTCGCGCTGATCGACCTGCGCAGCCAGGGCGAGCGGGACCAGGCCCTGGTGGAGGAGCGGACGGACCACGCGTTCGCACGGCTCGCCGACTCGCTGCGTCCGTCGCTGCGCGCCCGGGGCGTACGTCTCGACCTGGGCACCCCCGGCGCGGAGGAGGGGGCGGACCGGGTGCTGCCCGCCGACGTGTCCAACACCGCCCAGGCCGTGGTCCGCGCTGTCGTCCACGCCGCCCTGGACGACCAGGGGCGAGGGCCCGGGCCGGGAGACGGCGGTGAGGAGCAGACCGTGCGGCGGGTCCACATCTCCTGGAAGGCCGACGCCGACGAACTGCGCGCCACCGTACGGGACGACGGGCCAGGCATCCTCTCCCGCGCCGCTCTGGACCGGCGCCGTGTCGGGGAGCGTCTGTCGGCACTGGGCGGGCGCGTCGACCTCGACGCGGTGCCGGGTTGGGGTACGACGGTGACCGTCCGGGTGCCGCTGGCCCCGCCGCAGACCCCGCGCGAGGACCCCCTGACCGCGCTGGGCGAACGGGAACTGGAGGTGCTGCGCCATCTGGCGCGGGGCCGCCGCAACCGGGACATCGCGCAGGACCTGCACATCAGCGAGTCCACGGTGAAGTTCCATGTCGCGAACATCCTGGAGAAGCTGGGCGTCAGCTCCCGCGGCGAGGCCGCCGCCCTCGCCCACGAGTGGGGCGCGGCGTCCTCCTGAACGAAGAGGTTGTACGTGCTGCTGCTCAGCGCTGGGACGACACCGCGTGCAGGTGCCGGGCGTCGGGCCGAGTGAAACAGGTCGGGCGGGGGACTTGGGGGTAAAGCCGGGGTCCAGCGGCGTTTCCCATGGGGGCTGGCCCGGCCAGGCTCCTCTGGGTTCAGACCGTGAGCCCGGGGAGCCGCCGTCGCCTGCGGTCAGGAAAGACTGCCCTGCTCGCAGACCAGGCGCGCGACCTCACGCAGTTTGACGTTGTTCTCCTGCGAGTAGCGGCGCAGAACGTCAAACGCCTGATGCTCCGTCAGGTCGAGGCTGCCCATGAGGATGCCCATGGCCTCACCGATCATGTGGCGCGTGGCGACGGCGTGCTCCATCTGAGCGTGGGCGCGGGCGCTGGAGAAGGCGACGGCGGCGTGGGAGGCCAGCAGCCAGCCGGCGAGTTCGCTGGCGTCGGTGAAGGCGCCCGGCTTGTGGGAGTAGACGTTCAGCGCGCCGAGGTCCTCGTCCTCCGTGTAGAGCAGGAAACCCATCATGCTGCCCACGCCGAGCCGGCGGACCGCAGGCGCGAACTTGGGCCATTGCGGCTCCCCCAGAGTGAAGTCCGGGATACGGAACACCCGTTCGCCCTGTTTGATGCGGGCTGCGTCGAAGCACGGGCCTTCGCCCAGCTGCCCCTGCAGCCGGTCACTCTCGACGACGAGTTCCTGCGTGGGCGCGAGCGTCTGGATCTGCCTCTTCCGCAACACCAGGATCCCGGCCGCGTCGCAGCCCTCCACCAGCTCGATCGCCGAGCCGGTGATCCGCTCCAGCGTGGCGTCGACCGATTCCTGGGCCAGAAGATCCCGGGCCATCGACGCCATCTGTTGCGCGAACCAAGCCCAGTCCATCGCGGCCTCCACCTCTCGCGAGCGCCCCGGTCGGGCCCTCTGCACAGCATGTCACGCGAGACTTCCGGGCCCTCGTCAGACCGCCTCGCGCCCACCTTGACCGGCCGGGATCGGCCGTACGCGAGGCTCCGGTAGGCGCGAGGGAGCTATCCGTCGATATGCGTCATAGGTCCTTTACTGTGACCGTCGATACAGGACTTCTGTGACGGGATGGAGCTGGGACCGTGGCCTTCGCGGAGTCGGCCGGCAGCGGCGATCCGACGTCCCCCTCCGAACCCGTCCCGGAACCCGAACGCCGGTCCTGGGCACCGCTGCTGGCCGTCTGCGCCGGGTACTTCATGGTGATCCTGGACGTGACGGTCATCAACGTCGCCGTGCCGGTGATCGGCCGCGAACTGTCGGCCTCCCTCACCGGCATCCAGTGGATCACCGACGGATACACCCTGGTCCTCGCCGGATTCCTGCTGACCGGTGGCGCGCTGGGCGACCGGCTGGGCAACCGCCGGATCTTCTGCTCGGGCGTGGCCGTGTTCACGTTGTCCTCGGCCGCGTGCGCACTGGCGCCCAACTCCGCCTTCCTGGTGGTGTCCCGCCTGGTGGAGGGACTCGGCGCGGCACTGATCGTGCCCGGATCCCTCGCTCTGCTCCAGCAGGCCTACCCGGCATCGGCCACACGCGCACGGGCCTTCGGGGTGTGGGGTTCGATGGCGGGCATCGCGGCCTCAGCCGGTCCGCTGCTGGGCGGGCTGCTCGTCTCCACGGTGGGCTGGCGCTGGGTGTTCCTCATCAACCTGCCCGTCGGAGCGGTCTGCCTCGCACTGACGTTGCGGTACGTTGCACCCTCACCCCGGCGCGCCGACCGGGCCCTGGACTGGCCGGCGCAGTGCGCGGTCGTGGCGGCGGTGGCTCTGCTCACCGCGGGGCTGAACGAGGCCGGACGGCGCGGCTGGTCCGATCCGGCCGTGCTCACGGGGCTGGGCCTGGCCGTACTGGCCGCCGCTGCCTTCGCGGTGCGCGAGCGGCTCGCCCGGTCACCCGCCCTTCCGCTGAACCTGCTGCGCTCACGCGCGATGAGCGGCGGAGCGGTCATCGGTCTGCTGTTCAACTTCGGTTTCTACGGCATGGTGTTCACCGCCAGCCTGGACTTCCAGCACGAGCGCGGCTACAGCGCCCTCGGCACCGGCCTGGCGCTGTTCCCGGCGGTGGCGATGACGATGTTCGCCTCCGTCCTGTCCGGACGGCTGACCCGTCGTACCGGCGACCGTCCCCTGGTGATCTCCGGCATGCTCCTGGCCGCACTGGGGCTGGCCGGCTGGGCCGCGGCGGGAGCCGACCCCGCCTACGCGTTGCTCGTGGCCCCGATGATGGCCGCGGGATTCGGTACCTCCTTCGCCCTCACCGGCTCGACCGCCACCGTGATGAGCGCCGCGCCCCCGGCGTATTCGGGCACCGCCTCCGCCCTGTTCAACACCACCCGCCAGATCGGCAGCGCCACCGGCGTGGCACTGGGCGGCAGCCTGCTCGCCACGGCCGACGATCACGGCAGCGGGCTGCGCATCAGCATGGGGATCGGCGCTTTCGCCTATCTGGCCGCGGCAGTCGTGGCGTACATCTGCGTGCCCGCGAAACCCGAAAGGGCGTAGCGCGTCTTGAGGGGAGACCAGGGAGACCATCCCCCGGCCCATCCCAGTTGATTGCGCGCACAAAATGGCCGCGATTGCGTGTAGCGCGCGTTTGCAACTAATCTCTCGGGTACTCCTCGACCACATCCGCACGCGAAAGGGGCTGCCAGGCATGCAGATCGATCTGAAGGGCCGCACCGCACTGGTCACCGGTTCCACCCAGGGCATTGGCGCGGCGATCGCCGTCGGACTGGCCCGTGCCGGGGCCCGAGTGGGTGTCAACGGCCGCAATCCGGAGCGGGTGGAGCAGAGTGTCGCCGGACTGGCCCGGGAGGTGCCCGGCGCCGAGTGGGTGCCGGTGCCGGCGGACGTGACCACGCAGGAGGGCGCGGACAGCGTGGCCGAGACGCTGCTGGACGTCGACATCCTCGTCAACAACCTCGGCATCTTCGGTGCCGCCGACCCGCTCCGGATCAGCGACGACGAGTGGCGGCGCTACTTCGAGGTGAACGTGCTGTCGGCCGTGCGGCTGACGCGCATGTTCCTGCCGGGCATGACCGAACGCGGCTGGGGGCGTGTGCAGTACATCGCCAGTGACTCGGCGATCGTGACCCCGGCGGAGATGATCCACTACGGCATGTCCAAGACGGCGCTGCTCGCGGTCAGTCGGGGTTTCGCCAAGCAGGCGGCCGGGACGGGGGTGACCGTGAACTCCGTCATCGCGGGGCCCACCCACACCGGTGGCGTGGAGGACTTCGTCTACGAACTGGTCGACCGCGACCTGCCCTGGGACGAGGCTCAGCGTGCCTTCATGCGTGAGCACCGACCGCAGAGCCTGCTGCAGCGCCTGATCGAACCGGAGGAGATCGCCAACATGGTGGTCTACCTCAGCTCCGACCAGGCATCCGCCACCACCGGCGGCGCGGTGCGCGTGGACGGCGGGTACGTCGACTCCATCCTGCCGTAGGCGACCGTCGGGCTGCGGTCCCCATGTGGGCGGCCGACAATGGCAGTGGATCGCCTGCCCGGCCCGACGACGACGCCGAGGCGGCGCGTCGGCACGAGAGGAACGTGCTCATGCGCGCTGAGTCTTCGCAGGCCGCGCGGCCAGGAGCCTTCATCGCGGTGGCGGTTGCCCTGTTCTGCGTCCAGCTCGACTTCTTCGCGCTGAACATGGCCGTCCCCGGAATCGCCGACGAGTTCGATGCACCCCCCGACACACCGGCCGCCGGCCCCACGAGATCCGCGTACGGAAGCCAGGACGCGCCGTGACCGGCCCGAGCCCGCACCCCGAACTGCTTCCCCCCTCGGTACGCGGGTGGGTGTGGTGGCTGCCGCTGGTCGCGGTGATCGTCGATGTGGCCGCCGAGTTCATCGTCCACGGCCGCGAGCCGGTGAGCTTCATGCTCATCGCCGTACCGCCCCTGGCCGCCGCGACGCGCGGCCCGCGCGGTACCGCGCTGTCGGTGGTGGTCTGCCTGGGACTGCAGATGTGGATGGCCGCCCGCCGCCCCGGCCACTTCGACGAGCAGCACCATGTCGCCGTCTACATCGCCACGTCCCTCATCGGCATCGCCAGCGTCGCGCTCGCCCGCCAGCGGCAGCGGAACCGGGAGCATCTGATCCGGGCCAACTCCGTCGCGGAGGCCATGCAGCGGACCCTGCTGCGCCCCGTACCGCACAGGCTCGGCCCGGTACGCGCCGCCGGGTTCTACGCGGCGGGGGAGGGCGGCACGCTGGTCGGCGGGGATCTGTACGACGTCTGCGAGACGCCCTTCGGGGTGCGGGCGATCATCGGCGACGTCCGCGGCAAGGGGCTGGACGCGGTCCAGACGGTCGCGGCGGTGCTGGGCAGCTTCCGGGGCTCGGCCCACGAGTGGCGGAGCCTGAGCACTCTGGCCGGGCGGCTGGAGCTCGGCATCGCCCGCAACAGCCCGGCCGGCGACGCCGGCGACCCGGAGCTCTTCGTGACCGCGCTGGTGCTGGAGTTCCCGCCGGACGGCGGCCAGGTGCGCATCGTCGACCGCGGTCACCCCTCGCCCCTGGTGGTCGGCCCGCAGGGCGCCCGGCGACTGGTCACGGCGCCCGGACTGCCCCTGGGGCTGGGCGGGCTGGCGCCGGACGGGGACGACACGACGGTGCATCCGCTGACCCCGTCGGAGGTGCTGGTCCTGCACACGGACGGGGTCAGCGAGGCACGCGACGCGGACGGCGTCTTCTACCCGGTCCTGGAACGGCTCGGCGAACGGTTCGCCGGCGAGCGCGCGCCCGACCCGGAAACGGTCGTGGCGTTCGTGCGGACCGACGCGGAACGCTGGTCGGCGGCGTCCGACGAGGACGACCGAGCCGTCCTCGCCCTCTCCCTGGAGCCCCTGGCACCCGCACGACGGGACGCCACGGACGCGGGCGCCGAGGCCCGGGAGCCACGGCACCGTCCGTGAACCCGGTCGCGCCACCTCAGGACGGCACCGTCCATCAGCACCTGGCCGGCCCGCAGGCCGACGATCCGGTGACCCCAGGAGAGCGCCAGGTCGAGCCTCAGGAGGGTCGCGGCACGCGCTCGATCGCCACCATGGCGGCGTCGTCCCCCAGATGCCCGCCGGCATGTCGCATCAGGTCCTTGCACAGGTTGGCGAGGAGGGCGTCGGGACCCTTGCCGGCCTTGCCCGCCATCCGCTCCGCGAGCGGGTAGAACGTGCCCTCGCCGTTGCGGGCCTCGATGACACCATCCGTGTAGAGAAGGGCGATGTCGCCCTGTTCGAAGGCGAACGTCTCCTCGGACAGCTCGGTTTCCACGAACTCGGTGAGACCCAGCGGCGGCGCCGGGCTGCGCACTTCGAGGGCGCTGACCTGGCCGTGACGCAGCAGCAGAGGCGGGGGGTGTCCGCAGTTGATCAGGTGAAGGACCGGCTCCTCGTCAGGGATGTCCAACGCTGCTGCGGTGATGAACGCCTCGCCGCGATCCTCGGTCGCGGCGTCGGGAGCCGCGGGGTCGTCCAGGTCCGAGGAGACGGTTCCCTCCAGGAAGGCCATCAGCGCCGGCAGATCGGCCTGTCTGTGGGCCGCGCCCCGGAAGGCTCCGAGCAGGAGGGCCGCATCCCCGACCGCCTCCAGGCCCTTGCCCCGGACATCGCCGATGACGATCCGGGTCGCGTGCTCGGTACGAGCCGCGGCGTACAGATCGCCCCCGATCTGCGCCTCGGACTCCGCGGCCAGGTAGACCGACGCGATGCGCAAGGGACCGACTCGCTGGGGGAGCGGCTTGAGCACCACCTCTTGCGCGGCCGTCGCCACAGACCGCAACTGCACCAGTTCCCTTTCATGGCGCTCCCGCCTGGCGGCGAAAGAGGTCACGAACGCCGACATGAGGATCAGGGTGATCAGCTGAACGGAGTGGTTCAGATCGACGAGGCTGGTGCGCGCCGCCGCCACCACGGCCTGGGCAGTAACGGCGAGCGCGCCGACGAATGCGGTCGCCCAGGGACCGGCGAACGACGCTGTGACGGCGGGCGCGGCTACCAGGAACGGCCCGAGATGGACGTCGGACGGAGCCAGGATGTCGACCACCGTGACGATCGCGACCAGCCCGATGGGCACCGCCAGCAGCGCCGGACGTGGCTCCTGTGACCAACCAAGATCTTTGAGGCGTCGAGGAACCATACGTTCTGGATACACCCTGCCGCGCCCCGGCGCCCGCCCCGGCACCGCATCCATGTTCGCGGACGGTGCTGTCAGTGCCGCGGGGACGGTGCCCCGGCCGACACCGCACGGCGGGTGCCGCTGCGGTAGATCGAGATGCCCAGAGCGAGCAGCCAGTAGCTGAGGATCGCGCCCATCGAAGCGGTGGTGCCCCAGCCGTTCGCCGCGTAGAAGTCCGCCGGGTCGTTGCCGAAGAACAAGGACGGCACGAAGAGCAGATTGACACCGGCCAGGACGTAGGCGGAGCGCCCGGTCCAACGCGGCAACAGGTTCGTACGGGAGATGCCGTAACCCACCGTGGCCAGGAACAGCGCCAGGATCAGACGGCTGATCGACCCGTAGAGGATGTAGGTGCCGCTGACCGTGATGGTCGGATCGATGGACCGGTCGGCGGCGATGACCGCCCCGGCCTCCAGGCCGCTGGAGACCAGGGTGACCGTCGAGTAGACCAGTCCGAGGGCGAAGGCCATCGACCCCACCCACTCATAAGCGGGGTTCACCCGCTTGACCAGCTCACGGAAGGCCGTCACGAACACGATCAGGAACGCCAGGGCGACGATCGCGACCAGCAGCCTGGCCAGGACGTTCGAGTCCGGCGGCGGACCGGAGTAGACGAAGTAGAGCGGTACCTCGATGATCAGGGCGGCCGCGGTACCGATGGCGGCAACGCCCGTCAGACGCCTGGCGAAGGTCTCGTTCATGGGTTCCCCCGAAGTCCGGTGGCGGATTTCTCGTCGACTGCCTGCCGACGACATGAATCGTGCCGCGCACGACGCCGCGAGTCCCTGGGCCTGGACACCCGACCCAGGGGTGGACCTACCGACACCTGACCGCTTCGGGGACGGCGGCCGCCCTTCCGGGCGCCCGGATCTCCGTCCCAGATCCCCAACGTCCTCGGTTGGACGCCGACAACCTTGGCGTACGGCAACCGGGCCGGGAGATCAACGCATCCAGGCTCGGGTGCCGAACGAGGTGCACGCCTGTGAGGCCACGAGGGCGGCGGCGCGCAGAGCGTGGACGAACTCCTGTGACGTCAAAGGCCGTTGGCCGGCAAGGTGATGGGTGAGGGCTCCATGCAGGACGTCTCCGGCGCCGAGGGTGTCCGCCACCGGCACGGGCGGCACCTCGATCGTCCCGCTGCTGTCGGGGCCGGCCCACACGATGGGGCCTCCTCCCTGGGTGACTGCTGTCCAGGAGACCCCGTGCTGTCGGAGGAACCGCAGGGTGTCGGTGGGGGTGTGGTCGGTGCCGGGCGGGTGGAAGTCGGCGGAGCAGACGGCGACGTCGACGGAGGGCAGGAGGCGCTGTGTGCCCGGCTTCCAGCTGCCCGCATCGAGGACGGTGCGGCGACCGGCGGCGCGCGCGGCGTGGGCGGTGGCCGTGGCCAGTTCCATGTGGTGGCCGTCGAGCTGGATGACGTCGCAGGCCGCCACCAGCGCGTCGAGGTCGTCGGGCGGGGCGAGCCGGTGTGCGGTTGCGTTGGTCGAGGCAACAGCGCGTTGTCCGCTGGAGGCGGTGACCATGATGGACGACACGGCGGGCGGGTCGGCCGAGTGGGGCGCAAGGTCCGACACGGTCACGCCCGCCCGGTCGAGGTCGGCGGTGACCGCGAGTGCCAGCGGGTGGGAGCCGATGGCGGTGAGCAGTCCGGCGGAGCCGCCCAGGTGGGCGAAGGTCACGGCCGCGTTCGCCGCCGGGCCGCCTGCGACCACGGTCTGTTCGCGGGCGGTGAGTTTCTCGTCGGGCGCCGGCACGTGATCGACGAGTTGGATGACATCCAGGGTGCACAGACCGACGAACAACCCCGCCGCAGGTCGTCTTGCCGTTTGCGGCTCCATCCAGGTACACCTCCGCTCGGCCCGTCGCCCTCTGGATCACCGAGGCCGGTTCCTTCAACCGTGCCCCGGCGCACCCTTGCCCACCCGTCCGCGGCGGCGAGGGCGGCAAGAAGGGTCAAGAGACGGACAGGAGACGGTCAGGAGACGGGTCAGGAATCGAGAAGCTCCGGCCGCCGGGCCGCGCCTAGCGTGGTGGCCATGGAAACCACCGCATCCACCGCAACCACCATGTCCTTCGCGTCCGTCACGCTCGAGGTGGCCGACACCGAGGCCGCTCACCGCTTCTACACCTCCTTCGGGGTGGACGAGCACATACGCCTGCGGGCATCCGAGGCGCCCTCCACCGGCTTCCGCGGCTTCACGCTGGCGCTCACGGTGTCCCGTCCGGCCACCGTCGACCACTTCCTGGGCGCCGCCGTGAACGCCGGTGCCACGGTCCTGAAGCCCGCCGCGAAGTCGCTGTGGGGCTACGGCGGCGTCGTCCAGGCCCCCGACGGGACGATCTGGAAGGCCGCGACCCCGGCCAAGAAGGACACCGGCCCGGCCACGAGCGAGATCGACGAGATCGTTCTGCTGCTGGGCGTCGAGGACGTGAAGGCCAGCAAGCAGTTCTACGTCGGCCGGGGCCTGACCGTGGCCAGGAGCTTCGGTGGCAAGTACGCCGAGTTCACGTCCGACGAGTCCAGCCCCGTCAAGCTGGCGCTGTACAAGCGCCGGGGCCTGGCCAAGGACCTCGGAGTCCCCGCCGACGGCACCGGCTCGCACCGCGTCGTCCTCGGCGGCACCGCCGACTCCTTCACCGACCCGGACGGATTCGCGTGGGAGGCGGCCACGTCGCCTGACTCCCGGCCCTGACTTCGGCGGCAGATTGAGGGGAAGCGTATGGACTCGGGCAGGCGCCAGTTCCTAGGACGGCTCGGGGTCGCGCTGACGGGAGTTGCGGCGCCGTTCGCCCTCCCTCAGGACGTGCTCCAGGAGAGTCACGCCCACCCTTACCTCGACCCCGGTGCGAGCCCGGCGCCGGACCTGCGTGCCAGTACCGGCACCGGCACCGGCACTGGACACGAGCGCTACATGTGGCTGGCCATCGAGCAGGCCCGGAAGAACCCCGAGTGGCCGTTCGGCGCGGTGATCGTCCATACCCGCACCGGCGAGATCCTGGGGAGCGGGGTCAACACCGGGGCGATCAGCCCGGTCCTGCACGGCGAGATGGTCGCCATGAACGACTACGTAACACGGCAGGGCAACCAGGGCTGGGCCGACACCACCCTCTACACGACCGGTGAGCCCTGCTCGATGTGCATGAGCGCGATGGCGTGGGCGAATCTGCGGCGCGTCGTCTGGGCAAGCTCGATCGACGAGATCCGCCGCACCGAGATCATGCAGATCGCCCTGTCCGCACGGCAGGTGGCCGCCTCGGCAAGCTCCTTCTACCTCCCGGAGCTGCTCCTGGGTGGCGTACTCGCGAGCCACACGAACCGCCTCTTCGAGGAGGCTCAACGACTGCGTCAGAGTCTCCCGGACAGGCACGGCTTGAAGCGCGGGTAGCCGCAACCCGTCACTGAAGCCACGATCGCCGCACACCTGTCGTTATCCTCGATCACTGTGAGTGACCTACGGCAGGGGCGAGTCGGCGAGGAACCGGTGCAGCCGCCGACGGAACCGGGGGCGGTCCTGCACTTGGCCGTCGTGCTTCTGGTCGCTGCGTCCGGGGCGGTGGAAGCCATCTCCTTCACCGCGTTGGGCCACGTGTTCGCCGGGGTCATGACGAGCAACATCGCTCTGCTCGGGATGGCGATCGGTCGGGGACAGGCAACGGGTGTCACCGCGTCAGTACTGGCATTGGCGGGCTTCGGTCTGGGCGCGGCCGTCACTGCCTGGCTCACCCGACGGCACGAAGGCGCGGCCACGCATTGGGCGCCGCCGGTGATGTTCTGCCTCGCCGGGGAGGCGGTCGTGCTGGCCGTCGGCGCGGGGTGCTGGGCTGCCGTGGGCGGCGAGCCGGGGCAAGTGGCGCGCGACGCCCTGCAGTTCGGGGCCGCGGCGACGATGGGCATCCAGTCGGCGGCGATGGTGGCGGCCGGGCGGGCGGCGGCGCCGACCACCTATCTCACCGGCACGCTGACCACGTACATCGTCAAGGGCGTGAGGGTGGGCCGCCCGGATCGCTGGGCGCCTGCTCGGCTGGCCTGATGGTGGGAGCGGGGGTCTCCATGACACTGCTGCGCGCGGCCCCGGGATGGGCCGGAGTGCTTCCCGCGGTGCTGGCGGTGTGCGCCATCGTGGCTGCCGGTGTGCCCCTGGTGCGGATGCGTCGTAGCCCTGTCGGTTGATCGGGCCGATGTGCGCGCGCTATCCGCCATGGCTGACCGGCGCAAGAGCCGCAACCGCGCCGATCAGCAGCACCAGGACGATTAGACGGGCCCGGATGAATGCCATTTCCATAGCTGATCAGAGCTCATCGGCCCAGCCGTCAGCGCTCACGCGCGGTCGCCCTCGGGGGATCCGATCGAGCGGGCGGCGGCGAAGATGCGTGCGCAGCGCCGGGTCATGGCCTCGGGTGACTGGTCGGGATGATTGATCCACCAGCGGACCAGGGCGGTGCACAGGCCGCGCCAGGCGTACTTGAGGGCGTCGGCGTCGAGCGGGTCCGTGGATCCGGCCGTGTGCAGAAGGTCGGCGGTGCCGGTCGCGGCGAGGTCGTCGATGGCGCCGCGGTAGTACGCCGCGCGGTGGGCGGCGTCGCTGTCGGGCGGCAGGGTGGCGTCGTAGAGGACGAACCATGCCTCGCGCTGTCCGTCCAGTGCCGTGAACAGGGCGCCCAGTACGCGCAGGTGGGTGGGCGGCGCATCGATGGCGGGTTCGGCCATGGCGGCGCGGACGGCGTTCAGCAGCCGGTCGCCGACCGGGTTCAGGCAGGCGAGGTAGAGGTCTTGCTTGCTGCCGAAGTACTGGTGCAGCAGCGGCTTGCTGACACCGACGCGCGCGGCGATGGCGGCGATGGTGGTGGCCTCGTAGCCCTGGCGGCCGAACTCCTCGGTGGCCGCGGCCAGAACCTGTCGTTCGCGTGCGGCCCTCGGGACGCCCTTGGTGCCGGCCTTGGAGGGGAGCGTTGTCATGACCCCGATCTTACCCTAGGGTAATTTACCGTTCGGTAAATTCCTCGGACCCTGCTGGGAGCACCCTCATGTCTGCCACCGCGACCGATCCCGGCACCTCCCGCACACGCTCCTGGTGGGGCTGGGGCTACGCCGATGCCCACCCCGACGACGCCGAATGTGTCGCGTTGGGCGCCCTGTTGCCGGGCACTCTGACCCGCCCACTGCCGATACCCCGGGTCGCCGACCTTGCCATCGGCCGCCCCGGTACGACACCTCCGCCCGCCCTGGCGCACCTGGTCACCGCCGATCCCGAAGCGCGGGCCTCCCACGCCATGGGAGAGGCCTATCGCGATGTCATCCGGGCCCTGCGCGGCCGACCCGGCCGTATCCCCGATCTGGTCGCCCGCCCGACCGGCGACCAGGAAGTGGCCGACCTGCTGGACTGGGCGGCCGAGCACGGCGTGGCCGTCATTCCCTTCGGCGGCGGCTCCTCGGTGGTCGGCGGCGTGGAGTATCGCGGCGACGCCCACCACGCGGTCCTCTCGCTCGACCTCACCGCGATGGACCGGGTCCTGGAGATCGACACCGCCAGCCGCTCGGCGCTCATCCAGGCAGGAGCCCTCGGCCCCGTGCTGGAGGGGCAGTTGCGGCCCCATGGCCTGACCCTGCGTCACTTCCCGCAGAGCTTCGAGTTCTCCACCCTCGGCGGTTGGCTGGCCACCCGGGCCGGCGGTCACTACGCCACCGTCCACACCCACATCGACGACTTCGCGCAATCCCTGCGCGTGGTCACGCCCGCCGGTACCGGCACGTCCTGGCGCCTGTCCGCCTCCGGCGCCGGACCGTCGCCCGACCGGCTGTTCCTGGGAAGCGAAGGGGCGCTCGGCGTCATCACCGAGGCGTGGATGCGGCTGCAGGAACGCCCCCGGCACAAGGCCTCCGCATCCGTGACCTTCACCGACTTCCACCGGGCGCTGGACGCGGTCCGGGCCATCGCCCAGTCCGACCTCGCCCCGGCCAACTGCCGTCTGCTCGACCCGGGCGAGGCGCTGCTGTCCGGCGCCTCGAACGACGGCTCCAGCGTTCTGGTCCTCGGCTTCGAATCCGCCACCACCGGCGTCGACGACCGCCTCGCGACCGCCTTGGACCTGGCCCGTGGCCACGGCGGCCGCGGCAAGGCACCGAAGGCGGACCACGCCACCCCGGCTGACGCGGCCGTCAGCGCCTGGCGCTCGGCGTTTCTTCGCATGCCCTATCTGCGCGACGCCCTGGCCCGCATGGGAGCCGTCGTCGATACCTTCGAGACCGCCGCCACCTGGGACAGGATTCCCGCGCTGATCGACGCCGTCCGCACCGAGGTGGGCGCCGCCGCCCTGAAGGCGACCCGGCACCGGGCCACCATCAACTGCCGCCTGACCCACGTCTACCCCGACGGCGCCGCCCCCTACTTCACCGTGGCCGTCGCCGGCCGCCCAGGCGACGAAGTCGAGGTCTGGGACGACATCAAGTCCGCCGCGAGCGACGTCCTGCACCGACACCGCGCATCGATCACCCACCACCACGCCGTCGGCCGCGACCACCGCCCCGGCTACGACCTCCAGCGCCCGGACCCCTTCGCCCTGGCACTCCGCGCCGCCAAGGACGCCCTGGATCCCCACCGCATCCTCAACCCGGGCGTTCTGCTCGACTGAGTGGTTTTTGTGCACTACTCCGTTAGCATGATCGAACTTACGAGCGAGCATGTGCGTTCGTGCTTCGCCGGAGAGTCCGTGCTGTCCGAATCGAAGTGTGCCCTATCAACTACATCGAAAATATCGGCTAAAGACCATTGATAAATAGATCATCGCGGTGGTTGTCGCGAAGAGCGCGAAGAGCACGAATAACGCGAGCAACGCGAGCAACGCGAATAACGCGAAAAGACCGCAGAAGCAAGTTCGCCATGCGGTGGGACCTGCGGGTGGTGTGGTGGGCCGGGGCGGCTGTGGTGGCCCTCGGGTTCCTGATCGCGCTGGAGATCGCGGCACGTCGCTACGGCGTGCCTGGACCCATCACCAACCAGGCGCGGGAGGTGATGTTCCCGCCCAAGTCGGGCTTCCTGCTGTACGGCAGTCTGGCGTTGATGACGGTGGTGCTCACCTGGCGGCAACGACTCCTGGCGGCCGCTGCCGCGATCGGCATCGACGTCGCCTTCGTACTGGGCCGATGGGCCCTCGGCGTGAAGGTGGCGGAAGGCCACCCCTTCGGCAACGGCGCGCTACTGGTGATGCTGGGCTGTGCGGTCATCGCCCTCACCCGCCGCACCGGCCGGGAACGCATCCTGCTCCTGAAAGGCGTCGGGCTGGGCCTGCTGCTGGTGGCCGGCCGCAAGACGGGCGACACCTGGCTGCTGATCACGTCGAAGACGCGCCCGACGGTGTTGGACCAGTACGTGGCGACCGCCGACAGCGCACTGGCCAACCCGTCGTGGCTCGTGGGCCGGCTCGTCAGGGCAACCGGTCCCGTCGGCGCCCATGTTCTGGACTACGTCTATGTGCAACTGGCTCTGGCCGCGGTCGTCGTCGCCCTCTACCAGCTGCGCCATGTGGCGGCCGAACGCCGATTCCCCGGCCATCATCTGGTGCGCACCTTCTTGGTGATCGGCCTGTTGGGGCCGGCCATCTACATGATCTTCCCGGTGGTCGGTCCGGTCTTCGCCTTCGGCGCCGACGGCGGCCAGTGGGCGGCGGGCAACCTGTGGCCGGAGACAGCGCCGCCCCTCACCACCCCCCACGCCATGCCCTTCGACGGGATCACCCCCCGCAACTGCATGCCCAGTCTGCACACCGCATGGGCCACCGTGCTGTTCATCCACTCCCGCAAGGGCCCGCGACTTCTGCGCTACGCAGGCACGTTCTGGCTGATCGCCACGCTCGGCGCGACGCTGGGATTCGGCTACCACTACGGCGTGGACCTGGTGGCCGGCGTGGTGTTCGCACTCACCATCGAAACAGCCCTGCGTTCGCTCGCACGCGGCTGGGACCGGTCAGGAATTCAGCTGGTCACCTATGGCACAACCGTGTTCGCCGCGCTGTTGTTGTCCTACCGCTTTCTGCCGATGGAGATGGCGAAACTTCCGTGGCTGTTCGGGCCACTGCTCATTCTGGCCATGACCTCGATGATCTACGGCTTTATACGCACCACCAGGCAGTGGGACCCGAAGGCCGCACTGGCGCCGCATCCCACACCGCAGCCCGAACTCGTATGAGGCGCGCTCACCGCTGCCCACCCACCGACGCGACTCGGGCGGGTGCGGCAGCGCGTTGAGGCCCTGGGCGGCGGGGGAGGGGAGCGCGGCGGGCCCCCTCTACGAGTGACAGGACCGCCGGGCCTGGTCGGTGGCCCACGCGGACAGGATGTCCGTAGGGCGCCCCACCCGGGAAGGTCGACGTGTCCCCGAGGCGGGCGAGCAGTGCGTGGATCCCGGGACGTACCTTCTGCATGGCATGAGGCGCCCAACGCGACCCGCACCCGGCCAACGCGCCACCGCACGCAGAGAGCTGCGCTCCGCCGGATCGAGCCGCAGTGCGCCAACGTCTCCCGGCGCAACCCTTGCGAACCATGGTCGCGCGCGAGGTCCCTGGACGGGTGGGCCGGCGGCCGTGGTTGTGGTCAGGCCGCGGTGGAGGGCTGCTGGGTCGGCTGCGTCTTGGCGATGTTGCTGGTGATCGCGGCGAGCAGAGTGTCCTTGCCGGGGGCGCAGTCGTCCGTGGCCCAGCAGATGTAGCCGTCGGGGCGGATGAGCAGGGCTGTGGCGCCGAGATCGTCGGTGGATGTGGCGTGGACGATGTCGACGCGGGGTGGGAGCGGCAGGTCGGCGGGAAGAGTTCCGGTGAGGTCGAGCAGGACCGCGTGCCCGGAGCCGAAGAGGGCCGAGAGGCGGATGGGGCCGGTCTCGGTGATGAGGTCGGTGTCGGGTATGCGGTGCCCAATGCGGGGGTGGTCGCCGGGCAGTGCGTAGCGCAGCGACAGGCCGGACATCAGGCCTGCGAGGTGGCGGTTGGTGTCGGGGAGTCGCAGCAGGTCGGTGAAGATGTCCCGTAGGGCGGCAATGTCCTCGCTCGGGTTCGGGCTCGCCAGGACGCGTTGTGCGGAGGTGTGGTGCAGGACTTGGGCTGCGACGGGATGGCGTTCGGTGTGGTAGCTGTCCAGGAGGCCGTTCGGCGCCCGGTCCTGGATGACCGCGGCGAGTTTCCAGCCGAGGTTGAACGCGTCCTGTATCCCGAGGTTGAGCCCCTGGCCTCCGAGTGGGGGATGGATGTGGGCGGCGTCGCCCGCGAACAGGACGCGGCCGACGCGGTATTGCTCCAGCTGACGGGTCGCGTCACCGAACCGGGAGGAGTTGTCCACCACCCCGAGGATGGTCTCGTGGCCGTAGACGGCGCTGAGCGCGGCGCTGATCTCCTCGTGGTCGACCGGGCTGTCGCGTTCGGTGTCCGTCTGGTCCGCGCGCCCGAAGGTGAACCGGTAGCGGTCGTCGCCGAGGGGCACCAGCATGGCCCAGTAGCCGCCCGCATGCCGGGTGAGACTGCTCATGTGCCCCATCTGACGCGGCACCAGTGACGACACCGCGGTCAGGCGGATGTCGGCCAACACCGCCTGATGTGTGCCGGGCCTGCCGGGGAACGGCAGGTCGAGGAGCTTACGGACGGTGCTGTGTCCGCCGTCGCACGCCACCAGGTAACGGGCCCGCACGCGCGCCCCGCCCGCCGTCACGACGACACCGTGGTCGTGCGGCTCGACCCCTGTGACGGCGGTGCCGCGCAGGACCCGCACCCCGTTGCGGGTCGCCCGCTCTTCGAGTACTTCCTCGATCTCCCACTGCGGGATCGCGATCGGGAACGGGTGTCTGGTCTGCCAGGGCGTGCAGTCCAGCGGCACGGGAAGGGCTGCGAAGTGTCCGCCGACGGGATCACGTGACACGGCTCGCTGGAGCAGCGGTTCCAGCAGCCCGCGCGCGTCCAGGAGTTCGGAGGTGCGTGGCTGGATCCCGCCGCCCTTCACCTGCTGGGTGCGCTGGGGCAGCTTCTCCAGCACGAGGGTGTCGACCCCGGCCAGGCCCAGTTCGTACGCCAGCGTCAGTCCCGTCGGGCCGGCG
Source organism: Streptomyces sp. NPDC111802 (assembly GCF_055634335.1). Taxonomy (NCBI): domain Bacteria; kingdom Bacillati; phylum Actinomycetota; class Actinomycetes; order Kitasatosporales; family Streptomycetaceae; genus Streptomyces; species Streptomyces sp. NPDC111802. The sequence continues at coordinate 66,819 of NZ_JBVKCZ010000017.1, read as the reverse complement.
CCTACGACGACGACCTCGGTCTGGGTCTGGGTCTCGGTCTGGGTCCCGATTTCGGTCTCGGACAAGATGACTCCTCTTCGTTTCACACCATCTCTCGCCTCAGGGTAAATGTATACCAGGTGCAGATATATCCTGGGGGCAGTGATCTGCTAGGGTGGGCGCCGTGGACGCCAAGCCAGGGCTACGGGAGCGAAAGAAGCAGCGGACCCGCGCGACCATTTCCGACGCGGCGATCGCGCTCTTTCTCGAACACGGCTTCAACCAGGTCGCGGTGGCACAGGTGGCGGAGGCGGCCGAGGTGTCCAAGCGGACGCTTTTCGCCTACTTCCCCACCAAGGAAGACCTCGTGCTGCACCGCCTCGCCGACCACGAGAGCGAGATCGCGCGCGTGGTGCGGGCCCGCCCGCCCGGCACGGCCCCGCTGACAGCGGTGCGCGAGCACTTCCTCAAGGGCCTGCGTGAACGGGACCCGATCACCGGTCTCAACGACCACCCACAGGTGCGCAAGCTCCACCGCATGATCCTCGACGCACCGTCCCTGGTGGCCCGGATGGAACGCTTCAAGGCCGTTGCCGAACGCGCCCTGGCGGAGGCGTTGCGGGAAACGGCGGACACTCCCGAACTCACCGCACGGCTCGCTGCCGTCCAGATCGTCGGGGTCCACTGGGCCCTGGCACAGGACAATGCCGACCGTCTGGTGTACGGGGAGTCGGCCGACGCCCGCTTCGCGGGGGCGGTGTCCGACGCGGAGCACGCGTTCGCGCTGCTGGAGAATGGATTGCGGCAACTCGCCTAGGAGCAGGGGCTCGTGCAGCCGCCCGAGCACGCTGCGGCGAGGTGCCACGGGCTGACGGCTACCTGCATGCGTGGCCGGACGGGCCGTCCCCGGCCCCCGTTCACGCCGGGCGGCCGGGACCGGGCCCCTGAGCGTCGTGAGAGCGGGGCCTGCGGTGCGCGGCGCCTTCGCCGCGCCAGTGGCTGAGGACCTGGGCAGGCGGAGGCAACGTATGGGTCCGGTGAGTGCTGATCACTGCCGGTGCCACTCAGAAGTCGGTGGGCATCCCACTCACTTCGGCGATGCCCCGCAGCTCTTCGGTCTGCCTGTGCCGTTCCCTGATGAAGTCGGCGATCTCGCCGAGCCGGTGGGGATCGGAAGCGGTGGCCGCGTCCGTGACGATCCTGACCGGACCGGTCTCGTCGACGTCGAGCTCGATCACTTCGTTGTCCAGCCGGCCAGTGGCGGCTGTAGCTATGACGAGGGCGGCCTCGTCACGGATCTCTTGGGACAGCTCAGGGCCGGCCCCTGACTCGACCGGGAGGTCCAGGCTGGACAGGCGCTCCTCGTCGATCGCCTTGAGGATCGGTTCCACCACATCCAGCAGAAGGCGGTAGTCCTCCGTTTCCATCCGGATGCGCAGGAACTCCAGGTACAGGTCTACGGGCCGTCCGTCGCCATGCGGAATCTCGGATTCACTCATCCGCACCGGGTTTCCCGAACAACGCGATTCAGACACGTCGCCAGCGGGCCATGGCGAAGGAGAACAATCCGAACAGCACCAGCCCGGCGGCGACGCAGACCAGTAGCCAGGGGCCGAGCGGGGTGTCGACGAAGGTGCGCAGGGTGTCGTCTAGTCCCTTGGCCTGGTCGGGCTCGTAGTCGACGGCCGCGCGGACGGCGAAGACTCCGGCCACGGCGAACACCAGCCCACGTGCGGCGCCGCCGCCCACGCCGGTGACGTCCACCAGCTGCCGGGTCCGGTGGCTCATCTGCCCCAGCCTGAGATCGTCGTGATACTTGCGCAGGGCCGCCCGTACGCCGATCCAGCCACCGGCCACGACGATGGCGATCCCGGCCACCCCGACCAGCCACTGACCGGCGGGTATCTCCAGCGCCCTGGCGGTGACGTCCCGTGACTGCTGGTCACTGGATCCGCCACCGCTCTGGTCCCGGTTCACCGCGAACGCCAGCACGGAATAGGCGACGAAGACGTAGAACCCGAAGCGGAAGGTCGCCAGGAGCCGCTTGCGCGCGCTTCGACCGTCCTTGCCGACGGAGCCGAACAGCGCCTCGGACAATCGCCACAGGGCCATGCCGGCCAGTCCGATGCCCAGCGCCCACAGCAGAACCGCTCCGAACGGCTTCTGCGAGAGCGCCGCCAGGGCCCCGCCGCGGTCGGCCTGCTCGCTCGTGTCGCCGAAGGCGATCTGCAGCGCCAGGACACCGACGAGCAGATAGATGACGCCCCTGGCGGCGAGCCCCGCCCGTGCGGCCCACTCGATGACGGAACCACGCGCCGCCCGCCGGGCCCGGAACCGACCAGTCCATGCCAACGCACTCATGTCCATGCATGCCTCCCGGCAATCCGGATGCCCCGGCTGGGCCGCCACACACCCGGCCCTGTCACAGGCGGTAGCGGCCGTGTCCAAGTCGTCGTCGGTGACAGCACGCCCTTTCCTGCCGCCGGTCACCGAAGACGTTCGGCTGCGGGCACGTTAGTTCGATTCTGTCCGAAGACGGCCCCACAAGACCGGTGACATTGCCGGTCCGCCCGCCGCGGCCGGTCCCCGACAGTGGCACGGCCAGCCCGATGGCGATGCCCCACCGCGCACGCGCCCGACGCCCCACGTCCCGCGTGCCCGCGGCATGGCCGCACGCCACGACAGAGAGGACGGCTCGTCGTGCAACTCCACACCCGCCCCACCCCACGTACGCATGCCCCCGGCTCTCCCCGGAGCAGGGTCGGGCGACTGGCCGGGGCCGCCGCCGCGCTCGCCGCGGTCGTCGGCCTCGGGACGCTCACCAGCCCGGGCGCCCATGCGGCGGACAACCCCTACGAGCGCGGCCCGGCCCCCACCACGTCCAGCATCGAGGCGCTGCGCGGCCCGTACGCCGTGTCGCAGACGTCCGTCTCCTCGCTGTCCGTCACCGGATTCGGCGGCGGCACCATCTACTACCCGACGAGCACCAGCGACGGCACTTTCGGGGCCGTGGCCATCGCGCCCGGCTACACCGCCTACGAGTCGTCGATCGCCTGGCTGGGACCGCGCCTGGCCTCGCAGGGCTTCGTGGTGTTCACCATCGACACGCTGACCACGCTCGACCAACCCGACTCCCGCGGCCGTCAGCTGCTGGCCGCCCTGGACCACCTCACCGAGCGCAGTTCGGTACGCACCCGCATCGACGCCAGCCGTCTCGGCGTCATGGGCCACTCGATGGGCGGTGGCGGCAGTCTGGAGGCCGCAAAGTCGCGTCCGGCGCTCCAGGCGGCGATTCCGCTGACCCCGTGGAACCTCGACAAGACGTGGCCCGAGGTCACCACGCCGACCCTGATCTTCGGAGCCGACGGCGACACCGTCGCGCCGGTCGCCTCCCACGCCGAACCGTTCTACTCGAGCCTGTCCTCCTCGCTCGACCGGGGCTACCTGGAGCTGAACTCGGCGACCCACTTCACGCCCAACTCGTCGAACACGACGATCGCGAAGTACAGCATTTCCTGGCTCAAGCGCTTCATCGACAACGACGCCCGCTACGAGCAGTTCCTGTGCCCGCTTCCCCGGCCGAGCCTGACCATCGAGGAGTACCGGGGCAACTGCCCGCACACCTCCTGACGCCGTCCGGCGTTCCGGCGCCGAGGAGTTGCGGCAGGACGGGGAACCGGCGGCGGACGCGCGCGACGCGTCCGCCGCCCGGTGTTGTGCAGGGGCACGGCTGCGGCGGCGGGTGGCTGGGCGGGCGCACAGTCCGCCTGGCCGCCGTACGCGGACAACACCCAGGTGGCGCCGCCGATTTGTGCGCCGGAAGGCGCGGACCTCAGCCTTCCTGTCTTCGTTACGCGCAAGTAGCGTCCCGGGAATGACCGGAGACAGGAGCAGTGTGCGAACGGGTCCCGGCGTACGGAGCCGGAACGGAGAAGACAGCGCCGGGTCGGTCGTCGTCGACCGCGGCCATCTCGAACTCGCGCGTGGCAGACGGCAGTTGTTCGACGGGCCGGTGGACGACGCCCGCGAAACCCTGCTGCTGGCCGCGTCCCTGCTGGCCGCCGACGCCCCCGAGCAGGCCGAGGCCGCCCGCCTCTGCGCAGCGGACGCCGCCTGGGCGGCAGGGGACCTCACGGCCTGCCTGAGCACGCTGGACGGCACGGACACCGTGGGGTACGCCGAACAGGGGGAGCCTTCGCCGTCCCGGACGCCGTAGGGGATGCCGACCATCCGAGGACACGCGTAACCGTGGACCCCGCCGTATCCCTCGATGACGACCGCCGGCCAGGTCCAGGCCGGCCCCGCGACGCGTTCGTGCGGGACTACCGCGACGGCATGCGAGCCCTGCTGACCCGAAGTCCGGAACTCGCCGCCGAGCCGCTGCGGCGCGTGCTGGACCGTGCGCGCGCCGACGAGCGCCCCGAGCGGCTGCTGCGCGCCGCGTCGGCGGCCCTGCTGCTCGGGGACGTCCGCGCAGCCCGCGCCGCAGGGGCCCGCGCCCTCGCTTCGGCGCGCAACGCTGACTGCGTCGCGTTCGAGGCCAGGGCCCTGGAGTACCTGGCATACGGCGAGCTGCGCGCCGGCCGCCACGCGCAGGCGCGCGCCCACGCCGAGGAGGGCGTCCGGGCCGCGCTGACGGCCGGGCACCGCAACACGGCGGCGAGCCACCACGCGATGCTCGCCCTGGCGGCCTCGATCGAGGGAGACGCCGGCGCGGTCCAGGGGCACGCCTCCGCAGCCCTGACCATCGCCCGCCGCCATGGCCTGGCCCAGGCGGCGACCCTGGCCGAGTGGGCCGTCGCCCGCGCCGACCTTGCCCGTGGCCGTCCTCTGGACGCCGCCGACCGGCTTGGCCCGCTCGTCGGGCCCGGCCCCCGGCGCGGCCACTTCGCCGTGTGGATGCTCGCCGTGCCCTGCTTCGTGGAGGCCGCGGTGCTCGCCGGGCACCCTGAGGAGGCGCGGACCGTCGTCACCTCCCTCGCCCTGTGGGCGGCCTACGGTGCCGACCCGCACGCCGCCGCCCAACTCGCCCGCTGCCGCGCCATGCTCGCCCCCGGGGACTGCGCCGACGACCTCTACCTGCGGGCGCTCGCCCTGCACGACGAAACGGGCGGCGACTTCGAACGCTCCCGTACGGAGCTCCTGTACGGCCGATGGCTACGGCGGCGGCGCCGACTGCGGGAGGCACGGAATCGGCTCGGAGCCGCCCTGGTCGGCTTCGAACGCTGTGGCGCCGGCGCCTGGGCCGAGCAGACGCGCGGCGAGCTGCGGGCCAATGGAGCGGCGTCCAGGACGGAGGCGGGCGGAGAGCTGTCACGGCTGACCCCGCAGCAGCTGCGCATCGCACGGCACGTGGCCGAGGGCGCAACCAACCGGGAGGTGGCCCAGCGGCTGGCCGTCAGCACTCGCACGGTCGACTATCACCTGCGCAACGTCTTCGCCGCCCTCGGCGTGCGCTCCCGTATCGAACTGGCCCGCATGATCGACCAGGAGAGCCGCTGAACCTCCACCCGGCCGCGTGAACCTGGGCGCCAACGGGAAGATCCCGTGGTCCGCCGGGAAGAATGCCGCTGCACGACCCTAGGGACCGACCGGACGGTATGCCATCCTTCGGGGCAGGACGAGTCGGGTGACGACCGTCGCACGGGCAGCGCAACCCGCCGGACACCGCTAAGCCGGCCCGGTGCCGGAGCGCTGCCGGGACGCCGAGGTTGGGGGAGGAGCGCGATGCATCCTGCCGTACGCACACGCACGAGGATCAGCACCGGGCCGAAGCCCGTTCCGCAGCCGCGGACACGCCGCATCCGGTCGCTGATCGACGCCGACGCGCTGCGTGTCCTGCACCGGGCGGCCCGCGTCCTGCTCGACGACCTGCCGGAGCTGACCGACCGACTCCTGGCGGTCCTCAGCGAGCAGGAACCGGCGTACCGGACCGCCCTGGACAACGACCACACCGGCACCTGGGAGGAGGTGCACCGCTCGCTGCGGCACAGCGTGACCTCGCTGCTCGATCCGCGCGGCACCCGCGACGCCGCCCACCGCTGCACCTGGCGGATCGGCGTCGCCCGGGCCGAGCAGGGGCTGCCGCTGGACGCCCTGCTGCACGCGTTCCGGCTGGGCGGGTCCCTGGTCTGGCAGCGGCTGGTGGAGGAGACCTCGCGATCGGCGCCCGAGGACGTCCGGCTCCTCGTGCACGTGGCCACCGATGTGTGGAACTTCGTCGACGAGCACTGCAGCGTCGTGGCCGACGCCTACCGGCAGGCCGAGCGGCAACTGGCCTGGCGGCGCGAGAACCGGGTACGGCTGCTCGCGGCGGCCCTCCTCGACGGCACCAGCCGGATCGCCGACCTGCCCGAGACCGCCCAGGGACTGCGCCTGCCGGAGCACGGCCGGTACGTCGTCGTCGCGGTCGCCGGCGCCCGGCCGCAGCTCCCCACGGGCGTCCGCGCCCCAGCCGTACCACCTGGCACGCAGGTGTACTGGCACTCAGGAGTGGAAGTCGACTACGGCATCGTCCTGGTCGGTGCCGAGGGGAACGAGGAGGACGACCGCGACCCGGTGGAGGCGCTGGGGCTGACCGCCGACGGCACGTCCTGCGGCCGGATCGGTGTCGGCAGCGCCGTGACGGGGCTGGCCGCGGTGGGCGACGCCCGGCGCCTGGCCGACCTGGCCCTGAACATCTGCGCGCCCGCGGGCGGCACGGTCCGGCTCACCGAGCACCTCCCCGAGGCCCTGGTGATCTCCTGTCCGGAGCTGGGCGCGAGCCTCACCGAGCGGGTTCTCGGCCCGCTGCTGCGGCTGGAACCGGTCGACCGGGACGTACTGCTGGACACCCTGGCTGCCTGGTTCGCCTGCGACGGCTCCGCCCAGCGCGCCGGTGAGCGCCTGTACTGCCACCGCAACACCGTCCTGAACCGGCTGCGCCGCTGCGAGCAGCTCACCGGACGCTCACTGGCACGCCCGGTGGACGTGGTGGAGATCAGCCTCGCGCTGACGACACGGCGGCTGCTGCAGGGTTGACCGGGTAGGGGGGCCGGTCGGGCGGGAGACGTCGTGGCCGGCAAAGGAACCATTCTGCACAGCCTGTAGGGCAGCGGCTCCGCGCGTCCGGCCGCCCTCGGCTCACGGCCCCTGGGCACCCGCACAACCCCCGGCCACCTGCATTGGGACCACGCAGCGACCTCGCCCGAACACCTGTACCGCCCGCCCGACCCCGTGCTGTCGTGGGCTGCCCTACCCCCCGAAGCACCCGTGCCCGACGGCACGGATCCGAGGAGTCGTGATGCCCGAAGCACCACCGGACGAAGAGCCCGCCCTGTACGTCGAGGGCCTCGACGTGACCTACGGCCGCGCCCTGTCCGCCCTTCGTTCCGTGTCCCTGACCGTCCCGCACGGCACGGTCGTCGCCCTGCTCGGCGCCAACGGCGCGGGCAAGACGACCCTGTTGCGGGCGGTGTCGGGCACCCTGCGCCTGCACCGCGGCGCCATCACGGCCGGCCGTATCCGCTACGGCGCCACGGAACTCGACGGGCGCGACCCGGTCGCCGCGGTGCGCGCCGGAGTCGTCCAGGTTCCCGAGGGCCGCCGGGTCTTCGCCGGGCTCACCGTCGACGAGAACCTGCGCACCGGTGGTCTCGGTCTCGGACGGCGCCGCCCCGCTCAGGTCGCCGAGGCCCGGGAGCGAGTCTTCGCGCTCTTCCCACGGCTTGCCGAGCGCACCCGGCAGGCCGCCGGGCTGCTCTCCGGCGGCGAGCAGCAGATGCTCGCCATCGGCCGCGCCCTGATGGCAGCCCCGCGACTGCTGCTGCTCGACGAGCCCTCCCTGGGCCTCGCCCCGCAGATGGTGTACCGGATCTCCGAGGTCGTCCGCGAGATCAACACCCAGGGCACCGCCGTCCTGCTGGTCGAGCAGAACGCGGGCATGGCGCTGTCCCTGGCCGACACCGCCCACGTCCTGGAGGTCGGCGAGGTGCGGCTTTCCGGACCCGCCGACGAACTCGCCCGCACAGACGCCGTACGGCGGCTGTACCTGGGCGAGACCACAGAGGCCACAGAGGCCACGGCAGAGACCACCGCCACAGAGACCACCGCGGATACGGAGTCCAGCGGGGTCGCCAAGGCCGCCGACAACATCGAGGGGCAGGGAGCCGCGTGACCGTACGCACCACCGCACCGCCCGAACTCGCCGTGACGGATGTGACCGTCCGGTTCGCCGGGCTCACCGCCCTGGACGCGGTGTCCTTCACCGTCGCCCCGGGCTCCGTCCACGCGCTCATCGGACCCAACGGAGCGGGCAAGTCCACCTGCTTCAACGTGCTGTCGGGACTGTGCCGCCCGGCCGCCGGCGCCGTACGCCTCGGCGACGCCGAACTGACCCGGCTCGCCCCTCACCGCATCGCCGCCCTCGGCGTCGCCCGCACCTTCCAGAACATCGTCACCACTCAAGGCACGGTCGCCGACAACCTGATGCTCGGCCGCCACGCCCTGTCCCGGGCCGGATTCGCCGCCAGCGCGCTGCGCCTGCCCCACGCACGGCGCGAACAACGCGAACACCTCGACCGCGCCCGTGAGATCGCCGAACTCACCGGTCTGGCACAGCACTTCGAAAGCCCGATCACCCTGCTCTCCTACGGCGACCGCAAGCGCGTGGAGTTCGCCCGCGCCCTGTGCCTGGAGCCCAGCGTCCTGCTGCTGGACGAGCCGGTCGCCGGGATGAACGCGGCCGAGCGCGCCCGCACGGCGGAGGTCGTGCGCGCCGTACGCGCCGAACTCGGTCTGTCCGTGGTGCTGGTGGAGCACGACATGGGGCTGGTGATGCGGCTCGCCGACGAGGTCACCGTCCTCGACTTCGGCCGCGTCATCGCGCACGGCACCCCGGACGAGGTCCGCAGCGACCCGGAGGTGCTGCGCGCCTACCTCGGCACCGGGGCCGAAGAGGAGGACGCGGCATGACCACCTTCCTGGACAACATCTTCAACGGCCTCGCCCTCGGCGCGGTCTACGCCCTCGTCGCCCTCGGCTTCGTGATCATCTTCAAGGCGTCCGGCGTCATGAACTTCGCCCACGGCTCGCTGCTCCTGCTCGGCGGCTACCTCACCGCCGTACTCCACGACGACCTCGGCTTCGCCGGAGCCCTCGCGGTCTCCGTCCTGGTGACGGCGGCCGTGGCCGGAGCCATGGACCGCTTCCTGCTCCAGGCCGGCGGGGGAGCGGACCCGCACGCCGCCCATGTGCAGACCATCGTCACCATCGGCGTCGACATCGTCATCCTCACCGACCTGTCGCGGCGCATCGGCGGCGACCTGCTCTCGCTCGGCGACCCCTGGGGAGACTCGGTCAGCGGGCTGGGGCCGGTGACCGTCGCCGACAGCCGGATCGCCGCGATCGTGGTCTCCACCGTGGTCATCGCCGGTGTCTTCGCCCTCTTCCGGTACACCTCCTGGGGCCTGTCGCTGCGCGCCTCGGCCGAGGACGTCGAGGCGGCAGCCCTGATGGGCGTACGGCTGGTGCGGGTGCGGACCCTCGCCTGGTGCCTGGCCGGAGCGCTGGCGGCCCTTGCCGCGGTCTTCCTCGCCGCGTTCCCCGCGCCCGGCCTGGAGCGCACCACCGGGCAGATCGCCCTCAAGGCGTTCCCGGCGGCGATCCTCGGCGGAATGGCCTCGCCGCCCGGCGCCCTCGCGGGCAGCCTGCTGATCGGTCTGACCGAGGCGCTCGTAGCGGGCTACCAGTCCGATCTGCACGTCCTGGGTGAGGGGTTCGGCGACGTCGCCCCCTACGCGGTGATGGTGCTGGTGCTGCTGGTGCGGCCCACCGGGCTGTTCGGCGGAAAGGCGGCGGTCCGTGTCTGAGCGACTCTCCCGCGCCGCCGCCTTCCGCGTCGGCTGGACCTTCGCGGCCGTCATCGTCCTGTGCGCGCTGCCGTTCTACCTCGATGCGTTCTGGCTGCGCATCGGCCTGTTCTCGATGGCGGCCGCCGTCGGCGCGGTGGGCCTGGGACTGCTGTCCGGCACCGCCGGTCAACTCTCCCTCGGCCACGCCTTCTTCCTCGCCGTGGGCGCCTACGGCTACGTATGGCTGGCCGGTGAGCCAGGACCCGGGCTGCCCACCGCCGTAGCCGCCGTACTCGCGGTCCTGCTCGCCGGGGCGGCGGGCGGCCTGTTCAGCCCTGTCGCCGGCCGGGTGCGTGGCATCTACCTCGGCGTCGCCACCCTCGCCCTGGTCTTCCTCGGGCACCACGTCCTGCTCACCGCGGACTCCGTCACCGGCGGATTCAACGGCCGCTCGGTGCCACCGCTGGAAGTGGGCGGCTTCTCCTTCTCCGCCGACTCCGAACTGACCTTGCTGGGCGTGCCGTTCGGAGCTGAGGAACGGCTTTGGTACCTGGGGCTCGCGCTGTTCGCGGTCACCTGGTTCACCGCCCGCGGACTGCTCCGCGGCCGTCCCGGACGCGCCCTTGCGGCGCTGCGCGACAGCGAGACCGCGGCCGCCGTGATGGGCGTCGACGTCTCCCGCTACCGCTCGGCGGCCTTCGTGGTGTCGTCGATGTACGCGGGCCTGGCCGGAGTGATGCTCGCCCTCTCCTTCCGGCGCGTCGTGCCCGACTACTTCGGCCTCGTGCTGTCGGTCGACTACCTCGCCATGATCGTCATCGGCGGGCTCGGGTCGGTGGCCGGAGCCACCGCCGGCGCCGTCTTCGTCACCGCGCTGCCCCTGCTGATGACCCGCTACGCCGACCAACTGCCCCTGGTGGCCGCCCCCGGCACCACCGACGGCACGGTCGGCCCCACCGAGGCCGCCCGCTACCTCTACGGAGCGGCGATCGTCCTGATCCTGCTCTTCGCCCCCGACGGCCTGCACGGCCTGGTCCGCCGCCTTCGCGCACGTCTACGCGCCCGCGAAGCCGCCCCACCACCCCCGAAATCCACCTCCTCCCCGTCCCACCCACCCGCGTCAGCCGTACGAGCCAAGGAGCCCACCCCGTGAAGCCCACGCACGACCACACGCACCGCCCCGCCCCACGCTCCAGGACTCTCCTGGCCGCGGCCCTCGCGGCTCTGCTGCTCGCGGGCACCGGATGCAGTTCCAAGGCCGACTCCTCCGGGAGCGCCGCCGACGGCGCCGACGGCGTCAAGTCCGGGCCCGGAGTGACCGACAAGGCCATCAAGCTCGGCGCCCTGACGGACCTCACCGGCCCGTACGCGACCCTCGGCAAGAGCATCGTGCAGGCCCAGCAGATGTGGGCCGACGAGGTCAATGCCCGCGGCGGCATCTGCGACCGGCGTGTGGAGATCGTCGTCAAGGACCACGGCTACGACGTCCAGAAGGCCGTCACCGCCTACGCCGACATCTCCGCCGACGTCGTGGCGCTGCCCCAGGTCATCGGATCGCCCGTGATGGCCGCACTGCTCGACGACATCGAGCGGGACAAGCTGCTGACCTTCCCCCAGGCCTGGGCCGCCTCCCTGCTCGGCCGGGACTCCGTGCAGGTCCTGGGCACCACCTACGACATCGACATGATCGCCGCGGTCGACTTCCTCACCCGTACCAAGGGTCTGGCGAAGGGCGACACGATCGGCCATGTCTACTTCGAGGGCGACTACGGCGCGAACGCGCTCGAAGGCTCGCAGTGGGCCGCGAAGAAGGCGGGGGTGAAGGTCGTCGGACAGAAGATCAAGGCCACCGACACCGACCTGTCCGCCCAGGTCTCGGCGCTCCGCAAGGAGGGCGTGAAGGCGATCCTGATCAGCGCGGGCCCCGCCCAGACCGCGTCGCTGGTCGGAGTCGCCGCCTCCCGCGGTCTGAAGGTGCCCGTCGTCAGCAGCGCCCCCGGCTACGCCCCGCAGCTGATGAAGACACCGGCCGCGCCCGCCCTCACCGCCATGCTGAACGTGGTCAGCGCCGTGCCCGCGGTCAGCTCCGATGTGGCCGGGGTACGCAAGATGGTCGCCTCGTACAAGAAGAAGTACCCGGACTCCCTGGTCGACTCCGGCGTGCTCTCCGGCTACAACGCCGCCCAGTTGATGGGTGCCGACCTGGAGAAGGCCTGTGAGAACGGCAGCCTCGCCCGCGAGGACGTGGTCAAGGCGCACCGCTCGCAGTCGAAGGTCGACGTCGGCCTCGGCAGCGCGCAGAACTTCTCCGACAAGGCGCAGCCGGCGAGCACCTCGACGTACGTGTACAAGCCGGACGCCAAGGCGGTCGGCGCCGCGGTGAACGTGGAGGAGGCGCACACCGCGCCCGGTGTGGAGGAGTACCTCGCCGCTCGGACCTCCTGACCCGGGGTCCTTCTGACGGCATGCGGCCGGGCCGCGGCATCATCGCCGTGGCCCGGCATGTTCAGGTCCCACCGGTTGGAGACCTACTGAGCTGTGATGGCTCAGAAGGCGAATGCCGATGCTCCCTGAGTTTCCTTGATGCATGAATTGGCGAACGTGTGCTCGTAGTTCACGCGCGTACCTCGCCATACGCCTTGAATGGTGACGACAACGGGCCGGTACTCCTTCGTGCAGGGGCGTCCCGTCTCATTTCCGCGGAGGGTGGCCAGGCGGTCGAGGTTCCCGTTCACGCGATCCAGTTCCGCACAGGCCTGCCGCGCGTCGGGGTGAGTCCCCGAGGTGGTGTACGCGCAGTTCAGCGTCACCGCGCGCTCCGGTGTGGTGGTGACGGCGTTCTCGCCGTGGCCGGTGGTGAGGACCAGGGCTGAGGGGGCGTACAGCGAGGCGGGGGCGCTGTGGGCGGGCGTGCTCATGCTCAAGGGGCCCGCCACGGCTGCGGTGAGCAGAGCTCCTGACATTGCCCAGCGTGTCATTGGCCGCATGGTGTGTCTCCCTTCTGGTTGTGGTGCTGAAGGACTCGAAGTACCCGTCCTATTGCCTCCGTTTCAGGGCGGACAAGAAAGAACCACTCTCATCGCTGCAATTCAGACCAAATTGCCTATTGAATCAGTGGCTTGATCGGCCAACCACTCTTCACGGTTGAGGAGGTGAGAGGTCTTTGGGGCTATTCGTCGGTTGCAGGTGTGGCCGAGGTGCCCGGGGTGTGAAATGGCCTGAATGATGTGAGCGTGTCCACGGTGGCGTGATGCGACCTCGTCCAGCCGGTCGTGCTGAGCGTGCTGGCCGTGCTGATGGTCCATAGGGAAAACCCTGGAGCCATGGTCATCCCCTTGTCGCGGTCGCTCTCAGGCGTTTCACTGGGCGCACCCCCCGCAGGAGAACACCCAAGCTCACCAGCAGAAGGGTCAGTTCTTTTGTCAGCCATACGCGCCTGCGCCGTCACCGCGGCGGCCTGTGCGGCCGTGCTCGCCACGGCGGTGCCGTCCTCGGCCATCAACTCGTACAACGCGTCGCCCGCCCCCGAACGAACCGAGGTCGGCGCGCTCGTGGCCACCTGGGACCACGACGGCGATGCCGCGACACCGGACCGGGTCGACTGGGTCTGCTCCGGCACCATGATCGACGCGGACACGTTCCTGACGGCCGCGCACTGCACCACCGACTGGCCCGACAACGTGAAGTTCTACGTGTCGCTGGACCAGGATGTGCAGGCCGGTCTCGACGCCGCCGCAAAGAGATACCCCGGCGATCCGGCCGCCCAGGCCAGGGCCGTGGCCGTCCAGGGCACCGCCCACAGCCACCCCGGCTTCCCGGGCCCGGCGTCCGACACCCACGACATCTCGGTGGTCGAACTGCCCGCCGCCCAGGTCAAAGCCCGCTGGACGTTCACCCCGGCCACCCTGCCCACCGAGAACCAGCTCGGCGCTCTCGGCCCGCAGGCCCTGAACAACACTGACTGGTTCGTCGCCGGATACGGCACCCAGGAGGCCGTCAACGGACCCGGCGGGCAGACCCACCCCGGAGGTGGCGTCCGTATGAAGGCGCCCGTCACCTTCGACGCCCTCAACGCCTCCTGGGTACGCCTGGCGATGACCGCTCCGCAGGGCAACGGCGGTGCCTGCTACGGCGACTCGGGCGGCCCCAACTTCATGGTGACAGGCGGCAAGAGGATCCTGGCCGCCACCACCATCACCGGCGACACCCCCTGCTACGCGACAAATGTGACCTACCGTCTGGACACCCCGGGCGCCCGCACCTTCCTGTCGCCCTTCGTGCAACTCCCGTAGTCCGCATGGACCCATCGCTCGCCCGGCGGACACGGCCGGGCGGCGAGGGTGCAGACGAGGCCGGGGCCGTGGTCGTCGCTGGCACCGGTGCCCGCGCGGACGGTCCACCGACCCGTCAGGCCTTGGCAGCCCTGGCGCCGTCCTCCTCCGTTTCGGCCCGGGCCGTCGTCAGCGTGCCGCCGGCGTTCTCCAGGTGGGCCCGGACGAACCACTGGAACTGCTCGAGGTCCCGCAGCTGTTCGATGAGGAGGTCCTCTGTCGCCGGGTCGATCTCGCCCACGACCTTGATCGCGGCGCGGACGTCCTCGACAAGGCCTGTGTAGACGACGTCGAGCGCACCGAGGTGAGCGATGGCGTCCTCGCGGCCGATCGAGTAGTCGTCCCAGCTTCGCTCCTTGACCAGAGCGCCCGGCGTGCCCTGCGCGACTCCGCCGAGTGCGGCGATGCGCTCGGCCACGTCGTCGGCCATGTCGCGCACCCTGTCGACCTGCGGGTCGACCATCTGGTGCACGGCGATGAAGTGGGGTCCCACGACGTTCCAATGGACGTGCTTCAGCGTGAGGTGGAGGTCGTTGAGGGCGTGCAGCCGCAGGCGGAGGACGTCGATGAGCCGACCGGCTGCCTCGCGCTCGATGCCCGGCACCGTGTACTTGGGGGTGAGGTCCTTCGCCATGCTCGCAACTCCTGTTCCGTAGAGATGAAGTAGGAGTTCAGGTGCCCTGCTTTCGTGGTCACAGACCTGTGACGCAGCTTTCATTGAGCGATCTGGCACCTGCCTGGACTATGGCCGAGGCATCCTTGTTTTGATCCGTTTTGACCTGTTTTGATGTGAGAAATCCTGACCCCTGCGAACTCCTGTTGCTGTGCCGACCGCACAGTGGTGCGATGGATGTGCTCTCGCGTTGGACGAATCCGGAGACGCACATGAGTACATACCAAGCTGCGCAGGTTGCCACGGCAGGCGGGCCCTTCGAGATCGTCGAGCGTGAGGTACCGCAGCCGGGCCCCGGTCATGTACGGATCGCCGTGGAGGCCTGCGGAATCTGCCACAGCGACGACTTCTTCGTGAGCGGTGGTATGCCCGGCGTGCAGTTCCCGCTGGTTCCCGGGCATGAGGTCGCGGGGCGTATCGAGGAGCTCGGCGAAGGAACTCAGGGCCGCAACTGGAACGTGGGGGACCGTGTCACAGTGGGCTGGTTCGGAGGCAGCTGCGGCCACTGCACTGCCTGCAGGCAGGGCGACTTCATCGTCTGCGACAACCTGAAGATTCCCGGCTGGGCCTACGACGGGGGCTTTGCCGAGAACATGATTGCGCCGATCGACGCCCTGGCCCGTATTCCCGACGCGCTGACGGCGACGGATGCGGGGCCCATGGCCTGCGCGGGCGTGACCACCTTCAATGGCCTACGGTGCAGCTCCGCCCGGCCGGGCGACCTGGTAGCCGTACTCGGTATCGGCGGTCTTGGTCATCTGGGCGTTCAGTACGCAGTGGCCATGGGCTTCGAGACGGTGGCCATCGCACGGGGAGGGGAGAAGGCCGAGTTTGCCAAGCAGCTCGGGGCTCACCATTACATCGACAGCACGCGACCGACTGCAGTCGCGGATTCGCTGCAGTCTCTCGGGGGTGCCAAGGTTGTACTGGCCACCGCCGGCAGTTCCGACGCCATCACGGCGACAGTCGACGGTATGACGCATCGTGGCGAACTGGTGGTCATCGGAGTAAGCCCTGACCCCTTGGGAATCAGCCCGTTGCAACTGATCCTGCCGGCCAGGACCGTGCGCGGCCACTCTTCCGGTACCGCGCAGGACGTGCAGGAGACCATGGCCTTCAGCGCCCTGCACGGGATCCGTCCGGTGGTGGAGACCGTGCCACTGGGCCAGGCCAATGCGGCTTACCAAAAGATGCTCGCCGGAAGCGCCCGCTTCCGCATGGTGCTCACGACCCGCTGACTCACCGCTTCGTAGATCTTCGGCTCGACCATCGGACCGGGCTGCGGGCCTGAATGACGTACCCGTGGCCAGCGTGTTTGTCCTGCGCTTGACGATGACGTGCCATGGGGCTGGACTGGAATCACGAGCGCTGCGGTCGAACTCTCATCCTAGGGAGAGCAGCGATGACAACTATGGAAACTTTCAATCTTCTCCAGCCGTACCAGATCGCCGAGGAGACCTTCGTCATTCCGTGGGCCCTGGAAGCCCCGCCGGTCGGCCACTTCCCGATGAATTCGATGGTGATCCGGGGATCCGAACCGGTGCTCGTGGACACCGGAGCACCGGCGGTGCGGACGCAGTGGCTGGAGGCCGCATGGTCCGTCGTGGATCCGTTGGACGTGCGGTGGGTGTTCCTCACCCATGACGACCGTGATCACGCGGGCAATCTCCTGGCGGTTCTCGCCGCATGTCCGAACGCGACACTGCTGACGACCTGGTTTTCGCTCGGGCGCATGGCCGAGGAGTGGGAGACGCCCATCAGCCGGTGCCGCTTCATGATCGACGGCGATACGGTGGATGTGGGTGACCGAACACTGGTTGCCAAGCGGCCGCCGTTGTACGACAACCCGACGACCCGCGGCCTCTTCGACCCGAAGACCAATGTCCTGTGGGCGGTGGATACCTTCGCGACGAACGTGCCTACTCCCATGCCCGAAATCGCCGACCTGTCCGCGGGGGAATTTCGTGACGGGCAATTCTTCGGCGGGCGCCTGGTCTCGCCCTGGGTCGCGTTGCTGGATGGCCAGAAGTTCCGGGGAGTGGTCGACGACTTCGAGCGACTGGGTCCCGAGGTCATCGCCGGCTGCCACACGCCGGTGCTTCGCCGGCCACAGATCGGGGAGGCGTTCGACCTTCTCCGCCGGCTTCCTGAGATCCCGCCGTGGCCGGAGTTCACGCAGGCTGACCTCGACCAGTGGATGGCGGTCGCCGAGGGCTCGGTCCCGCCGGAACAGCCACGACCGTCGGCCACGTGACGGGCGTTCCGGTGTCTGTTGGCTGTTTCTGGGAGGCGCAGACCGGACTGGCCGGCCGGAGAGTCGATAGCGAACAGCATCGACGCGTACGACCCGATCGGCGACTGCGCGGCGTGGTCCACGCTCTGACCGACGCGCCTGCGCCTGGCTCCCCACGGAGGCGCCCGTTCAGCCTGGTCCCCGGCACCTGGCCGGACACTCGGCGCCATCCAGGTCGTACGACTGCGACGGGACCCGCCCTGCGCTGCCATGCCTCGGCGGGCGACGGGTTCGGCGTGCCGGTCACATCCCCACAGCGTGCCGCTGATTCCGGCCGTGGGAGGAGAGGGCACTGCCGCTTCCGTGGCCGGCCCGTTCTGCCGTCATGAGGGCGGTCGCGGTGATCGGTGGACCGGTGTCCGCGCTCGCGGCGGCCATCAGCCGTGCGGCTGAGGGGGCGTCGGTCTCCGGGGGGATCACCAGGAGGTTCCAGCGGCCCGCGGTGCGGGACAGGAGAAGGATCGCGTGCGGATCCAGCTCCGAGGTGAACCAACCGACCTTCAGCACATGGCCGTTGACGAAGATCTTGGGCGGGAGGGTCGCCCAGTGGCGGGGGTTGACCGCGATACGGGTGATCCGTCCCCACAGCGGATCCAGCACATCCGCCAGGGCGGAGAGTTCACTCGGCAGGTCACGTGAACGAGGCCACCACGCGCCGTCCAACTCGGCGGGACCCCCGGAAAGGCTCTCGGATTTCAGCGCGAGGCGCGCGGTCGGGACTCTGAAGGGACCGGCCCGTAGCGAGGGATGAGAGGTGGTCGCGGACATCGCGCAAACCTGTCTCCGGGACCCTGCGCAAGGGCAGCTGCCCGGTGTCGTCGCTCACCAGGAACGACACCGGCGTCGGAGCCGGTGTGCGAAGTGTTCCCGACGGCTTCACGCTACTCCCCGAAAGGGCTGAGCCGACCGTTCCCGGACGCCGTCTCACTTCCGCCCACTGCCCTCCTGCGCGGACGAACTGGTCTCGAGCCACGACCGCGCGGGTTCTGCCGTGCGAGTGGTGTCCACGGTGAGGTCGAGACGCGTGCCTCCATCGGTGCCCGCGGGATAGCTGCGCTGCTCTGTGGCGGCGAAGCAACGGCGGAGAACCTCGGCGACGCGACGGGCGACCTCGGGGGAGGCGGCGACGATACGGACCGCGGCGTGCCCGTCCGAAGGTGTTTCCGTGGGCTGCATGGTGACCTCGGAGTTCGATGTCCCGGTATGAGACTGACCCGTATGAGACGGACCCCTATGAGACGGACCGGATCATTCACTCTACTCCGGTGCGCCCCGCAGCCCCCACGAGTGACCAGGCTCCTGCCGGACGCCCTCCACCAGGCCTACGCGGCGTGGTGGCCGCGGGGCGCTGGGACCGTTCCTCCGCTGGCCGTACGGTCCGTTGGGCCTGTCCGAGGAGTACTCTAAAAGTACCGAGGACATTTCGCGCACCGGCATTTAGGCTCGTGTCGTTTTCGGCGATTGAATACGCCGGGCCGGTTACGGCTGGCCCGGGGCAGGGTTCGCGTCATGACTGCGACCATTTCTCTACCGCCGACACTCGAAGCCGATGACCCGATCTCCTCGTCCTCTCTGCGTCTGTCGCTGGCTCCCGTCGGTCCCGCACCGGCTCTGCTGGACGGCGCCTGGTGGCCCCGCTCCCGCGATCTCGGGGCGGAACTCCCCTCACTGACCGCCGTACTGGATCCACTGTGGGGGCGGATCACCCGGGTGACGGTGAATCCCACGCACTGGCCGATCGTGCCGCGCAAGGTGCCCGTCGCCGGGCACGTGGTGAAGGTGGGCTGGTTCCTGGCCGAGCAGGACCCGCACGAACTGCTGTTGCTCTCGTACGGCCTGGGCCGCTGGAACCTCCTGGTGGTCCCGCCGCAGACCACTCCCGTCTCGGCCGCCTGGCTGATGGCCGCCGCGAGCGACCCCCTGCGCACGTCGACCGCGAGCCGGTTGATGGAGGAAGCGGCGCGCCTGCGGACGGTGTCCGAGGCCGACCGGGCCGTGGAAGCGGTCTGGGACTCCGAAGGTGGACATGAGGCGCGCGACCCGGCCGCACGTCCACAGATCCCGACCGTGACCGCCGCGATGCCGCATCAGCCGATGGGGAGGTGAGGATCATGCAGACGCTCGTGACCGTGGTGGCGATCCTGGCGATGATCGCCTTTGGGATGCTCGTCATCCACCTGCTCAACTCGCAGCACAGCGGGCGCGTCGTGGCCTTCCACTACGGCCGCTCCGGAATGCCCGTCCCGGGACCGGCCCCGTCGGCTCCGCTGAAGGCCGGTGGTCGGGCGGGGGCAAGCGGCCCCGGCGGCCGCCGTGACCATCGCGACGGCGGACGCGGGCGGCTCCGCCCCCGGCGCCGCACCCATAAGAGAGCGGGATGAGCCCATGGTTCCGGCAGATTCTCCCGGCCCATCACCGCACGGGCCGAACGGGCCGAACTGACAGCACTACCCGCAGCCCAGGACCCCGGCCGCAGCACCGCACCTGACAGGCCGGGGTCTTCCCGTGTCCTGTGCGCGAGCCAACGAGGCCGATGAGCCGTTCGTGCCTCGGACGGCGCCCCTCCAGGACAACATGCCCGCCGGGCGCGGACCTTCCGTCCCGCGACACTCTCCGACGAGCACTCCGAACCGAGGAGCCATGCCCCATCCACAACTGAACGTGTACCGGCACGCACGAGAGATCCAATACGAGCTCCATGCCGCTCGACCGGCATCACTTCGGGTACCTGCTGCCGCGGCCGGTGCGCCGTGATGGCCCCGCTCGACCGCGAGCCGCAAGTGGGTGAGGGAAGCACACGGACTTCCGCCCACGCGGTACGTCTGCGCCGACTGAACCGCTGGCAGGCCGAGACCCTGAGGGAGGACCTGGCCGATCTGTACGTGGAGTCCTCCCGTGCGCAGGCAGGCCAGGAGTACCGAGGCCGGGAGGCGTTTCTACGGCGGCTCACCGGCGACATCCGGCGCGCCGGATTCGCCCTGTTGATCGCGGAGGACACGGCCTTCGCCGGGTGTGCCTACGGATTCCCCGTTCCGCGCGAGGGGACATGGTGGAGGGGGTTCGACGGGACCCTTCCGCAGAGCGTCGAGCAGCTCACCGCGTCCGGACACGTCTTCGCGATCACCGAGATCGTGGTGCACCCCCACACGGACGACCGGGACCTCGCCCGCCGACTCCAGCAACGCCTGCTCGCCGACCACCATGCCTCGCTCGGGGCGACACTGGTCGACCAGGCCGACGCTCTGGCCTACGACGCCTTCCAGTCGTGGGGGTGGCAGGACATCGGGGCGATCCGTCGGCCGCCGGATCCCACGGCCCTCCGGCCGTCGCACCCTGTGCTGCTACGGGCCCTGGTCCTTCCCCTCGGGCCCCGCACGGCTGCCCGCACGGACGGCCTCGCCCACGAGAACCGCACCCAACGGCCCGACTGACGTCCCGGCCTGGACCTCCTGTGGCCGACGGCGAGGCCGGCCGCGGATGGGCAGCTCAGCGTTCGTCGCGCACTCAATCGAGAGCGGCGAGATGATCGGCGTCGCCGCCTCGCCATTCGATGAGGAAAATGGTCGCGTCGTCGCTCGTGGTGCCGCCACGTTCCTGTTTCAGGGCGTGGGAGAGCGCTCGCACCACCGCCCGCACCTCGGTGCGGTCGCGGAGGATCCGGTTGGTCCACTCGATGAGCTGCTCCTCACCGAACTGCTCCCCGCCGGTCTGGTGCTCCTCGATCAGGCCGTCGGTGAAGCACAGCAACCGGTCCCCGGGTTGCAGCATCCGCTCGCTGACCACCGGCTCCTCACCGCCGAAGCCGACCGGCAATGTGGTCGGGCTCTCCAGCCGGTCCACCACAGCGCGGTCACGGATCAGGAACGGAGCCGGGTGGCCGGCATTGACCCAGTGCAGCCGGCCTGTGGCGATGTTCAGAACCATCATCTGTGCGGTGACGAAGTGGTCGGCGCCGAACTGCTCATGGATGGCCCTGTCCATGAACGCGTACACCTGGGACAGATCGGTATGGGCCCGTCGGGTGTGGCGATAGGCACCGATGGCCACCGTCGCCATGGTCGCCGCGTCCAGTCCGTGGCCCATCGCGTCGATCATGGCCACATGAAGGATCTCGCCGTTGAGGGCGTAGTCGAAGCTGTCGCCGGCCACGTCGTAGGCGGGCTCCAGGATTCCGGCCACCTCAACCTGCGGAACGGTCATCGACAGCGGGGGCAGCAACGACCACTGGATCTCCGCGGCCACGCTCATCGGGGCGCTGCGGCGGGCCTGGAAGAACTGGTCGGTGTAGGCGTCCTTGGTGACGATCATGTCCGCGACCAGACCGGCGAGTCTGCGGAGCAACCGCCGGTCGTCGTCATCGACCCTGTCCAGGGTGACGGCCATCGCCCCGATCTGGTCGCTGCCGTCCAGCAGCGGCAGGTACATCCGCACACTGCCGTCCTGCGGCACCTCTACCGTTCTGCGGCCCAGGAACGCCTCGCCGGCCGGGGAGTCCTCGACCGGCTCGGGGCCGCCGACCCTCAGCCTCCGGCCCGGCAGCGGCACCAGCAGCACCTGTTCGTAGTCCTGCAGGAGGATGGAGACCTCCCGCCCCCCGACCCTGGCCACCTCTTCCGCGACGAGTGGGGCGATCAACTCCGGCGGCATCTCGTGGGCCCGGTCCAGCAGCACACCCAGCAGTCGTTCGCCAAACCCCTCCGACCGGTCCACCCCAATCCTGTCCGACTTCCGCCTACCGTCCGTCATCGCTGCTTTGCTTCCCTTCGTCCCGGGGAGACGGCTGTGGCGGCACAGGGCTCCGGGACGAAGCGGCCGGTGTGCAACGGCCCCGGCGCATGCACACCGGGGCCGCCCTTCCGGGCCCTGGCACGTGAGAGTGCACTGGCCCAGTTGTCATCGTATGCCCGATGCGGGCGAAATATTCTCGCAGTGCCTTCTCCCTCCACCAGAACGGCACGGCGTGGACGCGCGGCGCGGTCCGCGCGGGGTGCGCAGGACGACGCTAAGTAGCTCGGGGCCTGCCAGGCACTTCGGGGCGGGCCATTCGTGCAACCGGTCCATGGTCATTTCGGCCGCGTTCCGCCCGAGGCAACGGCATTCCGCTCCGACGCGCGGGCGGCGCACGAACCTACCGCGGCCGTCGTGAATGCCGCTTCGGGCGTCGACGCAGAGTAAGGGCGCAGGCCAGCATGCCGAGGCCCCAGGCGATCAAAAGGGCACCCCACAGCGGCATGGTCACCTGTGGGATGAGAAGGCGGATCTCGACGCTCGCGCGGTTCTCGAAGATGAAGACCAGAGCGACCGCGGTGATCAGAACGAACGGCACGAGGCGGCGGACGCCGGGGCGGGAAAGGAACGGCGTGTGAGCCTTGTGGTCTGGGCTGGTCTCGGCCATGGGGCGCCTCTCCATCACGAACCCCTGAATCCAGCGTCCCCTTTCACCACGTGGCGCGCCACCGAAGGGACCGCACAGGGGGCGGCGGAGTGCGCCTCTAGGTCACGCGGACCCCCACGATGCACGTGTCGTCGTCCGTGTCGGACTTGCTGTAGGTGAGCAGCCTGTCCAGTTGCTGTTCGAGCGTGGGCGGGACCGTGCGGGCGGCCGCCAGCAGCTGGGTCAGTGATTCCTCCACGGACCGGTCACGACGTTCGATCAGGCCGTCCGTGTACATCAGCAAGGTGTCGTCGACGGCCAGCTGGACCTCGTGTTCCTCGTACGTCGCCTGGGGCACGGCGCCGAGCAGCATGCCCTGGACCAGGGGCAGGGGTGTCGCTTCGCTGCCGCGTACCAGGACGGGCGGCAGATGGCCGGCCCTGGCCCAGCGCAGGGTGTGGCGCTCGGGGTCGTACAGGCCGCAGACCGCTGTGGCGGTGATGCCGCCGGTCAGATGGTGGGCCACCATGTTGAGCCAGGACAGCAACTGGCCCGGCCCGGCGCCTGTCACGGCGAGGCCGCGCAGCGCGTTGCGCAGGACGACCATGCTGGTGGCAGCGTCCATGCCGTGTCCGGCGACGTCGCCCACACACAGCAGCACCAGCCGGGACTGCAGCACGACGGCGTCGTACCAGTCGCCGCCGACGAGCTGCTGGGTCTCGGCCGGCCGGTAACGAACCGCCACCTGGAGTCCCGGGGCGTCCAGCGGCGCCTGCGTCGGGGGCATGATCGCGTGCTGCAGCTGGAGGGCGAGTCGGTTGCGTTCGCTCGCCTGCTGCTCGGAGTGGGCGAGCTGGTCACGCGTGGCGGCGAGCGCCACCTCCGTCCAGTGGTGAGCGGAGATGTCCTGGCAGGCGCCCCGTACGACGAACAGCCGGCCGTCGGAGTCCAGTCCCGGTTCGGCCACCACACGGATGTGCCGGGTCACACCGTCGGGTCGCTGAAGCCGGAAGGCCGTGGACGCGGGACGGCGGTGGTGCAGCAGCGTACGCAGGAACCGGCCGATGGCGACCGCGTCGTCCGGGTGGGCATGGGCGGGCAGGTCCTCCAACGAGATCGGGCCGCTCGCGGGGGGCTTGCCGTACAGGCTGTAGAGCTGGACGTTCCAGGTGATCTCGCCGGTGAGGAGGTTCTCCTCGAAACCGCCTATGCGGCCCAGGCGCTGGGCGTGCTGCAGCAGGCTCGCCAGCCGTGCCGTCTCGGTCTCCGTGCGCCAGATGAGCAGCACGCAGCCGCCGTGCCGGCTGACGTTGATGTCGGCGACCGCTGCCAGCGGAACGTCGTCGACCAGCGCGGTCAGCCGCACGCGGCGGGCACGGAACGGCTCGCCCGTGGCGTAGACCCGTTCGATCTGCTGAAACAGCTCGCTCTCGCCGGCGACCAACGGGTACGCCTCCAGCAGCAGGGAGCCGTTGACGACGCTCCGGGGCCGGCCGCTCGGGTCGAGGAAGCGGTTGTTGATGTGGTGGATACGGAAGTCGACGAGTTCCCCGGCGGTGTCCAGATACGGGACGAGCACCAGCGCGGGGTCGTGCAGGCCGTCGGCCAGGTCCATCAGCTCGGCGACGTCCGGCAGGACACCGGGCCGCCCATCGCCGTCGGGGTGGCGCGGGGCGGAGGTTTCCAGGGTGTGCGCGCACAGCTCGGCCAGAGCCTCCACCTGACGGACGATCTGTGGCGACTGAGGTTCCAGCGGCGCGGGCCAGACGATCTCGAGCACGCCATTGATCCGACCGCCGGTGCCGGCCGGTACGGCGACGCGGCCGCCGTCCGGGTGCTGGTGCTGGCCGATGGAGGGCAGCCCGCTGGCCGACAGACAGCCGATCCAGTGGCCGGTCGCCTCGCCGAGCCCACGACGCGCCACCGTCGCCACGCCCGGTGGCACATGCCGCCAGCGTCCGGCCTCCGGGACCGAGAACCCGGCGCTGCCCGCCAGGGTGAGCGAGCCGTCGCCGCCCAGCGCCCAGATGGCCACCGCTTCCGCGCCGAGCGGCCGCAGGGCGTGTTCCATCAGGGACTCGGCGACGGCCTGGGCGTCGGGAGCGGCCAGTGCACCGCTCTCGGCGGCCCGCAGCCGTACGGCGGAGGGAGTGCTCTCCGTTGGATCGGTGGCTTCGGCACTGCCCGCCGTGTTCGTGAGGAAGGCGGCGGTCACCTCGGAGAGCCGGTCACGCGAGGCCTGGTTGATGACCTCGACGGCGAATTCGAGAGGTGCCATGCCCGCCTGCTCGGTCAGCTCGGCGAGTTGCCGTGCGGCCTGCGTGGGCCCGCACCCGAGCCGCTCGACGAGGATGCCCTTGGCCAGCTCGATCAGGGCACGCCCGTCCGCCTCGGCCTGGGCCGCCCGCACCTCCCGGCGAAGCCGCTCCACGGTCGCCGCCAGCCTGCCGACGGGGGAGCGCCGGCCGTCTTCGTCCCGTACGGCCACGTCGGTCCCCGGCGGGCCGTCGCCGCTGCGGGCGACGGGCACCGTGGTGGGCCGGTCGGCGGGAAGCAGTTCGGCGCCGCCGGCGGTCTCCGGCTCGGTCGGACGGTGGGAGTTGCTCACGGTTGACCTGTTCCTCGGCCGGGACGTCCGAGGACGCCAGAGGGTCGACTGCTGCGCACGACGGGTCGACCGCCCGTCACAGGGACAGCCAGCGTTGGACGCGGCTGATGAGGTCGTTGGTGTCGACGGGCTTGGTGACGTAGTCGTTCGCCCCGGACGCCAGACTCTTCTCCTGGTCCCCGGGCATGGCCTTGGCGGTGACCGCGATGATGGGCAGGTCCGCGTACTGGGGCATCGACCGGATCTCCGCGGTGGCGGCGTAACCGTCCATCTCCGGCATCATCACGTCCATCAGGACCAGCGAGACGTCCTGGTGGGCGAGCAGCGTCTCGATGCCCTTGCGGCCGTTCTCGGCGTGCAGGACGTGGAAGCCGTGGAGCTCCAGTGCCCCGCTGAGCGCGAAGAGGTTGCGCGCGTCGTCGTCGACCACGAGCACCGTACGGCCGACGAGGGCGTTGTCGACGACCTGCGCGATCGCGTGCTGGGGTTCCTCGCCGCGCACCAGCTGCAGCACGTCCCCGGGTTCCTCCGCTGACAGGTGCAGGGTGATGCGTTCGCGCAGCTCGTCCAGGCTGGAGAGGAAGTCCAGCGGGCGGCCCTCGGCGCCGGAGCGCAACAGCTGCTCCTGAGCCAGGTCCACATGATGACCGGTGTGCACGAGCACCGGCACACTGGCCAGCGCCGAGTCACCCTCCATGGCCTGCAGCAGACGCGCGCCCTCGTCGCCGGGCATGCCGAGTTCCAGGACGACACAGTGGCAGGGTTCGGCGGCCAGTGTGCTCGCCGCTTCCTGCGCCCCGACCGCCGTGATGATGTCGATCGCCCCGAGCGGGTCGTCGGGGTCCGGTGCGATGTCCGCGACCGCGCGTTCGGCGACCAGGGTGAGCAGTCCGCGCGTACGGCCTTCTACGACGAGCAGACGGCGCCTGCGCTGCTCGGGAGCCCTGGTGGAAGGCGTGTCCGACGAAGAGGGCGGCAAAAGCTCGGCGGCGGTGGCGGGCGGCAGCTCCACCGGCCGGCCGCCACCGTCGGGCAGGCCCTCGAAGTCGGCGCGTGCCACGGGAAGGTAGAGCGTGAAGGTGCTGCCCTGGCCGGGCGTGCTGTCGACCATGACGGCGCCGCCCAGCAGATGGGCGATCTCCCGAGTGATCGACAGCCCCAGGCCGGTGCCGCCGTACTTGCGGCTGGTCGTGCCGTCCGCCTGCTGGAAGGCCCCGAAGATCGCCTCCAGCTGCTGCTTGGGAATGCCGATGCCGGTGTCCTTGACACGGAAGGCCACGATGGGGCCGCCGCGGTGGACGCCCATGGGCACCTCCCGGTCCGCGGCGGGTTCGATACGCAGCTCGACACCGCCCTGCTCGGTGAACTTCACCGCGTTGGACAGCAGGTTGCGCAGGACCTGCCGCAACCGGGAGCCGTCGGTGAGCAGATCGGCCGGCGTGCCCGGTGCGGTGGCCACCGTGAATTCCAGGCTCTTCTGCGTCGTCATCGGGCGGAACGTCGCCTCGACGTACTCCAGCAGCTCGCGCAGTGGAATGCGTTCGGGAGTGACGTCCATCTTGCCGGCCTCGACCTTCGACAGGTCGAGGATGTCGTTGATCAGCTGCAGCAGGTCCGAGCCCGCCGAGTGGATGATGCCCGCGTACTCGACCTGCTTCGGCGTGAGGTTGCGTGAGGGGTTCTGCGCCAGCAACTGCGCCAGGATCAGCAGGCTGTTGAGCGGGGTGCGCAGCTCGTGGCTCATGTTCGCCAGGAACTCCGACTTGTACTTCGACGCCAGCGCCAGCTCCTGCGCGCGGGTCTCCAGTTCCTGCCGTGCCTGCTCGATCTGCAGGTTCTTGGCCTCGATGTCGCGGTTCTGCGAGGCCAGCAGGGAGGCCTTCTCCTCCAGTTCGGCGTTGGAGCGCTGCAGTTCGTCCTGCTGGACCTGCAACTCCTCGGACCTGGCCTGGAGTTCGGCGGTGAGCCGCTGGGACTCGTCCAGCAGCTCGTCGGTGCGGGCGTTGGCCACGATGGTGTTGAGGTTGACGCCGATGGTCGGCATCAGCTGGGCGAGGAAGTCCTGGTGGATCTGGGTGAAGCGGGTGACGGAGGCCAGCTCGATGACACCGAGGACCTGGTCCTCGACCACGATGGGCAGTATCACCAAGGCGCTGGGAACCGACTGCCCGAGGCTGGAGGAGATGGTCACATAGCCCGGCGGCAGCTCCTCCACGCTGACGGTACGGCGGTTGCGCGCGGCCTGCCCGACCAACGAGTGTCCGACGGGGATGCGTTCGGGCCGGTCGGTGTCGGGATAGCCGTACGAGCCCACCAGCCGCAGTTCGGGTCCGCGCACGGTGTCCTCGGCGGCGTAGAAGGCGCCGTACTGCGCCGAGACCAGGGGCGCGAGCTCGTCCATGATGAGCTCGGCGACGACGGGAAGGTCGCGGTGGCCCTGCATGAGCCCGGAGATCCGGGCGAGGTTGGTCTTGAGCCAGTCCTGCTCCTGGTTGGCCCGTGTGGTCTCCCGCAGGGACCCCACCATGGAGTTGATGTTGTCCTTGAGTTCGGCGACCTCGCCCGATGCCTCCACGGTGATCGAACGGGTCAGATCGCCCTCGGCGACGGCGCTCGCGACCTCGGCGATCGCACGGACCTGGCGCGTGAGGTTCCCGGCCAGCTCGTTGACGTTCTCCGTCAGCCGCTTCCAGGTGCCCTCGACTCCCTCGACCTCCGCCTGCCCGCCGAGCCGTCCCTCGCTGCCGACCTCACGGGCGACCCGGGTGACCTCGGCGGCGAACGACGACAGCTGGTCGACCATCGTGTTGATGGTGGTCTTCAGCTCCAGGATCTCGCCGCGGGCATCGACGTCGATCTTCTTCGACAGGTCGCCGCCCGCCACCGCCGTCGTCACCAGGGCGATGTTGCGGACCTGGCCGGTCAGGTTGTTGGCCATGGAGTTGACGTTGTCGGTGAGGTCCTTCCACGTGCCCGCCACGTTCGGCACGTGCGCCTGTCCGCCGAGGCGTCCTTCGGTGCCGACCTCGCGGGCGACGCGGGTGACTTCGTCGGCGAACGCGGAGAGCGTGTCGACCATCGTGTTGATGACGTCCGCCAGGGCAGCGACCTCGCCCTTGGCCTCGACCGTGATCTTCTGGGACAGGTCACCGCGCGCGACCGCGGTGGCGACCTTGGCGATCGAGCGGACCTGGCCGGTCAGGTTCGACGCCATCACATTGACGTTGTCGGTCAGGTCCTTCCACGTCCCGGAGGCACCCCGGACGATCGCCTGGCCGCCCAGATTGCCCTCGGTGCCGACTTCGCGGGCGACGCGGGTGACCTCGTCGGCGAAGGCCGACAGCTGGTCGACCATCGTGTTGATGGTGGTCTTCAGCTCCAGGATCTCCCCGCGGGCGTCCACGGTGATCTTCTGTGAGAGGTCGCCCTGCGCGACGGCCGTGGCCACCTGGGCGACGTTGCGGACCTGTGCGGTGAGATTGCCCGCCATGAAGTTCACGGAGTCCGTGAGGTCGCGCCAGGTGCCCTTCACCCCCTTGACGTCCGCCTGTCCGCCGAGGCGTCCCTCGGTGCCGACCTCGCGGGCGACGCGGGTGACTTCGTCGCCGAACGCGGACAGTTGGTCGACCATCGTGTTGATGGTGTTCTTGAGCTGCAGGATCTCGCCGCGGGCGTCCACGGTGATCTTCTGTGAGAGGTCGCCCTGCGCGACCGCTGTCGTGACCTGGGCGATGTTGCGGACCTGGGAAGTGAGGTTGCCCGCCATGAAGTTGACCGAATCGGTCAGGTCGCGCCACACACCGCCCACACCGGGCACCTGTGCCTGACCGCCGAGCCGTCCCTCGCTGCCGACCTCGCGGGCGACCCGGGTGACCTCGTCGGCGAACGCGGAGAGCTGGTCGACCATCGTGTTGACGGTCTCCTTCAGCTGCAGGATCTCGCCCCGCGCGGGCACGTCGACCTTCTGCGACAGATCGCCCCTGGCGACCGCCGTCGCCACCTGCGCGATGTCACGCACCTGAGTGGTCAGATTGCCCGCCATGGCGTTGACCGAGTCCGTCAGATCGGCCCAGGTGCCCGAGACGCCCGGCACCGCGGCCTGGCCCCCCAGCGTTCCCTCGGTGCCGACCTCGCGCGCCACCCGGGTCACCTCCGAGGTGAACACCGACAGCTGGTCCACCATGCCGTTGAAGACGGTTGCGATATCGCCGAGCAGACCCTCGGCGTCGGACGGCAGCCGGGTGCCGAAGTCGCCGTCCCGTACGGCGGTCAGTCCGGCCAGCAACTGCCGTAGCTCCCGCTCGCCAGGGGCCCCGTCGACGGCCTCGATCGTCTTGCTCGTCATGCGCACCCTCGTTCCGCTCCCCAAGAGCCCTCGAGCCGAGGACTCGGAACCGCGCCGGACCCCGTGAAGGGCCCACTCACCGCCCGGGTTTCCGCTGTTCACGGGTTCGGGCGGATGAGAAGATCCGGTGAAGGTTAACTCAGTTGTCAGGCGGCAACAAAAGCCTGGTGCGGGGGGTTCCTGTAAGACGGTGAACTCGTCGCCGACGACGTATGGGCCGAGAGATACGGGGTACTTGGCCGGGTTCGGAGCGTCGTTCAGGACGCGGCCGGAGGGCACGTTCGACGGCCTTGACGACCTCGGCGTTCCGGGCACGCAGTGCCGCGTCTCCTGCCGTTCCGGCGAACCGAGGGCTTCTCACCGGGCGAAGTGGGTACCCGTGTGCCCTTCTGCCCCGTCTGGAGGGCTTGGGCTGTGGAACTCACCGAATGGCTGCTGACTTCGGGCGAACGGGGCAACAGCGCCACTCGTCTGGACAAGCGCCGATCAGATCGGGTGGCTTGGTCGCGCGGCAACCTGGTACGGCCCCTCGTCCACGGGGTGACGTACTTCCGGGAACTTCTCGGCGCGATCAGCGCACAGCGCGCAGGGGACCTGCTGCTCTTCACCGACTGGCGGGGGGACCCCGACGAGCGCCTGGACGGCCCCGGCAGCGAAATCGGCCGGGTCCTGGCCGAGGCGGCCGAGCGCGGAGTGATCGTCAAGGGACTGCTGTGGCGCTCCCACCTGGACCGATTCCAGTTCAGTGAGGCGGAGAACCGGCACCTCGGCGAGGAGATCGAGGCGGCCGGCGGCGAATGCCTGCTGGACATGCGGGTGCGCCCCGGCGGCTCGCACCACCAGAAGCTCGTCGTGCTCCGTCACGTCGACCGGCCCGAGCTCGACGTCGCGTTCGTCGGCGGGATCGACCTGTGCCACAACCGCAACGACGACGCCACGCACCGCGGCGACCGGCAGTCGCTGCGCATCGCCGCCGCGTACGGACCGCACCCGCCGTGGCACGACATCCAGCTCGCGGTGCACGGGCCGGCCGTCGGCGACATCGAGGCCGTCTTCCGCGAACGCTGGGAAGACCCCGCGCCGCTCACCCGCAGCCCTTTCGTCCGCCTGCGGGAGCTCGCTCACCGCGAGGACACACGTGCCGACCGGCTACCACCTCAGACACCCGACCCCGCGCCGTGCGGCACACATACCCTCCAGGTCCTGCGCACCTACCCCAACCGGCTGCTGCGCGGCTACGACTTCGCCCCCGACGGCGAGCGCAGCATCGCCCGCGGCTACCGCAAGGCGCTCAGCCGGGCCCGGGCCCTGATCTACCTGGAGGACCAGTACCTGTGGTCACCGCATGTGGTGGAGTGCTTCGCCGAGGCGCTGAGCGCCCACCCCGGCCTGCGACTGATCGCGGTCATCCCCTCCGTCCCCGAACAGGACGGCCGGCTCACCCTGCCGATGAACCTGATCGGCCGGATCACGGCCCTGGACAGGCTGCGCCGTGCCGGCGGCGGGCGTGTCGCGGTGTACGGGCTGGAGAATCACGCGGGGACACCGGTGTACGTACACGCCAAGGTGTGTGTGATCGACGACGTGTGGGCCTCGGTCGGGTCGGACAACGTCAACCTCCGCTCCTGGACCCACGATTCGGAACTCACCTGTGCCGTGCTGGACGAGACCGCCGACCCGCGCGGGCCGCACGATCCCGGCGGTCTCGGGGACGGCGCGCGTGCCTTTGCCAGGGATCTGCGCCTGGAACTCTCACGCGAGCATCTGGACCTGGAGGAACCCGCGACCCCGCACATGCCGGACGTGCTCTGTGATCCCGCGAAGGCCTTCGACGCCTTCGCGGCGAGCGCCGCCGCACTGGACGCCTGGCACGACCGTGGCCGCCGCGGTCCGAGGCCGCCCGGACGTCTGCGCGCCTATCGGCCGCCGCGCCTTTCGCGTACGACGAAGGCGTTCTGCACGCCCCTGCATCGCGTCCTCATCGACCCGGATGGCCGGCCCTTCGGGCTGCGCCGCCGCAACGGGTACTGATGACTGGACGCGCAGCGCCGACCGGTGGAGGTTGCGCCCCCATCCGGCTTCCGGCGCCGGAAGCATGAGGTCGTACCAAGGGGTTCCCGGGGCATCCGGACAGGGAGCAGCGGCGAGACTAGGAGCGTTGACGCGATGGGTATTGCCGTCCACGTCCCGCAGACCCGGGACATGATCGGGGAGGAGCTCTCCGGCGACGAGGCGTTCACCGCGTTGCGCCACTACGGAGGGGTGCGGCTGCTGACCGACTCGTTCGCACGGTTCCGTTACGCGGACGGCTTCACCAACGCGCGAGCTCTCGCCTTCCAGGTGGTGCTCGGTCTGGTGCCGTGCACCGTGGCGCTCGTCGGGCTGGCCACGTCGGTGCACACGGAGGGCGTGGGCCGGATCATCGAGCTCACCCTCGGCCGGATCGTGCCGGGTGCCAGCGCCGACATCGTCGAGGACGCCTTCCAGGGCACCCGGCGCACCGCTCACGGCGACGTCTGGAGCACGCTCGCTCTGTGGCTCGGCCTGGGGTTCGCACTGTTGAACCTCGCCTCGGCCATGGGCCAGATCGAGCGCGGCGCCAACCGTATCTACGGCATCGAGCGCGACCGTCCCTTCCCGCGCAAGTACGGGCGGGCGATGGTTCTCTCGCTCGCCGCCGGTCTGCCCCTGGTGCTCGGGTTCGTCGTGCTCGTCGCCGGTGAGGCCGTGGGTGACGCGGTGGCTGACTCCGCCGACTGGGAGGGCGGTGGGCCGCAGTGGTGGGGTGTGCTCGACGTCCCCGTGGGGCTCGCGCTGGCCTGGGTGGCCTCCGCAGTGATCTTCCGCTGGTCGCCCCGCCGCGACCAGCCCGGCTACACCTGGCTGGCGTTCGGCTCGGCCGTACACCTCGTGCTGTGGGTGGCGGCCACCTGGCCGCTCGCGCTGTACGTCGAGGAGAGCGGTGCCTTCGGCGCCGTGTACGGGCCTCTGACCGCCTTCATCGCCCTGCTGCTGTGGGCCAACCTCACCGCCGTCGTACTCTTCCTCGGCATCGCCTTCGCCGCACAACTGGAAGCGGCTCGCGCCGGCATCGAATCACCGGTCCAGCCGGACCCCGGACCGGGTGCGTGACGCGGGAAGCCGACGGACAGTGGCCGCCGCGCCGTGAACCGACCGGCGCGGCGGCCCGTGGTTCCTGCCGGAGCCGGAAGCGGGACCACCTCGCCGGCGGGGGACTGTCCGCGCCGGCGAGGTGGGTGTGCGCCTGCGCGCTCTGTTCGCGTCAGGTGCTGTGAGACCTTCGGTCAGTGGCGCAGCTTCACCTTGCTGACTGCGACAACGCCAAGGGCCGCGAGAGCGATCTGGAACAGCCACTCGACCCAGTCAACGCCCTTGGTGTCGGCGACGTCGAGGCCGGAGGCGATGCCGGTTCCGATGAACGCGGCGATGATGCCGATTGCGATCGTCCAGAGGACGCCAATGCGCTGGCGGCCGGGAACGACGAGTCGGCCGAGAACACCGATCACAATGCCGATAACAATGGCGCTGAGGACGCCTGAGATCTCCATGAGCGGTATGCCACCCCTCAATCGTTGGTGGCGTACGAGTGCCCGTTCGAATCGATTTCAGTCCCGCTCTGCCCGCTGGTCAAAACGAGACCGCCTGCGGACACGGCCTAACTCGTCGGGAAGCTCGCCGTGGCCACGACGCTTCCGTCCGGGGCCGTCAGGCGGGCGCCGGTCAGGGTCGCAGGGTCGGTCATGGCCGGCCCGCCCCAGTATCCGTAGCCGTCCTTGAGCGGGAAGGAACCCAACGGGACCGTCGACCCGTCGGCCCGAACGAGCAGACAGCGCACCGAGCCTTCCCGGCTGCTCCCGTCCAGGTCCACCGACATGTACACCCAGACCTCGTCACCGGCATGAGCGTAGATACGGCCCACCTCGTGGCCGTCGGAGACCAAGGCCGCCTCCCGCAGGCCGTCGTCCGTCCGCTGCGAGACGGACGGTGGCGCGGCCTCGACCACCGTGCCGATCGCCCATCCGCCGAAACCACAGGCCAGGGCCGCGGCCACCGCAGCCGCCGCCAGCCGGAGCCGGTGCCTACGCCGCTTCGGCGCGGGCGCCGCGCCCAGGGCCCGTACGACCCGGCTCTCGAAACCGACCGGCGGCTCGGCGCCCGGCAGCAGGGCGAGCAGACCGTCGCCGACCACCGTCAGCCCCTCGACGTGCTCCCGGCATTCCGGGCAGCGGTCCAGATGGGCGACCGCCTCGGCGCGCTCGCGGGCCGGCAGGACCCCGAGCACCAGCTCGGCGTCCAGCTCACGCAGCCGCTCGCACTCCATGCCGCTCACCGCTTCTCCGCCTCTTCAAGGAGCGCTCGTACCTTGAGCGTCCCGCTCCGGATCCGGGTCTTCGCCGTGCCCAGCGGAACGTGCTCAGCGTCCGCGACCTCCCGCGCCGTCATCCCGTAGATCCCGGCCATCACCAGGGCCCGCGCCTGCTCCCGGGGCAGCTCCGCCACCGCCCGCCTGACCCGCTCCGCGCTGTCGTCAGCGAGCGCCCGCCGCTCGGGCGTCTCGGTCACGATGCCGAGCAGCGTGTCCAGGTCCTCCGGGGCGACCGGGCTGGCACGCCGGGCCCGTACCGCATCGATCGCGAGGTTGTGTGCGATCGCCGTCAGCCAGGACCGTACGGAACCGCGCCGGGGGTCGTACATCTGTGCGTGCCGCCAGGCCCGTTCGAAGGTCTGCTGGGCGACGTCCTCGGCGAGCTGGGGGTCGCCGAGGACGGCGACGGCCACGCCGAAGACCGTGCGCTGGAAACGGCGCACGAACGCGACGGCGAGCTCCGGATCGCCCGTCGTCAGACCGGTGAGCAGTGCCTCGTCGGGGACCCGCCCGAGGGAGAGGCCCATGCGCCACATACCAGGGATACGTTTCGCCGCCTGCAACGGATTGCCTTACGTCCATTCTCCGCCCGCGTGATCCCGCGGGCCGCAATCCCTCGGCCCGGCAGCGTCGTACCCCTTGCGGGGGGACGAACCGGAGGACCGACTCATGACCATCCCGCACATCCGCCGCCTGCTCCTCGGCGTGGCCGCCGGCGGCCTGACCGCCCTGCTCGCCGCCTGTGGAGGCGGCGGCGACGGCAGCAGCAGTAACGACAACAGCACCAGCAACAGCGAGGGCCCTGGCACCAAGGTCACGGCGGAGCTGTCCGACTTCCACATCAAGCTCTCGACGGAGAAGTTCCAGCCCGGCCAGTACACCTTCACCGCGAACAACACGGGCTCGCACGACCATGCCCTGGAGATCGAGGGCCCCGGCGGCGAGGACCGCAGCAAGACGATCGAGCCGGGTCAGTCCACGACTCTCACGGTGACGCTCAAGTCCGGCTCGTACGAGGTCTACTGCCCGGTCGACGGACACAAGGACCAGGGCATGAAGACGGACATCACCGTCGGCGGAGCCTCGGCGCCGTCCGACAACAACACCTCCCCGGGCAATGGCTACTGACCGAGCGGGCGCGCGGCTCGTCCTGCGTCTGGCCGGCGCCGGACTGACGGCGGCGATGGCCGCGATCCATCTGCGCCTGTGGGCCGAGGGCTACCGGGACCTCGCCACGATCGGGCCGCTCTTCCTGCTCACCGGCGTTGTCGGCATCCTGCTCGCCCTGGCGCTGCTGGTCACGCCCGTGAGCGGGCTCGGCCCGGTCGCCGCCGTCACCGCGCTGTTCACGGTCGGCGCGCTGGGCGCGCTGTTCCTGAGCCTCACCGCGGGCCTGTTCGGGTTCAACGAGTACATCGACGCGGAGCTGGTGCGCCCGACCCTGTACGTCGAGACGGCGGGAGTGCTCGTCCTGACCACCCTGGCGGTGACTGCCTTCAGCCACCGCCACAGCCGCAACCACCGTCACAGCCACAGCCACAGCTACCGACGCTAGCCCTTCACCGCGCCTGACGTGAGGCCTTGAACGATGTGGCGGCTGGCGAAGGCGAACAGAAGCATGGTCGGCAGGATGGTGAGCACGGCCGCCGCGGACATCGAGCCCCAGTCGATGTTGAAGCTGGAGATGAAGCCGTTCAGGGCCGTGGGTACGGTCTTGTTGCTGTCGCTGTTCATGAGCGTCACCGACAGGAAGAGCTCGTTCCAGCAGTTGACGAAGTTGAAGATGAACGCGGCGATGATGCCGGGGCGCATCACCGGCAACAGGACCCGGAAGAGCGCTCCGAACCGGGACAGGCCGTCGATCATGGCGGCCTCCTCCAGCGCGTCCGGAATGTTCTCGAAGAAGCCGCGCAGCATCACCGTGCAGAAGGGGATGCACACCGCGATGTAGACGAGGATCAGTCCGAGGCGGTTGTCGACCAGCCTCAGGTCGGTCATCAGCAGGTAGAGCGGCCCGAGTGCGATGAACGACGGGATCATCTGGGTGACCAGGGCGGCCATCAGCAGAGCGGACTTGGTGCGGAACTCGAAGCGGGCCAGCACATACGCCGAAAGCATCGAGATCGCCGTGGCCGTCACGCCGGCCACGGTGGAGACGACGAGGCTGTTGGTGAGGTACGTCCCGAAGTCCGCCGTGCCGAACAGGCCGCTGTAGTTCTCCAGGGAGAAGCGCTCGGGCCAGTAGGCGAGCGGAAAGTGGAAGATGTCGCCGGGCGCCTTGAGCGAGGTGACGGTGATCCAGTAGAGCGGGAAGACGGTGAAGAGCAGCCACACACCGAGGAAGGTGAACTTGACGGCACGGCCGGCCGTCGTCTCCTTGCCGATCACGGCCTCACCCCTTTCTTCTCACGTGTGGCCATGAGGAAGAACACCGCGAACACCAGCAGCGCGGCCACCACGAGGAGGCCGAGCGCGGAGGCTCTGCCGTAGTCGCCCTGCTGAGTGATCTTGATCATCCAGGTGGTCACGATGTGTGTCTCGTTGTTCGGCCCGCCTCCGGTCATTCCGAAGATCAGGTCGGGGAAGTTGAAGATCCAGATCACCCGCAGCAGCACGGTCAGTGCCAGCGTGGTGCGGATGTACGGAATGGTGATCTGGAACAGCGTGCGTGCCTTGCCCGCGCCGTCCAGCGCCGCGGCCTCGTAGAGCTCGTCGGGGATCGACTGGAGGGCGGCCAGGATCATGATCGCGAAGAAGGTGACGCCGTACCAGATGTTGGCGACGAGCACGGCCACCATCGCCGTCTTCGGATCCGCCAGCCAGGCGATCGGCTCGTCGATCAGTCCGGCCTTCTGCAGCAGGTCGTTGACGACGCCGAACTCGCTGTTGAACAGCCAGCGGAAGAGGATGCCGATGAGGAATCCGGAGATCGCCCAGGGGAAGAAGATCAGCGCCTGGTAGAGGCCGCGGAAGCGGAAGCGACGGCGCAGCCACAGCGCGAGGGCGAAGCCGATCACCAACTGAGGGACGATCGAGCCGATCACCCAGACCGCGGTGTTGCCCAGCACGGTGCCCCAGGCAGGGTCGGCGAAGACGTCGCGGAAGTTCTTGAGCCCGACCCAGGAGGTGTCGGTCAGGTCGGTCAACTTCCAGTTGCGGAAGGCCATTTGGCCGCCCGCGATCATCGGGTAGTAGGTGAAGACCGCCACGAGGACCGCGGCCGGCGCCATGAAGGCGGCGATTTGCAGACCGCGCCGGGTGGTGAACTCCCGTCGGCGGCCCCGTTGGGGGAGACCTCGCTTGCGGGAGGCCTCCCCACTGCCCGGCGCGGTCGTCTTCGCCGTAGTCGTTGAAGCGACGGACATGTCTACTGCTCCTGCTGCCACTTCTCGGTCCAGTACGCGTCCCAGCCCGCGAGCAGCTTCTTGGGCGTCGTCTTGCCCAGGATCAGCTTCTGCACGTCGGCGTCCGCCTTCTGCTGCCACTCGGCCCACCAGGTCACGCCGCGTGGCTGGGTGACGACCAGGTACTTCTCCGGGTGCTCGGTCATGGTGACGTAGCTCGACCAGGGGCCGGTCCGGTAGAAGGAGTCGCTGCTCGCGGACTTGAGGATGGGCACCAGGCTGTTCTTCTTGGTGAACGTCGTCGACGCCGCGCCCTCGGAGAGGAACTCGACCAGCTTGACGGCCTCTGCCTTGTGCTTGCTGCCCTTGGCGACACCCCACCCGGCGGTGGCCAGGGGCTGCACGGTCTTGCCGCCGGGCCCGGCCACCAGCGGCGCGGTGCCCCACTGCCCCTTCGAGATGGACTTGGACTCCGAGACCGTGGCGATCACCTCGGGGTCCTGGAGCAGGAACGCCGTCGACCCGTTGGAGAAGGCCTCGACCATCTCCGGGTAGCCCCAGGAGACGGACGACTTGGGGGACGCCTGCTTGAAGAGCTTGAGGTAGTTCTCGATGGCGTCCTCCGCCTCTGGCGCGGAGAAGATCGTACGGCCGTTCTTGAGTTTGAAGCCGTTGGCCGGGTCGACCTGGTCGGCGAGGTAGGCCTCGATGGCGGCGGTGGCGTTGCTGTTGGAGTTGGCGCCACCGCGGAAGGCGTAGCCGTAACGGCGCTGAGCCGGGTCGTGGATGGCGGCGGCCTGCTCCAGCAGTTCCGACCAGGTCGCCGGTGGCTTGCTGAAGCCCGCCTTCTTGATCAGGTCGGTGCGGTAGAAGAGGCTCAGGCCGTAGAAGCCGTACGGAACGAAGTACGTTCTGCCCTTGGCGTCCTGCGAGGCCTTGACGGCGTTCTCCGTCATGGCCTGCCAGCCCTTCCAGCCGCCGAGATCCTTCTTCATGTCGTAGAGCCAGCCGTTGTTCGACCAGGGCCCGACGGTGATGTCGCGGACCTCCAGCACATCCACCCCGCTGCCGGACTGGAGCATCTGCTGGAGCTTCTGGTCGGCCTGCTCGGTGGGCGGCGAGACCAGGTTGACCTTGATCTTGGGGTTCTGCTGCTCGAAGTCGGCTATGAGGTCCTTGAGCAGGTCGGTGCGGGTGGGGTTCGTCAGGCTCTCGACCATGTTGACGGTGACAGTCCCGCTCGCGTCGGGGCTCATCGTGGAACAGCCGGTCAGGACCATCGCGGCGGCGGTGCCGAGCGCGAGAGCTGCCGTCCTTCTTCTCATTGTGCTGACCTCTTCCCTGAGTTCTCTCGGGCCCACTTGCCGAGGACGGGGACGCATTCCTCGGCGAAGTACTCGTAGTCGGCGGCGGTGTTGTAGACGTGGGCGGACAGACGCATGTAGCCGATGCCGTCGAAGCTGGTGAAGGCCGCCTCCACGCCCAGTTCGAGGGCCACCCGGTCACGCAGTGCGTCGGCCTCGATCCGGTCGGCGGCGAGGCCGTCCGGGACGCGCACCAGACGCATGCCGGGCACGGGCATGCCGACGTCGACCGCACAGTCCGCACCGGTCGGTTCGGCGAAGGCGGTGCCGATGACATGGGCGCCGTAGTCGGCCAGGTCGTCCATGTAGCGGCGGGCAGCGGGCCACCCCCAGGTGCGCTCGACGAAGGCGAGGGACGTCGGCGCGGCCAGGTAGGCGGTTGCGTCGATGGTGCCCTGCTGGTCGAAGCGGTCGGGGTAGGGGTCGGCCGCTGCCCACGAGTCGATGAGGGGGTGGAGCCGATCGCGCAGCGGGCCGC
Source organism: Streptomyces sp. NPDC111802 (assembly GCF_055634335.1). Lineage (NCBI taxonomy): Bacteria > Bacillati > Actinomycetota > Actinomycetes > Kitasatosporales > Streptomycetaceae > Streptomyces > Streptomyces sp. NPDC111802. The sequence continues at coordinate 27,813 of NZ_JBVKCZ010000017.1, read as the reverse complement.
GGGCGACCAGCGCCGCGGTGCCGCGCGGGGCGCAGCCCCACTTGTGCAGATTGCCGGTCCAGAAGTCGTACGTCGCGTCGGCGAGCGGGGCAGCGAGCAGCCCCGGCGCGTGCGCGCCGTCGACGAGCACGGGGACGCCTCTGCGCCCGGCCTCCGCCCCGATGCGCTCCACCGGCAGTCGGCGCGCGGTAGCCGAGGTGATCTGATCGACGACGACGAGTTCGGTGGCGTCGCTGAGCTCGCCCGCCACGGCCTCGTATGCCTGGTCCTCGTCCGCGTCGAGCGGCACCCGGGCGGTACGGACCCGGCCGCCCCAGCGACGTGCCAGCCGCTCGGCACCCATCGTGACCGCCCCGTAGCCATGGTCGGTGACGAGGATTTCCCCGCCGTGGCGGAGGGCGAGGGCGGCGTAGACGACACTCGCGCCGGCGCTGGCGTTCGGGACGAGGGCGAGTTCGTCGGCATTGACATGGAGGAAGTCGGCGAGCTCGACACGGGTGGCGGCCAGCCGCTGCGGCAGCGCCGGGAACCACACCACCGGCGAGCGCTCCATCTCCACCCGCAGCAGTTCCTGCCGCTCCTGCGCCACCAGCGGAACCGCCCCGAAGGAGCCGTGGTTCAGGTGCTTGAGGGCAGGATCCAGCGACCACGCCCGGTCGGCGGGCCGGCCGTCCGCCAGCAGCAGAGGGCGCGGTGCGGTGGTCACCTCGGTCTCGCTCACAGGACTCCACATCTGGGCAGGGGCAGGGGCAGGGGCTGGGCGGTCCCGCGGAAGGTCAGGTCCATTCCCCGGACTCATATGATGACTCGGCATCCTGCACGGCTTTCTGGACGGAAACAAGGGTCGTACAGTGAAAGTCATCAGATGACTTTCGGGGAGACGCATCCGACACATCTGCGACTCACATCTGAGACTCGCTACAGTGCTCCGAGGGGACCGCGGCGTGATCGCGGGCCCGTCAGGGGGAGGAAGGGGACGGATGTCCGCAGTCGACAGGGCGTTCCACGGCCTACGGCACATGATCGCGACGGGACGCCTCGGTCCCGGTGAGCGCATTCCGCCCGAGGGCGACCTCTGTGAGGAGTTGGGCGTCTCACGGGGATCGCTGCGCGAGGCCGTACGGATGCTCGCCGCCCTGGGCGTCATCGAGCCGCGGCACGGCTCGGGTACGTACGTCTCACAACTGAGGCCCGAGGACGTGATCGGCAGCCTCTCCCTGACCCTCGAACTCCTCCCGCTGTCGGGCCTGTTGGAGGTCTACGAGATCCGGCGCGTCCTCGAGGCCCACGTCGCCGCCCAGGCGGCGGCCCGCTGCACGCCGGAGACGGTGCGCACGCTCTTCTCTCTCATCGAGGACATGGAGGCCACGAGCGACCCCACCAAGGCCTCCGAACTCGACCACCGCTTCCACGCGGAAATCGCCCGCGTCGGCGGCAACCCCACCCTGGCCTCCCTCTTGGCGGTCTTCCGGTCCCGCTCCCGCAAGTACCAGGTCTTCACCTTGCCCGAAGGCCCTGAAATGCGTAGGAAGAGCGACGACGACCACCGCGTCCTGGCCACCGCCATCGCCGACCGCGACCCCGTCGCCGCGGCCGGCGCGGCCCAGGCGCATGTCGCCCAGACGGAGCGGTGGCTGCGCGCGTTCATGCCGCCGGTGGAGGAGGTCGAGGGTCCGGACCGGCCGTCGCGGATGGGTGGCTCGGCCTGAGGGCTTCGGATCCGGGGGGGGGCAGGCGGCCGGTCAGCCGTTGTGGGTGCTTCCGCGGTGGTAGCCGAGTTCGAGGTAGCGGGTGCGGGTGCCCCAGGAGCCGAGGTCGGGCGTGTTGGCCAGGACGTCGTGCCAGGGCTGGGTGCGGGGAGCGGCCGCCTCGTCGGAAGTCGCCTTACCGGAAGGGTCCTCCTCGTCGAGCGCGGCCGGCGGACAGCCGGGTCGCCCGGCCCAGAGCCGCACTCCCGACCGCCCCTCGGACTCGCGGACCGGCTCCCACCACCCCACCGAGAACATGCCGGCGAGCTCGTGCATGGCGATGAAGCTGGTCACGCCGTCCTCGGGGTCGGTGCGGTCCGGGCGCTCGGTGAGGGCGTGCCACAGGATGTACATGTTCGGTAGCCGCACCTCGGGCTGGAAGCGGTACACGAGCCGCTCCAGCCTGATCGAGCCGATGCGCGGCAGCTGTACCCGGGTGAGCGGGACGACCTCGCGCTCGCCGCCGGTCCAGGTCAGACTCTCGTTGCGGCCCATGTAGTTGGGCTCGCTGAAGACGGTGACGTGGAGGCGTTCCCTGCGATCGGGCCGGCGGTTGTGCAGCATGCCCGCGCCGGCGACGGCGCCGCCCACGGAGGCCAGGCCCGCCAGGAGGAGTCTGGTCTTGCGGTTCATCGGGACGCGGCACCTCGCTTGTGAGGGGACGGGCGCTCCATCATGCGCCACGGGCGGCCCGTTGATCTACCGTCAGGTGCGGTGCTGTGACCTGGGGACTCATTGATGCCTCAGCACAGTCAGTCTCCGGTAGACCGGTAGACCGGTAGACCGATCGACCGGTACACCGGGTGAGACGTGCTGACCCACACTCAGATTCGGGACGCGGTCCCTCTGTTGGTGACTTGCGGGTCAGGTGGGGTGCCATTGGGTCAGCAGGATGGTGGCGTCGTCGTGCAGGCGGTGTTCCTGGTGGAGGTTCTGGATGAGGCGGCGCAGGGTTTCGGGGGCGTTGTTTCCTGTTGCCATGGAGCGGATGACGGTGTCGGTAAGGCGCTGTTCGCCGAAGAGGGTGCCTTCGGCTGAGCGAGCTTCGGTGACGCCGTCGCTGTAGAGCAGAATGCGGTCTCCGGGCTGGAGGCGGGCGTGGTGCTCGGTCGGTGCGGTTCCGGTGTCGAGTCCGAGGCCGAGGGGGAGTTGCGGGGGGCGTTCCAGGGCCTGGGGCAGGACGTGACCGTCGCGGATGAGCAGTGGAGCGGGATGGCCGCAGTTGATCCACGTGAGGTGACCGGTGGTGATGTCGAGATGGGCGATGACGGCGGTCAGCAAGCGGTCGGGGATCCACTGGCTGAGGGTCTGATCGATGGTGGCGGCGATGTCGGTGAGGGTGCCACCGGCACGGCGGGTGGCGCGGCAGGCCGCGAGAGCGACCGCGCTTGCGCCTCCGGAGGCCAGGTCGTGGCCCATGGCGTCCAACAGGGTCAGGTGCAGTACGCCGTCGTTGAGGCTGTGGTCGAAGGCGTCTCCGCCGGCGTCGTAGGCCGGTTCCAGGAGAGCGCTGGAGGTGACGTGCCGGGTGCCGATGGTGCGCGGCGGCACGAACGCCCACAACAGTTCCGCCTGGGTGGTCATGGCCCGCGAGCGTGCCTGCGTGATGAGCAGGTCGTTGTGGGTCGACTTGGACATCACCAGCAGGGTTGCCAGTCCCGCCAACGCCTGGCAGGTCTCGAGCAGGGCGGGTCCCAGGAGGGGCGCACCGGCCTTCATGACGCCTACTCGCTCGACTCCGTCGATCAGCGGCAGCCAGGCCGTGCTGCCGTCGCGGGACTGTTGGACCTGTTGCGTGCGGTAGGCGAGGCCGCCCAGCGAACCGTCGATGTCAATGGCGGCGACCGCGGCGGGGGAGGGGTGCGGCAAGGGGACCAGCCGGTTCTGCTGCAGGTCGGCCACGTACACCTGGGTACTCGACAGGCCCAGGCGATGCCCTGCCTCGTCGATCAGCGCAGGAATCTCCCCGGCGGCCACCCTGTGGGAGCGCGCCAGAAGGTCCGACAAGACGGCGTCACCACTCGTCACAGCCGCTCCGTTTCCCCTGATCCGCATCCGCATCCGCATCCGCATCCGCTCCGCGCCCGCGAGAGCGGGTACGTCGGCCGCCCGCGTCCGTGCCCTACTCATACTCCTCGTCGCCCGCTGCCGTTGCAGCCCGGCACTCGCGGTGCTTGTCTTGCTGCCGTCGGCCGGCGCACCCCGCTCGTCACGGGCGTAGAGAGCGAGCCGCTGGTCTGCTGCCGACGTCGTTTCCGCCGCGCTCGACCCGTGACCCGGCAGGGGGAGGCCGGCCGCTTGCTCCGCACGGGGGACTCCGGGGCAGTTTCAGGCGTAAATCCTTCAACGCGGGGCACTTGGGGTTCTGCCCGGCGCTGCTTGGTGCCGGGCGGTGGCGTGAGAAGCCCTGTATCCAGCCTGCTCTTCCTGGTGACGCCGAGCGGCATGCGGGCTGCGTCTTTGAGAGGGGACTTGCCATGATCCTTCCGGCTGAGAAGGAGTTGCGTGCCGCCCTGGCCCGGTTTGCAGAGTCGTGCATCGAGCACGATGTGCTTCCCACCGTTCGCACCAGCCGCGCTCTCGAGGACGCCACGTACACGCTCTGCGTGATGACCGGCGCCCGCACTGCCGATGAGGCTCTTGCCGCGGCGGATGCACTTCTGCAGGGGTACCGCGCCGGCCGTAAGAGCACCACGCAAGAGGACGAGACACTGGCCGCCTAGCATCTGCGGGTCAGGCCTCGGCGTCGTTGTGGTTCCTACGGCAGATCGTGGCCGGTACTGGAGCGCGAGGGCTGATCCGGGGCGTGCATCTGCGGTGAGCCATGCTGCCTGCCCGCCGAGTGGCTGTCCGACCAGGGCAGGCCGCCGCAGCGCCGGCTGATGGGCAACGGCGATTAGTCGGCGGCGACGTAGGCGGCGCGCGCGACGTCCCGCAGACGGCGCGGTGGGCTGTCCCGGCCTCCGAACGGAGGGGCAGGCAGCACTCACGACCCCTGGGACATCGGGAATCTACCGGCTGACGTGCGCGTTGCATGGTCACGAGCGGCGGCTGTCCCTGCCGAGAGGGGCTCGGGAATGCGGCACCGGGGCATGTTGTTGAACCCCGTACCTGACATGTTCGAGTCAACTGGCTCGCATGGTGGCGGAAGGGAGTCCCCAATGGCACGCAGCAGCGCACGGCCCGTCGTGAGGCTGACGTCGACGGCCGGCACCGGTGTCACCTATGTGACCCGCAAGAACCGTCTCAACGACCCCGACCGGCTGGTCCTGCGCAAGTACGACCCGGTCGCCGACGCTCACGTCATGTTCCGCGAGGAACGCTGACGTCGGCATCCCGCTGCTTCGCAGCAAACGTGACGAAGGGACATTCCATGAGGCCCGGCATTCATCCCGTCTCTCGTTCGGTCATCTTCCGCGACCGTGCGTCGGGATTCGCCATGCTGACCCGCTCCACGCTCGACTCGCGGTGGACGGTCGAGTGGGAGGACGGCGAGACCTACCCGGTGGTGGACGTCGAGATCTCGTCGGCGAGCCACCCGTTCTACACGGGCACCTCACGTGTCCTGGACACCGCAGGATGTGTGGAGCGATTCGAGCGGCGCTATGGCCGTACCGCCGCCGGCCACTGACAGCCGACTCACCGGCCAGTCGAGAGGAGACCACGATGAAGGTGCGCAAGTCGCTTCGCTCACTCAAGGCCAGGCCCGGCGCCCAGGTGGTGCGCCGTCGGGGCGTGACCTTCGTGATCAACAAGAAGGAGCCGCGCTTCAAGGCCCGCCAGGGCTGACGGACCGCCTCTCTCTGCACGGTCGGCCCGGCATCCGCGATCACCACGGGTGCCGGGCCGACGGCACGCGAGACGCCGCCCACCGGCGTGGGCCCAGCGTGCCATCGTGCTCATGACCCGGCGCATCGGCCGCCGGCAGTCCCGCCGGACCGGCCGGCCGGCATCCCGCCAGAACGACAGAGACCGACGGTCGCCCGGACCACCGCCACCCGTGGACCGCACATCCGAGTTGAAGGCGGCGAGGATGCAGGGGTAGTCCGGGTGTTCGGGCAGGTCCGGCGCGACGGCCGGGAGCCGGTCGGTGAGACCGGTGACGGTCTTGCGGGTGATCGTGAGGTGCTCCAGGTGCATCTCGGCGTCCCGCAACCGGGTCTGCAGGTGGTCGATCTGTGGACATCTTGCGTTTGACCACGCGGAGGTTGCTGCGTCGTCGCCGTCTCGGCAGGAGCCGGGCCAGGATCTCGCGGACCCCGTGGAGCAGTGCGCCGGCTAATCGCTCAGGGGAAGAACGCGGCCTGCCGTGCCTGGCACACGGTTCAGGGCGGCGCCACGTCTCCCGAGCGCGCTGCGCAGCACGCAGTGGTCAGGACCGGGCATCCCAGCGTTCGATCCTCTTCAGAAAAGGTTGGCGCCCGGTCCAAGTTTTTTCGGACCTCGCTGTCGGCTGTGCGACCTCGGGTGCGCGCAGACCGATACTCCCCTTGCCCAGCGGGCAAGGGGAGTATCGGTGGGCTTGAACCGGATAGCGGTGTCAGCAGGAGGGCAAGCCGGTGAAGCCGGCGCGGACGAGCTTCCACTGCTGGTTCACGCCGCCCCAGTCCGAGTACTGAACGATGCCGGTCCCGTCGGCGGAGGAGAAGCCCGGTACCTCGACGGCCTTCCCGCTGTTGCGGTTGATCAACCGGACGTATCCGTCCGGTGAGTCCGCCAACCGGAACTGCTGGTTCACGCCACCGTGGTCGCTCCACTGGTGGATGGCGGCGTTGTCGGCCGTCGACCAGCTGGAGACGTCCAGCACCTTGCCGGAGTGCCTGGCCTTCAACCGGTAGTAGCCGTCACCGGAGTCCACGAACTGGAACTGCTGGTTGGTCCCGTCGTGCCGGGCCCACTGCGTGACCGCGGCGCCGTCCGCGGAGCTCCCGCCCGCCACGTCCAGTGCCTTGCCGCTGTTGCGGTTGACCATGATGTACCAGGCGTTCGTGTCCACAGTGACCGCTTGCGCCGTCGGCGCGCACGCGCTCAACTCGAAGCGTTCCACCCGCACTTTGCCGCCGAGGGTCTTGGTGGCGTGGTTGAAGACGGCGAAGCGGTAGCCCAGGAAGAACTCCCACGCGTTGGTCATGGTGAAGGCCGGGCCGAGCGGGGTGAAGGTGGTGCCGTCGGTGCTGTAGGAGAACGTCGCCCGGCGGCCCGGCCCCGGGCTGATGTCGGCGGTGGCGCGCAGCCAGACGCGGCTGCTGGACGCGGGGAGGTCGGCGCGGGCCTGCTCGGTGCCGGTGCCGGTGGTGTTCCAGCGGGCGTCCATGGTCAGGCCGTCGAACATCACCAGCCGGCTGACGCCGTTCTGCCGTGTGACGCCGATCCAGGCGGAGGAGTCCCGCAGCATCGCCAGCCCGGCCCGGTGGCCGTCCGCCATCCCGGAGTAGTCGAGCACGACGGTCGCGGTGGAGGCGGGGCCCTGGATGCGGCGGGTGAGGGTGTTACGAGCGTTGTAGAGGTCGTCGGTGACGGTGGCGGTCCTGAGGGTGAGCCCGTTGTCGACGGTGAACGCGGCGGTGTCGGGGTTGTGGTTCCACTCCCAGTACGGCGCCAGCGCCGTCCCCTCGAAGGTGTCGGCGCCGGTCATCGGCGGGAGCGGGTGCGGGGTGACCGGGTAGGGGTATGTCTCGCCCCACTCGCCGTCGACGGTCTGGAGCTCGGGCCAGCCCTCGGCGTTCCAGGTGACCGGGGCCAGGGCGGGGACGCGGCCGCCGGGATAGGCGTCGATGAAGCCCATGTAGTACCAGTCGCCGTTCGGGGTGTCGACCAGCGCGCCCTGGTGCGGCACGCCGCCGCCGGGGATCGGGCGGGACAGGTCCCACAGCACCTCCCGCATCTCGTACGGGCCGAAGGGGCCTGAGGTGGACTTCCAGATGTACTGCCCGGCGGTGCCGTCGGCCGGGCGGGTGACGAAGATGTAGTAGTTCCCGTTGATCTTGTAGAAGCGGGAGCCCTCCATCAGGCCGAACTCGGCGGGCTTGGTGAGCACGTGCTCGGACCTGACCTCGGAGCGCATGTCCGGGGAGAGCTGCGCGACGCGGATCTCGTTGGCGCCGTACGCCACGTACGGGGTGCCGTCGTCGTCGAAGAGCAGCCCCGCGTCGTAGTAGATGCTGCCGATCTCGGCGTGCCGGGTCCAGGGGCCCGCCGCGTCGGTGGCGCTGTATATGTACGACCGCTGGAAGCCGATCTGGCCCAGCCAGTAGAAGGTCTTGTCGCTGGGGCGGTAGCGCATCGAGGACGCCCAGATGCCCCCGACGTACGCCCGTCCGCCGTTGAGGTCGTACGCGTCGCCGAAGTCGAGGACCGGCACCGAGTGGCCGATGAACTCCCAGTTGACCAGGTCGTAGGAGCGCAGGACGGGCGCGCCCGGCGAGTAGTGCATGGTCGAGCCGGTGTAGTAGTACGTGTCGCCGACGCGGATGACCTCGAGGTCGGCGAAGTCCTGCCAGATCACCGGGTTGGTGAACCGCTCCTGCTGGGCCGTCGTGGCCGCCGCCGCGCGCATCGCCGGCAGCGTGGCGCCCGCGACCAGACCGGCGGTGACCGCCATGAGTCTCCGGCGGCTGTGGGGGTGTTGGAGCCAGGACATGCGAGATCAGCTTCCTTACGGGTGCGGGGACCGAGAGCCGAAGTTCGAAATGTCGGACATTATTCTGAGTATCGAACGAGAATATAGGAGGGGGCAGGAGGGGCGTCAACACCGGGCGATCAGCGGGTGGTTGGCGGCTCGCCCGCAGCAGTCGTCGTTCGGTGATCGTGCGCGCTTCGGGGCTCTCGAAGTCGTCCGGGCCAACTCTTCGTGGTCATGCCGGGAGGCTGTCCCTGTCGGAGCCTGGCCAAGTCCCGACCCCACTCATTGGAGGGGCGGTCTCGCCGGACCGCCCCTCCAACGAGTGGCATCGAGGGCTGTCCGAGCTGTGATGAGGGCAGCCTCCCGGGGGATCGACGACCTTGCCGACGCAACCTGGGACCGTGAACTCGACGACCTCTTCCTACGCATCGGCCACCGCTTCGGCCCCGCCGACTTGCGACGCCGCATGCGTGACTACGTCCGCGCCCTCCTCGGTCCGGTCGGCCGCAAAAACGGCTGACCACTGGCCGAACACGCAGGCCACCGCACCCCCGACGGCCTGCCCGACGAGAGGACCTTCGCCACCAAACCGGAGCTGGCCAGGCCATCGCTCGCGTGGAGAACCGCACCTGCCGGTCCTCGCTCACCAGGCCGCACTTCACCTCGCGGCCATCCTCGTCCGGGCCTGCACGGGCTCCGGCTTCGCTGCCGAACTGATCACGGCGAGCCCGTCCGAGGCGCCCCGCCGGTGCGATGGTCAACCCATGGACGGCCTCGTGCAGTTCCTTCGGGAGCGCAGACTGCGGGTGCGGACGTCGACGGTCCCCGCGGTGCTGGTCGGTGGCGTGGTGCTGGTCGGCGAGGTAGGCAGCCACCGCCCGGTCCAGGGCGTCGCCGTCAACAGCCCCCGGCACGCCCGATCGCCGCCGACGACGGTGTACGCCGCCACCCGGGCAGGTGACGGCCCACAGCGAGGGCCCGTGAACGGCCCACCCGAGGCCCTCGCGCCCCGCTCGGCGAGTTCTCGACGCTCCCCGCACCGCAGACGACCGCCGCGGGCACACGTCGACCGGACCGGCGTCAGTGAGTGCCACCGGCCCCGCCGCGGGCGCGGGTCGGGTACCGAGCCGGACCAGAGGCTCAGGTGAGCGACCTGGTCGGGGCCCGTGATGATCACCAAGTCCGCGCCCGCACCGCTACCTGGCCCTCACGCCAAAGGCCCGTACAACCATAGGACTTGAAGCTGCCTGGTTTCAGCCTGCGAACGTTTCCTGCCCGCGGGTCTTGCGAGAAGTATTGACGTCATTCATGGGATGTCTAGCATTCTCACGATCGGCACTTCGACCGCTGTTCGATATGTCGAACAGTCGGAGTTCCGCCACACCGGCATCCGGGCAGCCCCTGACGGGCCAACCGGAGCCGCTTGCTCAAGGATGACGAGGTCCTTATGCGCAGACGTATTTTCAGCCGCAGACGCCCGTCCGCGGTGCTCGCCGCCGCGGTTGCGACCCTGGCCGCGTTGGCGGCGCTGCTCGTCGCCGGCCCGGCTCAGGCGGCCACCACCGGCGACGTGCGCAGTGTTGATTCCGGCCGCTGTCTCGATGTGGCGGGCGTCAGCCAGACCGACGGCGCGAACGTGTACATCTGGGACTGCCACGGTGGAATCAACCAGCAGTGGACGTTGACGGACAGCGCCCAGCTGACCGTGTACGGCAACAAGTGCCTGGATGCCCGGGGCGGCGGCACCACGGCCGGGACCCCGGTGCAGATCTGGACGTGCACTGGCACTGAGAACCAGCAGTGGCGGGTGAACCCCGACGGCACGATCGTCGGCGTGCGGTCCGGGCTGTGCCTGGACGTCTCGGGCTGGGGTAAGGCCAACGGCACGGAGGTGCGGCTCTGGTCGTGCCACGGCGGCGCCAACCAGAAGTGGACCGGCCTGTCCGGGGCGAGCAACGCGTGTGCTCTTCCGTCGACCTACCGCTGGACCTCGACGGGTCCGCTGGCGCAGCCGGCGAACGGGCAGCTCGCGCTGAAGGACTTCGCCACCGTGAAGTACAACGGCAAGAACCTGGTCTACGCGACCACCGCCAACGAAAGTGGGTGGGGCTCGACGGGGTTCAGTCCCTTCACGAACTGGTCGGACATGGGGGCGGCCACCCAGACCAAGACGAACCAGGACGCGGTGGCGCCCGAACTGTTCTACCTCTCAACCAAGAACATCTGGGTGATGGTGTACCAGTGGCCGTCGTTCGTCTACAGCACGTCCAGCGACCCCACCAACCCCAACGGCTGGTCCGCCCCGCAGCCGCTGTTCACCGGCAGCCTCCCTGCCGGCGAAGACGGCGCCCCGCTCGACGCGACCATGATCGCCGACAACCAGAACATGTACCTGTTCTTCGCCGGTGACAACGGCAAGATCTACCGGACGAGCATGCCGCTCGGGAACTTCCCCAGCAGCTTCGGCTCCTCGTACACGACGGTCATGAGTGACACAAACAGGGACCTTCTGTTCGAGGCGCCGGAGGTCTACAAGGTCCAGGGCCGGGACCAGTACCTCATGATCGTTGAGGCGCAGGGTTCGAACCGCTACTTCCGCTCGTTCACCGCCTCCAGCCTGAACGGCCCGTGGACCGTCCAGGCCGGCAGCGAGAGCAGCCCCTTCGCGGGCCAGGCCAACAGCGGTTCCACCTGGGCCCAGGGCGTCAGCCACGGTGACCTGGTCCGCAACAACCCCGACCAGACCATGACCATCGATCCCTGCAACCTGCAGTTCCTCTACCAGGGCCTCCTCAAAGACATCCCGCCGAACACCGGCTACATGCAACTGCCGTACCGGCCGGGCCTGCTCACCCTGCAGCGCTGACCCGCCTGATCCACGGTGACAGCCATGGGGTGCGGTCCGCCGCCGCGTGGACGAGCTGTCTACGGCGCGGGTAACTCCACCTGCTGACCGATACTCACCGCCTTGAGGAACCCCAGCCGCGCGTCGGCTGGGGTTTCTCTCTTTCGTGGACTCTCATCGTGGGAACGGACCGAGGCCCTATGACGCCACCGGGGATCCTGGGATCCGCCTGCCGGCCGTGGTGTGCCGAGAATTCCGCAAGCCCATCCCGGGCATCGGTCCGTGTCGCCGTCGTTCCCCTGGACCCACGTCGTCTTCCTGCTGCAACTACGAGCCCATCGCTTCGGCGCCGACGCCCACCTTGGCTTCGTTCACCTTCAGTGACAGCGTTTGTCGACCAGTTTGAGCGGCGATTTGCGATCTCTGGGGGAAAGGTTTTCACGAGTTTTGACGGCGCTTCGCGTCAGTGATCTTGGCCTGCGGTCTGTGCGGAGCAGTCGTGTCCGTCGCCGGGCAGGCCCATGACGTTCAGCACGGGTTCCTCCCACGGGGATCTCGAAGGTGAAGTTCGCTCCTGACGCGATCGCCGTGAGCGAGCACTGGTTGCCGAAGGTCAGCGCAGCATGCGGCTTCCAGGAACAGCCCGCCCTGCCCAAGGCGGAAACGACGTCCGCGTGCTTGAGCCCTGCCGGGAAGGTGCCCGTCCCCCCCGACAACCGACGGAGGGAGTTCGACGACGTCACGCCAGGTCTGGACGCAGATGAGGGAAACCTCGCGGCAGCGGCAGACATTCAGCTCAAGGTCTCCGTAGGCGAAGAGCCGCGGCCACTTTCTGTTCCGGCTCATTGTTCCGATGTCCTACGGCTCGCCGAGTGCTGCGGTCACATCGCTCCAGTCGGCTCCGCTGAACACCGGGCTCAGTCGGCCTGTCTTCGCCATGGTGGTCACGCCGCCGGCGCGCACGCGATTCACATACTCAAGGCACTGCTGGATCGGGTCTTTGCCCTCCGACGCGTCGTTACGCATCGGTCGTTTGATCTCGATCACGACGATGGACGGCAGCGGGAGCTTCTCGCCTTCCGCGGTCAGCGCCGGGGTGTCGACGAGCCGAGTCGCGAATACGTCGGGCTCCGTCGTCGACTCGGATCCGGTGGTGGGCATGCTCTTGAGCGTCTCGTCGGAGACGAGGTAGTCCTGGAACGCAAGCAGCTCGTCGATGATCCAGAGGTTCTAGGCGTTGGTTCCGATCTCGTTGGAGTCGGTTCGCATAGGCATGAGCAGTGAGAGGGCGTTTCATTCCATTGTTTAGTCCCTGGGTGCCCTAATTCGGTGGGGTTCTAGGTGCGGCGCCAGCTCGGGGTGGATCCAGCTGTGAGGCGGCGGGGCATGAGGTTGATCATCGCGAGGTGAATCATGGCTTCGGAGCGGTGGGGGTGGGCTTCGTAGTCGCGGGTCAGGCGGCGGTGGTTCATCAGCCAGCCCAGGGTACGTTCGACGGTCCAGCGGCGAGGCAGAACGGTGAATCCCCTGACGCTGGGGTCACGGCGGACGATGTGCATGTGATGCCCAGGGTCGCGGCATGCTCGACGAGGTGCTGGCGGTAGCCGCCGTCGCCCCAGGTCTTGACGACGGTGGGGTGATCGGTGGCCACCTTCTCGATGAAGGCCTGGCCGGCGACGGAGTCCTGAACGCTCGCGGCCGTGACCAGTACCCCAGCAGCAGGCCGACGGTGTCGATGACGATGCTCCGCTTGCGGCCCACGATCCTCTTGCCTGCGTCGACGCCTTGGCCGGCCGCGGGAACGTTGGTGGACGTCTTGATGCTCTGTGAGTCGATCACGCATGCGCTGGGCTCGGCCTCCCGGCCTTCCTGCCTGCGAACTTGCCGGCGCAGGAGACTGTTGAGCTGGTCGAAGACGCCCTCCTCCTGCCAGCGGGCGAGGTAGGCGTAGAGGGTGTTCCAGTGCGGGTAGTCGTGCGGGAGGTAGCGCCAGGGGATCCCGGTGCGGTTCACGTAGAGGATCGTGTCCAGGAGGCTGCGCAGGTCATGGTCCGGCGGGCGGCCGATGTCCAGTCCCCGGCCGCGACGCTCGGCCCGCCAGGCAGTGAGGGCCGGCTCGACCAACTCCCAGCGGGCGTCCGACAGATCGCTCGGATAACGACGGCGTTCGGCCATGGTCTTGAAGTACCGGTCAGCCGCCGGTTCCGCCCAGGCGCATGCATCGGGCGCGCGAAGCGGACGACGCACGAAGGCGCGTCACGGGATTAAACAGGAGGAATGCAGACGAGACGCCCCCCCGGCCCTCCTGCGGCGGCACGGAGTCCTGTAGCCAACCGGCCAGCTGTGCGACAGCCCGTGGGTTCCCGCGGTTCTTGCCGGAACCCTGAGCCCCTGGCCTGGGGCTTCTCTCTCGTTCGCGTGATCGGCCGGTCAGTGACGTGACTTCGGGATTCCTGAAGCTTTCTCGTCCGATCTGATCAGTCTGCAGTCTCGTTGAAAGCAGGGAGGCGCATGCTGTCGACGCTGGCGGTGGTGAGAAGACTCGGCAGAGTTCTGGAGAACTCACGGGATGTCGCACTGAGGCGCTTGAGTCTCCAGCCGCCGGAGGGTTCAGGATCCTACTCATGGACGACGAACGCCCCGACGTGCTCACCATTGGCCGGCTCGCGCACCGCACCGGACTTCCGGTACGTACCCTGCGCTTCTGGTCGGACGAGGGCGCGGTGCCACCTGTGGGCCGTTCCGCGGGCGGCTACCGGTTGTACGGCCCGAGTCCGTGGCCCGCGTCGAGCTGGTCCGCACCCTGCGGGAGCTGGGCCTCGGGCTCGACGACGTGTGCCGTGTCCTGAGCGGCCGCACCACGGTCGCCGGGGTCGCCGACGCGCATGTGGCCGCGCTCGACGCGACACTTCGGATCGCTCAGCATCCTCGTGTTTCACCCGAACCCACGGATGCATCGGCCTGACGCAGACCGTTGGACCCGTGGGTTCGCGCTGAAAGACCTCCGGTTTCCCTGAACCCACGGGGATCTCCAGGCTTGGGGAACATCGGTACAGCGGTTGGCGCTGAGAACGATCATGAGCAGCGAGCGGTGAACTTCTAGCACGAGTGGTCTGCTTCCTGGGGCCCTTCGGCCAAAGGTCCACGTTCTGTAGCGGCGGGTGGTTGGGTCCGCCGCATGCCGGTGGAATTTCCCTCTTCCTGTGCTTCCTGTGCGGCTTCAGTCGCTCGGCCACGGCGGGGCGGCGTGCGGCCGGAAGCATGTGATGGTTCGCGCCGTGGAGGTGGAAAGGGAGCCCGGGCGTGTCACCGGGGCACCGGGTCACGGGATCACCGGGTCCGGTGAGACGGTGCTACCGCGTCTCGGCGAAAGAAATAATTGAGACGGCAACCTTTCCGCTCTGAGTGGCCACTTAGAACCTAACGGAATGCGTCCGTGCCGCCCTCCGCTTCCTGGTGGCTCGGTCCGGCCGCGTATGCCAGCGGAGGGGCGATTGCCTGGGCATCCGCTCCCTCGCCGACCCACAGCGCGATGAACAGCGCGGCGGTCGCTTCCAGGAGTCCCGCACGTTCGAGACCGCCGCCAGCCACGGGTTCACAGCCCACGTCCCGCACCAACTCGCGTGCACTCACGAGAGCCGTCTCGTCGTCCCCGCAGACCGGAACGGCCAGTGGTCGCCCATCGAAGACAGGCGGCCGCATCCGCCACACGTCCTCGTGGCAGAGGTTGAAAGCTTTGACCACGTGGGCGCCCGGTGCTGCCACAGCCAGTTGCTGCGCGGCTGAGGGGCCTCCTTCCGTCAGCAGCCGGAAGCCCGGTCCCACCGGGTTGGAGCAGTCGAGCAGCACCTTGCCCTCCAGTGCCGCGTGCAGGTCCCGTGCCACGTCTATTCCCGCCCCGAAGGGCAGCGCGGCCAACACCACCTGACCGGACTCGGCCGCCGCGCGCAGACTGCCAGGCTTCGCGCTGCCTCCGATGCGCGTCGCGAGCCGCTCCGCCTTGTGTGGGTCCCGCCCCCCGACGGTCACATCGTGCCCGGCCCGCACCCAGTGGGTGGCGAGCGCTTCGGCCATGTTGCCCGTGCCCAGTACGCCGATTCTCATCACGTGGTCCCTTTCCGTGCCTGCTTCGACCGTTCACACCGACGCTAGAAGGCCGTTCGGGCACCATTTGGTACGTGACGACCGACGCCTTCCTCGCTGACTGCCGCGCCCGCCTCGCCTTCGATCTGCTCTCCAACACCTGGAACGCCGTGGTGCTCTGGGCACTGCGCGACGGTCCCAGGCGCCCGGTCGAATTACGGGAGCGGATCGGGGGCATCAGTTCCAAGGTCCTCACCGAGACTCTGCGCCGGCTGCAGTTCAACGGACTGGTCGACCGGCAGGCAGACCCCGACGCGCCATCACGGGTCGAGTACCAACTCACCGCTCTGGGAAGGAGCTTGCTGGCGCCCATCGACGCCGTCGGCGCATGGGCCTTCGAGTACGGCGATGAGGTTATGGCCGCCCAGGAAGCAGCATGCACTCCTGATCCGCAGTCCCCTCGTCCAACTTGCTAGACGGATCAACAGCGTGAGCGCAGACGTCGCCAGCAGATGAGTGCACATCCCAGGGTGAGGAAGGCTTCGTGGATGTCGTCCCGGATCTCCCAGCGGATCCGCAGGCGGCGGAACCAGTGCAGGTGGGCGAAGGCGCGCTCTACGACCCAGCGTTGGGTTCCCAGACCGGAGCCGTGCTCGGTGCCCCGGCGGGCGATCAGCGGCTTCACACCGAGATCCCAGACCAGGCGGCGGTACTTGTCATGGTCGTAGCCGCGGTCGCCCAGCACCATGTCCGGGCGACGCCGGGGCAGGCCACGCTTGCCCCGCACCGACGGCACCGCTTCGAGTAGCGGGATGAGCTGGGTGACATCGTTGCGATTGCCGCCGGTCAGCGTGGCCGCAAGCGGGATGCCAGTGGCATCGGTGATCAAATAGTGTTTGCTACCGGTTCTGCCCCGGTCAACAGGGCTTCGGCCCGTCTTGGAACCCCCCTTCAACGCCCGGATGTGGGAGCCGTCAACCGCCGCCCGGGAGAAGTCCAGGGCGTTCGCGCTGCGGAGCTTGGCAAGGAGGACCTCGTGTAGCCCGGGGCCACACCCCGGCCTCGGACCACTGGGCCAGGCGGCGCCAGCAGGTCATGCCCGAGCCGAAGCCGAGTTCCTGCGGCAGATGCTCCCACGAGATCCCGGTGTGCAGGACAAACAGAATGCCCTGGAAGACCAGCCGGTCCGGATGCCGCTTGCGTCCCGGGTGCGGGTCCGACGCTCCACCTTGGGCAGCAGCGGCTCGATCACCGCCCACAGCTCGTCGTCGACTTCCCACGGCTTCGGCCGCGCCACCCAGCACCCCGGTTCATCAGTCCCGGAGTGCCCCAACCTCCTCGAAGATCATTTCGTTAGGGTTCTTAGCCGCCGTATCGGTTCGGGCCAGAGGGCCGGGTGACCCGGCCCTCTGGGCCGTTCTCAGGTGATCAGGCGGTGGGTGCCAGCGCGATCAGAATGGACTCGAAGTCGTAGTTACTGCCGCTCGGGGCCTGCAGGTAGGCGCCGCCGTACTTCGTGACCGCCGTCGGCGACTTCAGCTTGCCGTCGTACAGCGACATGTCCGAGCCGTTCGTGGTGCTCGGGTCCTTGCTGTGCGAAGGCATCGAGGTCGCGGTTGGCGTGCTGACGTCCGCGCCGGTCGCGGCGTTCATCAGCACCGGCTGGACCTCGGACTGGGCGTAGACGATGCCGTGGTACGCCGCGGTGACCGCAGGGACGTCCCGGCTCGCCGACTTGTCGGTGTACCCCCAGACCTTCTTGCCGGTGGTGTCGTCGAAGCCGATGATCTCCTTGCCGCCGGACTCGCCGGACGTGCAGACCACGGCCTTGGCCTGGTCGCCCCAGCAGGTGAAGGTGCTCACCTGCTCGTCCACGACCTGTGACTTGGTCCGCACGACGGCGCCACCCGCGATGTCCACCGAGTAGAGGACGTTGTTGTACTTGTCGTTGCCCGTATACGAGTTGGAGGCGAGGTAGGCGCGCTTGGAGCCGCTGCCTGCCGGCTTCAGGTAGTCCTGCTTGGTCGGGGTCTGCTTGGTGATCTTGCCGGTCGGGCCATCGGCGATCACGATCGTGCCGTCGGCCGCGCCCTCCCGGTTGCTGCCCTTCGCACCGGCGACGACACCGTTCAGCACGCCCGCAGGGGTGACGAACGGGATGACGTTCGACTTCTGGGTCTTCGGATCGGCATAGACGGTGAACACCTCGCCGCCCTTCTTGGCGGCCTCCTCGCCGTCGGCCCCGACACCGACGACGATCTGCCCGGTGGCGGCGTCGTACGCCTGGCTCACCACGTTGTCGCCGCCTTGGCCGACGCCGAGGGCCGCGGTGAGGTCCGCGGTGACCTCGGCGACCTTCTTGCCGTCGGTCGCGTTGAGCCACTGGAACACCACCTGGCCCTTGGACTTCTGGGTGCCGTTGCCCTTGTCGTTCTGCACGTAAGCGATCGCTACGACGTCCTTGCCGTCCAGTTGGACGCCCATCGGTGCGGTCACGTCCAGCGTCTCGGTGGTGGGCACCGCAGCGGACGGAACGGTCCACGGCTCGCCCTGCGCGGCGATGTTGCGGCCGGTGACACCGGTGAGTCCCGCGATCAGGGAGCTCTGGCCCACCATGCCGGGCTTGAGTGTGTACTGGTTGTCCTTGTCCGTGCGCTCGACGCCGAACGCCGACATCGCGACGAATGCCTTGGGCGGGTCGAAGGAGGCGGCTGCCGGCGCCGACGGTGTGGCGGCTGCGGTGCTGTCGCCGCTCTCGGGTTTCGAGTCGGACTTGTCGTCGCTGCCGCCGCAACCTGCCAGTAGAACGGCGGCGGTGGCGACGCCGACAACGGCCATCGGACGCTTCATCGCGGGTTGCTCCCCCAGGTCGACCCAGTAATGATCGGCCCGAACGCTAGCAGTTGCCGCTCGGCTCAGGCGGCCGTCCACAGTGTCTCCACGACCCTGAGATCTCGACGATCCTGCAATGTTCCAGGCCCTGGAACACCAGCCGGTCCGGATGCCGCTTCCTTCCTGGATGCCGAGCTCGCCGTTCAACCTTGGGCAGCAGCGGCTCAACCACCGCCCACAACTCGTCATCGACATCCCACGGCTTCGGCCGGGCCACCCCGCACCCCCGGATCAACGGTCCCAGAGCGATCCAACCACCTCTAGGATCATTTCGTTAGGAGTTCTAAGCGGTCTGCCGGCCAGGTCGCCGTCGAGTTCGCCGAGCGTGGCGTGGGCACCGGGGGCGTACGCCTTCGCGGTGGCGAGTCCGAGCCGCGTGCAGCGCCGGTGATGGCGATGTCGGCGCCGCGCATGTCGATGGCGGGGAATCTCATGAGCTGAGATCCTGCTGGTCGGTGGGGTGGATGACGGTGAAGTCGCGGGCGTTGAAGCGTGCCACCTGTGTGCGGAGCCGACTGGTGGACCAGGGCCAGCTGAAGCTGTTGCGGCCGTTGGCGTCGAGGTAGTAGCTCCGGCATCCGCCGGTGTTGTAGACGGTGCCCGCGAGGGCGGCCTGCAGTTCGGTGTTGTAGGCGCTCTGCACGTCGTGGCGTACCTCGATCGATGCCCCCTCCTGGGCGCGTGCTGAGCGGATCGCGCCGAGGGCGAGATCGAGCTGGGCTTCGAGGATGGTGAACGCGGAGCTGTGTCCGGTGCCCAGGCCGGGACCGAGGAGTAGAAACGCGTTGGGGAACCCGGCGGTGACGGTGCCGAGGTAGGCCTCGGGGGAGCCCTGCCAGTGGTCGGCGAGGGAACGTCCGGCGCCGTCGTGGATGAGGTTCGACAGGGGCATGTCGAGGATGTGAAAGCCCGTGCCGAGGATGATCGCGTCCACTTCGGCGCTGCTGCCGTCGGCGCCGAGCACGGTGGTGCCGTCGACCGTGCGGACGGCGCTGGCGTGCACGTCCACATTCGGGCGGGTCAGGGCCGGGTAGTAGTGGTTGGAGAACAGGATGCGCTTGCAGCCGATGGTGTAGTCGGGGGTCAGCTTCCGGCGCAGTTCACGGTTCCGGACGGTGGCGCGCAGGTGTGCGCGTGCCACGGCCTGTACGCCGCGCAGCAGCGAGGGCCTGCGGAATCCGCGGCCCAGCGTCTCCATGGCCCGGTACTCCACCGCGGCCACCGCGGCCCGGGCGCCGGGCACATGACGCATCACCCACCGCTCGGCCTTCGGTATGCGATGGTCCGGCTTGGGCAGCACCCACTGGGCAGTGCGCTGGAACAGGTGGAGCCGATCGACCTGCGGGGCGATGGCCGGGACGAACTGCACGGCCGATGCCCCGGTGCCGAGCACTGCGACCCGCTTGCCGCGCAGGTCGTAGTCGTGGTTCCAGCGCGCGGAGTGGAACACCTCGCCGGGAAAATCCGCAAGGCCCGGGATATCGGGGGTGAGAGGCTCGTTCCACGGCCCGGCACCGGCGATCAGGAACCGGGCGGTGAACTCCCCGGCATCGGTGCTGATCCGCCACCGTGCCGCCTGGGGCTGCCAGTGCGCCTCGTTCATGCGCACGCCGAACCGGGTGTGCTCGCGCAGCCGGTGCCGGTCGGCGACTCCTTTCACGTAGGCGAGGATCTCCGGCTGATGCGCGTACACCCTCGTCCAGTCCGGGTTCGGCGCGAACGAGTAGGTGTAGAGCCGGGACGGCACATCGCACTGGCAGCCCGGATAGGTGTTGGCCCGCCACGTGCCGCCGAAGTCGTCGGCGGCCTCGATGATCAGGAAGTCCCGGATCCCGGCCTCACGCAACCTGACCCCCGCGCCGACCCCGGAGATGCCGGCGCCGATGACGATGACCTCGAAATGGGCGCTCATGCCGTCGTGCTCCTGTCGATAGCTCGGTTGACACGGTCGGGTGCGGTACGCAGGGAGACGTCGAGGGTGGCCGGGCGGCGGGCGATGTCCATGAAGTTGAAGCCCATGACGGCCAGTTCCTCGGCGCCGGGTTCGATCCGGACGACGCGGGTCCCCGCTGCCCGAAGCAGGTGTTCCTCCGCGTCGAGGGTCCGGGTCATCCAGCGCCTGACGACGCGTTCGAGGCGGCTCAGCCCGGTGGCGGGCGGGCCCCCGGACGTCGCCATCGGGGCGACGATCACCACCTCGTCCAGGCCGAGCGGGGCAACGAGGTCGGCCGACGTGGGCGACACCATCCCGCCGTCGAGGTAGGCGCGCCCGTCGATCCGTACGGGAGGGAACCAGCCCGGGATCGCCCACGACGCGGCGATCGCGCTGCCGATGTCGGCGACGGGGGCGTCGGGCGAACCGAACGCGACCCGTTTGCCGGAGCGCGTCTCGGTCGCCACCAGCCACGTACGTGACGAGGCGAGCCACGTGTGGCCGTCCGCCAGCGAGGCGCCGAAGCCCCGCAGCCACCCCGCATCACCACGGCCGAGTGGCAGGAGACCGAGCAGCCCCGACCCGAGCGGGACACGGCCCCGGGCTGCCGCCGCCGTCAGCCCGGCGCCCGGCAGCCCCGGCCATGGAAGCGGTGGCAGGGCGCCCGGGTGCGCGCCGACGTGCCGCAGGAGCAGCGGGTCCGCGTCGGACCGGCCCTGCAGTGCCGCGAGCAGGTCGGAGACCGACCGGCCGGACCCGAGCACGGACACGACCTCCGCCCCCGCCGACGTCCCCACCAGCACCTCTGCGGTGCGGGCATCCCAGTCGAGCTGCTCCTCGACCGCGGCCAGTGCCGCAACCGCCCATGCGAAGCCGAGGGTGCCGCCGCACCCGACGACCAGCCCGCGACGTTGACGCCGCGCCATAGATACTCCCAGAATTTGAATTCCAAGGGAATCCGAAAGCTAGCGGTATCCTGCGGGGGTGGCAAGACTGACCCGGGCCGAGAGCCAGGCCCGCACCCGCGAACACGTCCTCGATACCGCGTACGCGCTCTTCCTGGGCGACGGCTTCACGGCGACGTCGATGGAGCGTGTCGCCGAGGCGGCGGGCTATTCGAAGGGAGCGGTGTACTCCAACTTCGCCACCAAGAACGAGCTGTGTCTGGCCGTCCTCGACCGCATCGCCGCGGAACAGGTGACACAACTGGCCGCCGCGATGGGCGACGCGCCCCGCTTCGAGGACCGGATCGCGGGATTTGCCCGCTGGGCCGACGAGACCATCGGCGACAGCTCGTGGACCTCGCTGGAAGTCGAGTTCGCCACCGCCAACCGCCGCGACAAACAGGTGTGCGAGCAACTCGCCCAGCGCCGGCGCACCGTAACCGACGCGCTCGCGGACCTGATCCGGGCGCAGGCGGACGAACTCGGCATCACACCCACCCTGCCCGCCGACACCGCCGCCCTCACCCTGCTCAGCCTCGGCATCGGGCTCGGAGTCCAGCGCGCCTTCGACCCCACCGTCCCGGTGCAGCCCATCGTCGACCTGCTGCGCAGCGTCATGAGCGGGCGCCCCTGAGGGTGCCCATGCTGCTGCGCTGACGGTGCGGGCACCCGGCCGGACGGGGGCGGCTCGGAGGCGAGCGGAGCGATCGGCGCGAAAGCCGTTTTGCCGAGGGGGCGCTGGCCGTTGCACCGTTCACGGAGCGATCGCCGACCCGGAACCCATGCGGACGGCCTGTGCCGCGCCGCACAGCGGGCTCACCGTGCAGGCAGTGGGACGGGGCGGAGCGCTCGCTGTTTCGCGGGCACGGATCCCGACAACGGCCTGGCCCGCCCGCACGAGGCGCCCACACCACCCAAGGCTGAGCGCGCGCGTCCTAGGGTGAGACGGGCACCGCCCTCCATCCGACCAGCAAGGAGCAGCAGGCTGTGAACGTCGAATTCGGCCCGCTCTACGGGACACTGCCGGCCAGCTCGGATCCGGAGTTCCATACGCGCTGAAGGCGCTGGCTGGCCAGTTGGCCGACGACCCTGACATGGGCTGGCCCTCGGGGCTGCCCGGTGTCGGTGAACTGGGCGGGCCGGGTGGGCGTGTCGCGGATGCCGGGCTGGTTGTCGGGAGCGGACGGACCCTCCCACGAGGGCCCGTCCGTCGTGCTGAGGTCGGTCGCCGACTGGAGACTGCGGTGTCGGGGTCGGCTAGAGGGCCATGCCGTAGACGATGGTGAACACGGTGCTGAGTGAGCCGATGATGAAAACGCCGGTCAGTCCTGCGACGATGAGGCCCTTGCCCTGCTCGGCGCTGAACGTGTCGCGCAGGGTTGCAAGGTGTCAGAGCATAAGCAGAAGCCGTGTGTTCGGTACAAGCTTGCGGTTCACGCTGGTGCTCTGCACGAAGATGGTGAAGTCGTCGTTGTGGTCCGGCTTGATGCGGACTTCCACGTCCGGCAGGCCGAGCAGGGCTCGGGCCTCGGGCCCTGTGTACACCCGGTCCGTGTTCTTCTCCAGCACCGCAATCTGCTTCTGCGCCTGCACCTTCTCCGACTTGCTCAGCTGGTAGAACGCACCCCCGGTGCGGCAGCTGTGCCCGCATTCGATGACCCAGTCGCGGATCGCCGCGTCGCGAGCCACTGGGATCAGCTGGTACTTCGACGGGTCGACGGGGGTGAGGCCGGCTGCCTTGATGGTGTTCTTGTTCACTGTCTCTGCACCGGTGGATAGGCGCTTGCGTGATCGACACCGAGGAGTGGGCCGATGTCCAGTTCCAGGGCGTTGGTCGTTGCGTCGGGACGGCGGAGCAGGGGTGGGGGGTGGCCGGCGGTGACGGCGTAGGCGTGGTGGCCGGGGGGTTCGAGGTGGATGTAGCAGCAGCTGGCCAGCAGCCCGGGGTCGAGGTCGATGAGGGTTCGGTTGGCGCCCGCCATCACGTCGCTGGGTGTATGGCCTACTGCGGCGAAGGCCCGTACGGCGCTGCGCAGCTGGGCCATGGTGGCCGCGGCGGCGATGCTGTGTCCCTCGACGTCTCCGATGACGAGACAGACCCCACTACCGGTGGGGATGACGTCGTACCAGTCGCCGCCGATGTCCATTCCGCTGGTGCCGGGCAGATAGCGTGCGACGGTGCGGAGACCCGGGACTACTGGTAGTCGGTGCGGCAGGAGGGCCTGCTGCAGGCCGTGCGCGAGGGCGGACTCCGCGTCGTAGAGCCGCGCTCGTTCCAGGGCCTGGGCGATCAGGCCGGCGAGTGCGGTGAGGACGCCGCGGTCCTTCTCCGTGAACCGGTGGATCTCGTCGAAGCCGAGGATGCAGGTGCCGACGGGGTGGCTGGAGGCGATCAGTGGCAGATACGCCCACGAGCTCACTTCGCCCGTGGGGATGCCCGAGTAGCCCTGGGAGAGGTCCTGCTGCGACTCGATGAAGAGCGGAGCGCCGGAGGTCAGGGTCTCTGTACCGGGCAGGCAGGCGTGCAGCGGTACGCCCTCCAGCCAGTCGAGGAAGTCTTGGTGGTGGCCGGTGTGGTAGAGCAGACGCATGGTTCCGTCGCGGACCACGTAGATCGCCAGCTGCTGGCCTCCGAAGGCTGGTAGGAGCTGGTCGGAGATGACTTCGCAGACTTCGCGGGCGGTGACCGCCTCGGTCAGCGCGCTGCCCAGCTGCAGGACGTGGTACATGACGCCCAGGCGCGCCGGTGTGGCAGCGGTTGCTGGCTCGGCGGAGGAGGCTGATGGCGCCGAGGTCGGGGGTGGATGACCGGAGGGCACCACCCGGCCGGTTACTCCGTCCGCTTCCGGATGGAGGGAGAAGGCGAGCCACCGGTCGGGCGGTCGGCAGGCCAGGAAGGAGACGGGCGCCTGCGAGATCATCGCGGACCGGTGCCGGTACTCGACGTCGGGATCGGACAGCCACGGCAGCACGTCCCAGAGAAACTGACCCAGCAGCGCGTCGCCGCGCACGCCCAGCAGCTGCAGGGCACTGTGGTTGGCGTAGGTGACCCGCCCGTCGGGGGCGAGGGAGAACATCCCGTCCCGCAGCCGTTCGACCGCGGCGACGGCCGCGCTGCCGGCCTGTGCGTCGACGACCGTGCCGACCAGGTGGGTGTGTGGCCGCGCGTCGTTGGCCTGCGGTGCGCGGCCCCACAACTCGACTGTGCGGTACCCCTCGGCGCCGTCCCTGCGATCCCGTATGCGCAGGGGTCGCGCTGTGATCCGGCCCTCGGCGGCTGCCGCGCGGGCGGCCGCTCGAAGGGCGGCGCGGTCGCCGGGGTGCAAGCAGGAAGTCAGCGTTTCGGCTCGTCCGTCGAAATCACGGGGGACGAGACCGAAGATCGCGCAGAGCTCGTCGTCCACGGTGAGGGTACCGGTGACGAGGTCCCAGTCGAACAGGCCGACCCTCACGGCCGGTGCCAAGGGGGCTGGGGACTCGACGGGAATCGTCTGCGGGTGGCACTCGATGGGATCGCCGGTACGGGCGCGGAGATCGGCGAGGGAGGCACCGAGCCGTTTGGCGATGGTCCGCACGCGGCGGCGCTGGGCCCTGGACAGCCCTGCGCTGCCGGGTGACGCCGCCCATACGATCGCCAGCGCCCCGAAGGTCTCCTCACCTGCGCCTACCGGCACGGAGCAGGAGCCGAAGGCGTACTGCAGAGCTACCGCCAGCTGAGGAAACCGGCGCATCGTCTCGTCGGCGTCGGCCAGGTGGACCGTACGCCCAGAGCTGTAGGCCGCGGCGACCGGGATGGGACTGCTCACCGGAATGAGGTGCCAGCCACCCAGCAGAGAAGGCGGCACCCCGCACGTCGCGGCGAGCACGATCGACCGACGGTCGCGGGAGCGGAGAAAGACACTCCCCGCGTACGCACCGGTTCCTTCGACGGCTTCGACGACGGCAGCAGCGAGCAGATCCTCACGCTCCGCCATCCCGCCCACGAGCATTTCGCGCACAGTTCCAGTGTGCGCAGGTCGGCCCACCGGCCCAAGGCCCAACCCAGCGAGACGCATCGATCACACCTCGCAGGGCCCGTCGCCGCGATCCGGCTATCGCTACGCCTGGGGTCCCCGGGACACGCCGGGCAAGATCGCAAACCGTCGACGGTACGGAGCACCTGTACGGTCCGGCCACAAGCCCATACCTGACAGCCACTGAGCTCCACCGATGCTCATGATCACCCGGAATTTGCTCCGACGGTGCTCATGATCCGCCGACAGCGCTCACCGAATCGCGGATCCTCCACAACCGCTGCCGCCTCAATGATCAAGGTGACGACGGGAGCCAGAAACGGCAGGCGGACTGGGGGGGTGCATCCAGCATCCTCAGTGATCGTGGCCCGGCAGGCAGGCAGGCAGGCAGGCAGGCGAGGACGCCACCCTGCTGTCTTTGGACCCCGACCTGCACGCGGGTACCGAGGTGAGCCCGCTCAACCCGATGAGCCCTGACGCCGCCCGCTGCGTCGCCTGCCGTGCCCTGGGCGCTGCGGCTTGTGGACATCAAGCATCTACCAGGATGGGTGGCCTGGCTGAACGGGGCTAGGTGTGTTGTCCGGGGACATTGGTGACGGGCTACACGCCTTGAGTGGTCCTTGAACGAGGTGAGGGCCCCTGGGTTCGGTGTGGATTGCGACATCTACAACCGGCAGCCAGGAGGCCCTCGTTGTCCCACCGTAACGCCCCGCTGACCCCGACCGGCAGGCTGCGTCTGGCCCGGTGTGTCGTTGATGACGGCTGGCCGCTGCGACGAGCCGCGGAACGCTTCCAGGTCAGTCACACCACCGCCGCCCGCTGGGCCGACCGCTACCGCCGCCACGGCGCCGGGGGCATGCACGACCGCTCCAGCCGCCCGCACCACTGCCCCTGGCGGACACCCGCCGACGTCGAAGATGAGGTGGTGCGGATGCGACGCGAGCACCGCATCGGACCGCTACGGCTGGCCGCCCGTACCCGGATCGCCGCGTCCACCGCCCACCGCATCATTAAGCGCTACGGCCTGCCCGTTCTGGCCGCGCTGGACCGGGCCACCGGCGAGCCCGTCCGCCGATACGAACGCTCCCGGCCCGGCGAACTGGTCCACATCGACGTCAAGAAACTCGGCCGCATCCCCGACGGCGGCGGGCACCGCACCCAAGGCCGTGCTGAAGGCCGACGCAACCGCACCGGGACCGGGACCCGGCTACGCCTACCTGCACACCGCCCTGGACGACCACTCCCGCCTGGCCTACACCGAAAACCTGCCCGACGAGACCGCTGCCACCTGCGCCGGCTTCCTCACCCGCGCCACGGCCTGGTTTGCCGCACGTCACGTCACCGTCGAGCGCGTCCTGACCGACAACGCCTGGGCCTACACCAAGAACACCTGGCGCCAGACCTGCCACCAGCTGGGCGTCAGTCCGCGTTGGACGCGGCCCTGGCGGCCGCAGACGAACGGCAAGGTCGAACGCTTCCACCGCACCCTGCTCGACGAATGGGCCTACCACCAGCCCTACACCTCAGACGCCGAACGGCAGACAGCGTTTCCCGACTGGCTGGACTGGTACAACTACCACCGACCCCACACCGGAATCGGCGGCCAAACCCCAGCCAGCCGCATCACCAACCTGCCCGAACAGCACAGCTAGGGCGTGTATCGAAAACGCTGTTCGCGGTGCTCATCGCTGGCTGCGGGCAGCGCCGGATACACGAGCCGGGGTGGTACGCGCTACCTCCCAGTCGCAGAGTTGAACACGTTCAACCGGCCTGGCAAGGTATCTCTCCACGGCCCACTCCTATCGGTTGGCCGATGCGGGCTGAGGGTGGGAGGGCCTGGTGGCGGGCGGAAGCAGGCTGCGTGCGTTGGGGGCAACCCTCGGTGGCTTGATGGGGGTTTTGGCTGCTCTGGCGGCGTGCGCCGGTCCCTATCAGTACTACGAGGGAACAGGGATCCACGACACCACGGCGGCCGAAGTCGCTGGGGGCTGGGAAAACGTCGAGGGGACCCGCGTGGTGCTTCGCAAAGACGGAACGGCTCTTCTCGAAAAGCTCGACGGGCAGGACTTCGACTTCGAGGACGGCTGGCGCCTCTCCGGTACGGGAACCTGGCAACTGACCGACGACGACGGTGGACAGGTCGTCCGGCTCGCGCTGACAGCCCGGACCCGAGTGGAGAGCCGCTTCCCCGCGACGGCCACTGACACCTCGGCTCCTGAGCCCCCGTCGACATACGCGTGGTCCTTCTACGTGGACCGCGATCAGCACGACGAGTTGAAGCTGTTCTTCTTCTACGGCGATCCCGACATCGGGAACACATATGTGATGACGCGCGAGACTGGCTCATAGCCATTCGTTGATCGCTGCGACCAGTACAGTCGCCTCGTAGCGGACCGCGAGCTTGTCGTAGCGCGTGGGTGCGCCACGAGGCGCCATGGAATCGAGTGAGGTGAGAGACCTTCACCGCCGGGTTGTCGCAGCAATCTGGCTGAAGCTGGGGGCAGTTCGATTCGGGGGATGCCGAGTCGAGCGGTAAGCAGCCCCGACAGCGTCGGGACGGATTGGCACTGCCAGACGGTCCGGGTCCGGCTAGCGAGACGGGAAGGTGCACGCGAGGAATCAGTGCTTGACGCCCCGTAATTACGACACCGGCTCCAACCTGGCGGATATGGGCCGGACGCAGTGCACGACCACCGCTGGCCGGTGGTCGA
This sequence comes from Streptomyces sp. NPDC111802, assembly GCF_055634335.1. Taxonomy (NCBI): domain Bacteria; kingdom Bacillati; phylum Actinomycetota; class Actinomycetes; order Kitasatosporales; family Streptomycetaceae; genus Streptomyces; species Streptomyces sp. NPDC111802. The sequence goes on along the minus strand of NZ_JBVKCZ010000017.1, from coordinate 22 downwards.
CTCCGAAGCCGATTCCACGTAT